>JAFVRO010000005.1 GCA_017504205.1 Clostridia bacterium | reverse complement strand
TGAAGCCGGTCCGAGATCCCGCTGACGCGCTTTTGCGGCTTGCCGCAAAAGTTCGGCTTCGCTCAGGATGACACGGGCCGGGGCCGTCGAATAAAGAACCTCGTTCAAAATATTATCAACTCATGCTTGTGACATAGCCTTGATTAAAAAGGTTTGAAGGCAGCTATATGAAAAAATACGGGAAGCTTCAAGGTGTTCCCGTATTTTTATTCATTATCTGAACTCCGTCACTCCGTCGGCAAGGAGAACCTTATTACGCACGATGCTATAAAGAGGTGCTTTATCACCGAAAACGTCGGGGCGGTATTTGAGTATTGCTTTGATAAGCATTTCGGGGTTGAGGTATTCCCTACTGTTTGCGCTAAGTACCGCGTTTACTATAATGCCGTCTCCCTGTGCCGTTACGGACAGTGACCTTATCATCGGTCTTATGTCCACGTCCTTTTCGCCCGATTTAGTCTTTTTGGGCAGGACTATACCGTTTTCTGCGAAAAGTGCGGACACGGATGCCTGCGCCGCGGTGAGGTCTTCCAGTGAGTGGACGGTCAGGGTATATTCCGACCAGACTATATCCGAGAAAGGCGTTGTCGGGAAAAAGGCATCTGTTATCTGCATTTCACCCGGAAGCTCGGCGTTCAGACGGTTCATTATCTCCGTGGGGGACATTTCGCGTTCTACACGCACGTCGAGGTACTCGCAGGTGCTTTGTGCGCCTATTGACAGCGGTGTTGCGAACACGAGCTTGGTATGGGGGTTGAAGCCCTTGGTATACCACGCCGGAATTCCTGCGCGGATTATTGCGCGGTTAAAGGTACGGTGAAGGTCGAGATGTGAGATGAACTGAAGCTTGCCGACCTTGGAGAATTTCAGACGGACGAAGCGGGGGGCTTCAAGCATTGGAAGTGCGTGCTTTTCGTAGCATTTCTTTACGCCTTGTGCATTCTGGGACAGCATGAGCGTTCACCTCCTAACTTATTTGCTCCGCATCCTGAGCATTTTTCGCGGCAGGAGGGGGTTGTATCCTCTCCGTACGCCTTATGCTTTTCACGGAGGAAAAATTCCTTTGAGACGCCGCAATCGATTACGTCCCACGGCAGGACCTCGTCCTCGCCGAATCTGCGGTTTGCGTAAAAGGCGGGGTCTATTCCGCATTCCTCAAGCACTGCGATCCATTTATCGTAATCAAATCTTTCGTCCCAAGCGTCGAAGGAAAATCCCTTTTTCTGAGCCAATTCAAGAGCTTGACACAGACGTCTGTCACCTCTTGCAAGCACTGCCTCGATCCTTGACACTCTTGCATCGTGGTGGGTATATCTTACGCATCGGTCTGTTATCTTTGAGCCGATAAGCTTTTGCTTCTGCTCAAGCACCTCGATTGTGTCCTGAGGCTCCCATTGGAACGGTGTGAAGGGCTTGGGGATAAAGCAGGAGACGCTGATGGTGACCGTGGGCTTCTGCTTTCTGTTTCGATTGGGGTTAGCGAAATATGCTTTGACAACCGATTGAGCCAACTGAGCAATGCCCTCGAGGTCCTGCTCGGTCTCCGTGGGTAGTCCTTGCATAAAGTAGAGCTTTACGATATTCTTTCCCGCGTCAAACGCCACGTTCACGGCGCGCATCAGGTCATCCTCGGTGACGTTTTTATTGATAACGTCACGAAGTCTCTGAGTACCTGCCTCGGGGGCAAAGGTTAAAGATGACGAGCGGACGGATGCGACCTTTTCCATAAGTCTCTTTGAGAAGCTATCAATTCTGAGGGACGGCAGTGAAAGTGACACCATATTTTCGTCCGTCCACTGAAGGAGCTTATCCGTAAGGCTTTCAAGCTCGGTATAGTCGCTGATAGACAGTGAGGTCAGGGATATTTCCTCATATCCCGTATTTTCAAACAGGCACCTTGCCTGCTCGTTGAGGACGTCTGCGGACTTTTCGCGCACGGGGCGGTAGATCATTCCCGCCTGGCAGAAGCGGCATCCTCTGATACATCCGCGGAACACCTCGAGCATAATTCTGTCGTGTACGGCTTCGATATACGGAAGCACCACCTTATCGGGAAAATACGCCTTATCCATATCCGAGATTATTCTTTTTGTAACCTTTTTGGGAACGTCATCGTAAACGGGGGTATACGCTTTTATCGTGCCGTCCTCGTTATATTTCACGTCGTAGAATGACGGGACGTAGGTTCCGGGAACCTCCTTTACGGCACGGCGGAGGAACGCCTGCTTTGTGTAGGTTCCGTCCTCTTTCATGCTTATGTATAGTTTAGTGAATTCGACGAGCATCTCCTCGCCCTCTCCGATAGAGAAGCAATCGAAGAAATCGGCAACGGGCTCAGCGTTATAGGCGCACGGGCCACCGCCAATTATTATTGGCATGCTATCATCTCTGTCCTTGGCAAAATGAGGCAGACCGGCAAGATCTATCATATTTACCACGTTGGTATAGGACATTTCGTACTGAAGGGTAAAGCCGATAATATCAAAAGCGGTCAGGGGATCGGAGCTTTCGAGGGCGCAGAGCTTTATACCGTTTTGGCGCATCTGCGCTTCCATATCATCCCACGGAGCGTATACGCGCTCGCACCAGATATCGGGCTCGTTATTGAGGGCGCCGTACAGTATTCGGACACCGAGGTTTGACATTCCGATTTCGTATGTATCGGGAAAACAGAATGCCCATCTTGCTTTAACATCGTCTTTGTTTTTTATAATCTGACCGAATTCTCCACCCGAGTATCTTCCGGGCTTGGAGACGGATTTGAGTATAGACTCATATTTTATTCGGTCTGCTTGTAGCTGATCCATGTTTTCTCCTTGAACTGAGGTCATTTTTTCTTTGTCGTTGACTTAGTAGTCGGTGCCTCGGGTATTGATTTAATAAACAGTGCAGACATAGCAGATGGGATCTGCATTATCAGGCACAGCACGGTCACTATCGCCGAGCTGAGTCTTGTAAATAGCCCTGTGACCGTGAGGGAGAGCAGAAGCAAGCCCGAGATCACGAGCATTATTACTGCGCATTTGAGGCACACACCTGCGTTTGCAGTGATTCGTTTACACCAGAGTATTGGATAGATAACGTGATTTTCCTTTGCGGAAACCACTCCGCTATCTATAACGATCTCTGATTTTTCTTCCGAGTGGGGTTCCTTTAGTTCTATGCGATCCGGCCTTATCAGCTCTATTGATCCGAAAAGCTTATTTTTACTTAGGAATGCGCCGTTGATACCGGGATTTACCGTTACTACGGCAAGATCAAGGCCTTCGTTTTTAACTGCTGAAAGCACTGCAAGGAACTCGTCCCTGACACGGTAGGACATCTCAAGTCTCCAACACATCAGATCCTCAACCGCAAGGTATAGGTACTGTACTCCGTTCATGCTTACATCAGCATTGTTTGCGGTAACGATCGCGGGCTTGAGTGAGACGTTATGCTTCTGCATAAATTCGCGTTCACCGATGAATATGTGGCTTGACGAATTGACGTACGCCTCGATACCGTTTTCCTCGATAGAACTTATGGAAATTTTGATATCGTCGCCCATATAGACCGGAATATTACCAACTATTGCGTCGGTCAAGGTATTATCGAGCGACAGAATTATTCTTGCTATATATGAAGCAAGCTCATTCATATATGCCTCGTTGCAGGCGCGCTCGTTCGTCTTGTGTCTGAAGCTTACGTCGAGCAAGGCTCTTTCGTCAAGTACAATACAATCGGTCTTTGCATACTGTTCTACGTTGCATTCGCCTATAAGTGCGCATTTACGCTTCTTCATATCTGACGATGCAAGCAAGAGGGGTATACTATTCGAAAGCGCCATATTAGCAGGCAAACACACAACGAGCGCACACATAGCGATTGAGAGCGCAGTCAGGAAGTTACCGTATTTTACAAGTGTAACTATGAATGCCGCCAGCACTATCGCGCCAACAATCGGAAGCATTACATTGAGTTTTCTGTACCAGGCGGACGGCTTGGAGGTTCTGTCAAAGAATCCCCCCGGAATATCTACTTTATGGGTTTTATATCTGCACGATACAATAGGATCAGGCTCGGTATTGGAAGTACCGTCTGCGTAGGAGCGCGGATTTCGTGAGATCGGTGCGTATGGCTCGATAACGTATTTTTTTCCGGGTGCGGATGCAATAAGGAAGGATTGATAGTCCCTCTTATAATTCATACATTCACAAAGCAACGTAATAGTAAGATTTAGTCCTACTGCGGTATTAAGCATCAGCATATCATTTCCGCCCATATCGAATGTAACAACGAATACAACATCGTATATCAAGGTAAAGATAAGTGCGATGGCGGTGCATGAATACATTGAGGCGTTGAACGTGATGGCATCCTTGAAGCCTCGCATCACGGGCTTGAAGGATATCAAAGTCATTAATACTGTCAGCAAAAATGCGACTGCAATTGGCAAATACGGGAGCGTATCGAAAACGGTTGGTTCGGTCACGTTCTGCAAAAGCAGGTCAACGTTTTCAAATGCGAACAAGAGAACAAGGAGTATAGCGGTGAACACCGTTCTGAGCTTAAGCCTTTTGCCTTCCTTTACAAACCGTGTTTTTACCGTCTCGCTCTGCGAGATACTGACATATTCGTTACCGTCGCAGCCAACCGTTTTGCATCTTCCCGCAGTCGGGATCCGAGGCTGCACCTTTTTTCGGCGCTTTTTTTCTACAGTTGAATATCCTATGCTTTGTGCAAGCTCATATTCATATCCCAGCGCGATAGCAAGATCAATGTCATCATCCGACATTGCCATACCCTTTTTCGCTTTCTTTTCAGGCTTCTTTTTCTTTTCTTTAGTCTTGACGGCAGGCTCTTCACCTGTTTGGAGAATTGAGTCCGGTATTACGGATTCGTTTTCCACCTCAGCGTCGTTATGAACGAATCCGCGGCGCTTGATTGAGTCACGGCTTGCATCGGGCTTGCGTTCGGAAAAGATATCCATAACCACCTGATCGTCTATTATCGGCGTTGGAATTTGAAGTTCGATATCGTCCGGCTCTTCTATGTATTCATCCTCTTCGACCTTAGTTTGAGAGGCAGGCTTCTGATCCTTGATCTTGATCGTATGGATAACTGCCCTATGAGCTTCTTCTATTCGCCTATCAGCTTCAGCTTTGCGAGCTTCTTCCGCTTTACGTGCTTCTTCCGCTTTGCGGGCCTCTTCTGCTTTGCGGGCCTCTTCCGCTTTGCGAGCTTCTTCGGCTTTGCGGGCTTCTTCCGCTTTGCGAGCCTCTTCCGCTTTGCGAGCCTCTTCCGCTTTGCGAGCTTCTTCGGCTTTGCGAGCTTCTTCGGCTTTACGAGCTTCTTCCGCTTTGCGAGCTTCTTCCGCTTTGCGAGCCTCTTCCGCTTTGCGAGCTTCTTCGGCTTTGCGAGCCTCTTCCGCTTTGCGAGCCTCTTCCGCTTTGCGAGCCTCTTCCGCTTTGCGGGCTTCTTCGGCTTTGCGAGCCTCTTCCACTTTGCGGGCTTCTTCGACTTTGCGAGCCTCTTCCGCTTTGCGAGCCTCTTCCGCTTTGCGAGCCTCTTCGACTTTGCGAGCCTCTTCGGCTTTGCGAGCCTCTTCCGCTTTGCGGGCTTCTTCGGCACGCAATAATTCCTCTGTTTTTACCGTTGAATCCGTGGGGGCAGTACCGAGAACACGGGAGAGCGTATCTGACAACTGGGCGGCAAATTCCAGGTCGGAGCTATCATCCAAATGGGTGGGTGCCTCACCGTTCTGATCCAAGGACGGATCGCCCTCAAACAGTTCTTTAAGTCCGCTTAGTATATTTTCCTGATGAGCATTATCCTTGTCCGGCACGGAAATGCCTCCTTTCTTTGCTTATAGGTGTTTTTTTCTATAGTTTACTGCCTGTGCGAGTATTACTGCAGCGGCGGTTGACACGTTGAAGGAATTGACCTTGCCGTACATCGGTATTGAAACTATGTAATCGCTTTTTTCCTTAACAAGCGCGGAAACTCCGTTCCCCTCACTGCCAAGCACTATTGCAGCAGGTGCGTTGAAATCCGTCTCAAAGCAATCATCACCGCCTGCCTCTGCAGCGTATATCCAGACTCCCATTTTTTTAAGTTGATCAACAGTGGAGGCTATATTGGACACCTTTGCAATAGCCATATGCTCAATAGCGCCGGCGCTTGCTTTTGTTACTGCGGGAGTAAGTCCAACGGCGCGTCTTTTAGGAATGATGATACCGTGCGCTCCGCAGCCTTCGGCACATCTTATTACTGCTCCGAGGTTATACGGATCGGTTATACCGTCGGCAATAACTATCAGTGGCATCTCGCCTCTTTGTTTGGCGATTTCAAGTATTTCCTCAACTGTGGAATATTCCTTTTGAGCGGTCATAGCGATTATGCCCTGATGTTGGGTCATACCCGCCATTTTGTCAAGCTTCACGCCGTCGACCTCGACGACGGGAATTTTCATCTCTATTGCCTGTGCTACGAGTACTACGATAGAGCCTTCCCTATCTCCGCGGCGGACAAATATTTTATCTACGGTTCTCCCTGAGCGCAGAAGCTCACGAACCGCGTTGCGTCCGATTATCATTCCGCTTTCTTCGGTATCGACGGGCTCAACATCCGGAGTGGAACGGCGCGGCGATGAAAAAGCGGCTTTTCCCTTTCCGCTCCCGTATTTGCTATGGCGGTCACCCTGATAAGGTTTATTATTTGGCATTATATTATCCTTTACTTTAGTTATAGACTTATATTTACATCTGTTCTGTCTGTGTGCTAAAAAACTACGCACACGTTAATTATACCACAAAATGCCTGTGCTGTACAGAGTTATTTTGTTTTTTTATCGTTTTTGCGGAGGAATACGGGCAAAAACTTTCGACAATTGGAGGCAAAATAGCACAATTATCGGTATTATGAGTTTATTATATAACACAAAAGCACTTACGATGCTCCATGAGAGATCATAAGCGGCTTTTGTTCTTCATATCTCTCAGCCGTTCTGCTTTTCGGTGAGCATTTTACTGAGAATGCGATAAAATTTCTCGCATGAAATGAGATCGAGTGCCTCTGCGGGGGAATGGATATCCTTCATATCAGGGCCGATTGCAATTATATCCATCCCGGGGCATCTTGATGCGATAATTCCGCATTCAAGACCTGCGTGGATGCTTTTAACTATAGGTGTCTGACCGTACAGTTCCTCGTGTATCCTTACGAACTGCTCTCTGAGGGCTGACACCTCGGCATACTCCCATCCGGGATATCTGCTGTAATGGTTTGCGGTAGCAGAAACACCTTCGGTCATATTCAGTCTGTCTGTGAAGGAATTAGTTACTCTTATAGATGAGTCAAGCTGCCTCTCGATTGCGGAGCGCGTTGAAAATACGAAGCTTATTTTGTTTCCTTCGCTTCTGATAACGCCGAGGTTTCTGGAAAACTCAACGAAATTTTCCATTGCAAGGCTCATTTTAAGCACGCCGACAGGAATCCTATAGAAGAAATCTATCAATGCCTTGGTTGCATCAAGCGTTGCATATTCATTTGCCGCATCTGTGACATCAAAAGAGGCGTTGAATGCAGCGTCGTCCTCGCCAAGTGCATCTTTAATGGAGGATGCGCAAAGTTCAAAGGCTTCCCTGGCGGCGTCTGCATCCTTAACGGCTATATAAGCCTCACACTCACGGGGGATCGCATTATCCTTACTTCCGCCGACTATTGCGGAGATATAGGTATCAGTTGAGGAGGAGATATCCTTTATAAGCATTGCAACAAGTTTATTGGCGTTTGCTCTGCCGTCGTTGATGTTCTCACCCGAATGTCCGCCCATAAGACCGCTGACCGAGACCTTCACGGGAGTTATTCCGTCGGGAAGTGCTATGGGGGTATACTCTACCGAAACATCGCTCCTGAGTCCGCCTGCGCATCCGACGATAACGCAATCGTCAGCTTCACTATCCATATTTATCATACGAGTCGACTTGATCAGTGAATAATCAAACGCGTATGCACCGTTAAGTCCCGTCTCCTCAGATGTGGTGAAGAGGCATTCAAGCTCCGGGTGAGCATCAAGCTCACCGTCAAGAAGCGCCATCATAGTTGCGACAGCAATTCCGTTATCGCCTCCGAGTGTTGTTCCGCGAGCTTTAAGGAACTTTCCGTCAACGTAGGGGATTATCGGGTCGGTAAGAAAATCGTGTACAGTGTCATTATTTTTCTCGCAGACCATATCGACGTGTCCCTGAAGCAAAATCGAGGGCTCGTTTTCGTAGCCTGCGGTTGCAGGCTTTCTGATCAGGACATTAAGCTCTTCATCCTGATGTACCTCAAGTCCTCTTTCATTAGCAAATGCGACAAGGTAATCGGATATTCCCTTTTCGTTACCTGATCCGCGAGGAATTCTGCATATATCCTCGAAAAATCTGAACAGCCTTTTCGGCTCATATCCTGAAATTACATATTTGTTTTCTGTTGTGTTCATAGCGTTCTCCCTTTGAATACTGAATTCAGTGTTTGATTCTCGTGCGATTATTTACGCGACTGTTATAATAAAAATATTCCGGATGCTCAAGTGAGACTCCAGTGCCGAGTGCGACGCAGGAAACCGCGTCCTTGGCAATTCTCGTCTTTATTCCGGTTGCCTTTTCCATAAGTCTGTCAAAGCCCGGAATGAGGCTTCCGCCGCCGGTCATTACTATTCCGTTACGGAGAATATCTCCAAGCAGTGCGGGTGGAGTATGTTCTATTACGGAGCAGACTGCGTCCATTATGGCGGTGATAGGCTCTATCATTGCCTCGATCATTTCAAGTGAGCTGATAGTTACGACCTTAGGCAGGCCGTCGGTAAGGCATCTGCCCTTAACCTCGAGATACTTTGGATTTTTATGATCATAAACTGCTCCGATCTTGATCTTGATCTGCTCAGCAGATCTTTCACCAATGAGAAGATTATGCTTTTTGCGAACATAGCGTACGATCGCCTCGTCAAATTTATTTCCTGCCACCTTTATAGAGTCAGACGCGACTATTCCACCAAGAGAAATAACCGCTATATCGGTGGTTCCGCCGCCTATATCGACGACGAGGTTACCGCAGGGTTCGTTGATGTTTATGCCCGCGCCTATTGCGGCGGCAAGTGGTTCTTCTATAAGATCGACCTTATCTGCTCCCGCCTCGGTTGCGGCGTCTCTGACAGCTCTTTCCTCGACCTCGGTGATCTCCGAGGGAACGCAGATCACTACTCTGGGGGGGAAAAGCATATGCCTTCCGCATGCTTTTCGGATAAAGTACTGGAGCATCTTAAATGTTATTTCGTAACGGTTTATAACTCCGTCTTTAAGAGGACGGGTCGCTATTATGTTTTCCGGGGTTCTGCCGAGCATTTCCTGTGCTTCAATACCGACCTTTTCGATCTTATCTGTATCGCTATTGATTGCAACAACGGACGGCTCTTTGATTATTATTCCCTTTCCCTGCAAATAAACAAGGACGGTTGCAGTTCCAAGATCAATGCCTATACTTTTTGAAAATTTGAGGTTTGATTTCATCATTTCCGTTCCTTTCGTTTAAATTTGCTATTTTTCTTTTTCTTCTTTTTCGGCAATACTTGCCGCAACGGTTACGCAAATAATACTTTGTGCGCCATTTTTTACGAGCAGGTCTGTACAAGCGGCAAGGCTTGCACCGGTAGTTACAAGGTCATCGATCAGGATAACGCATTTATCCTTCACGAACTGCGCGCGTTTGGGATTAAAAGAATACGAGCGCCTTGCGTTTAGTATTCTTTCCGACTCGTCGAGTTCCTTTTGAGTACGTTCACCGAAAAGTCTGCTTACTCTGCGGAAGCACTTTGCAAACGGCAGTTCAAGCAACGATGCGAATGCCCCGGCAAGAAGATAGCTCTGGTCGTGTCCCTTTTCGTTGATCGCCTTATTTGATCTCGGTGCATACGTTACAACGCAATTTGCTGCACCGAGCCTTCTTATGACAAATTCAAGTGCGCTTGCAAGCTCAAATGCAAGGAAATCCGTCAACGCACGGTTTTTGGTGTCCTTTATTTCGTATATAAGCTTACTGACTACGTTCCGGCTTGTCCGCGCATTCTTATCATATGGGACAAGAGATATAAGCACGCCACAACCTGCTTCAAGCAAGGCATCGGTCGGGCACATGCACTGTGGATAACTTTTACCGCATCCTTTGCAGCAAGTCAGCTTTTCCTGATACCATTTATCGAGGCAGCGGTCACACAAAACCCCTTCGCGATCTGTAACGGTAGAAAGAGGCATAACCTCACCGCAACCCGGACATTTTGGTACGAAAAGCAAGCCACCTGCAAGCTTCAAATACTTTTTGAACGTTGACAAGCGTTGAGGCATCTGCGTTCACCTTTCATTTTATCAAGCTTTGAGTCTGTAATAGAGTCCGGTATATCTGAGTGCCTGGCAGTCATTTTCGACCATGCGCCTTACAATATCAGAGTTGCCGACCAATATTACCATTTTTTGTGCACGCGTAACTGCCGTATAGAGCAGATTGCGTGTAAGGAGCATTGGAGGTGCGCTATACATCGGGATAATAACCGTCGGGTACTCACTTCCCTGACTTTTATGGACGGTAATAGCAAATGCCTGAGTAATATCGTCAAGCATTGACAGATCGTACAGAACGGTACGGTCATCGAACCTTATATGCATCACTTGTTCCGCGCGGTCTATTGCTTCTATTATGCCGATATCTCCGTTGAAGATGCCGTATCCGACGGTATCGTCCTTTTCCCATTCGAGGTCGTAGTTATTTCTTATCTGCATCACCTTATCCCCCACGCGGTAGGTTATCTCGCGATGGCGGTACTCTGCCTTCTGAGCGGATGGAGGATTGAGCGCCTGCTGAAGCAGATGGTTCAACGAATCCGTTCCTGCAACTCCGCGTCTTGACGGAGATATTACCTGAATACCGTCAGCAAACTCGCTTCCGTAAGCCTTTGGCAGACGGTTACGGCACAGGTCCGAAATGGTTGCGGCTATTTCACTGTCAGGGCGCGGAAGAAAGAAAAAGTCATTATCCTTGACGTCAAGGCTTGGCATATTTCCAAGGTTTATTTCGTGAGAATTAGTAACTATGAGGCTGCTTTGCGCCTGACGGAATATCTCAACCAGTCTTACAACGGAAAATCTTTCGCAATCGATAAGGTCACGCAGGACATCTCCTGCGCCGACGCTTGGAAGCTGATCCACGTCTCCTATCAGTATAAGTCTTGCTCCCGGCTTGATCGCTTTTACAAGGGCATTCATAAGGTATACGTCTATCATTGACACCTCATCAACTATGACGACGTTTTCTTCAAGGTGGTTATCCTCGTTGCGCATAAATTCCGAGTGCTTTTCGCCCTCTCCTGCGGTGGCGTCGTCTGCGGAATATGCCATTTCAAGCAATCTGTGAACGGTTTTAGCCTCACACTGCGTTGACTCGGAAAGTCTTTTAGCGGCTCGGCCCGTTGGCGCGGCAAGCGCCACCTTGAAGCCCATGCTTTTAAAGATATCAAGCAGTGCCTTTACTACGGTAGTCTTTCCCGTGCCGGGGCCTCCGGTGAGTATCAACACGCCGCTGGTCATCGCCTTTGCAATCGCATTTCTTTGCTGATCGGCATATGAGATACCGTTTTGCATTTCTTCTTTTGCCAGGAAGGCGTAGACGTCGGTTATATTTACGGGAATACAAATCTTATCAAGCTGCGTGAGCTTAGCTGCGACGGTCTTTTCGCAATTATAGGTATATTCGTCAAAGATATAACTCTTGGAGTTGCAGAGCATAGAGTAAAGTCTTTTCTCTTTAATGAGCTGAGAGATTATTTCATCGGCGTACTCCTCTGTCGTACCCATCATCTGTGCCGAGAGCTTTGCCAGAGTCTCACGAGGCAGGCAGGTATGACCGTTCTGCGCTGCATTATGCTTCAATATATAAACCGTACCGCTTTTGAGTCTGTCCGCGCTATCCTCCGGAAATCCGATCTTTCGCGCCATTTCGTCTGCCTTTTCAAATCCGATACCGTCTATTTCGTCACAGAGGCGGTATGGGTTATTTTTGGCAATGTCCACGGCTCCTGAGCCCCATTTTTTGAATATTCTTACACTAAGTGTCGGGCCGAAGAACTCACCGAAGTACATCATGGCACTTCGCATTCCCGCCTTTTCCTTAAAGTCGGCACTTATTTCCTGTGCTTTTTTCAGGGAAATTCCCTTGATATCTGCAAGCCAATCGGGGTGGTTTTCAATTACGTCAAAGGTATCCTCTCCAAACTCCGCAACGATGCGCTGCGCCATTCGTGCTCCGATACCCTTGATTGCGCGTGAGGAGAGATATTTCAGAATTGCCGCCTTATCGGATGACAGGCTTTTTTCAAACTGCTCTGCCTTGAACTGTCTGCCGTATTTTGCGTTATGAGTCCATCTTCCGTAAAATATATAATAGTCTCCCACCATTGGGTACGGAACAGAGCCGAGCACGGTGATTATCTCGTCCTTATCGTTGCAGATATCGCATATGCAAAAGCCGTTATCGTCATTCTGATACGTTATATGCTCGACGGTTCCGCTTATTTTAACAAGTCCGCCCGCGTCCACTATTTCGATATCGGTTTGTGACATATGCATGCTCCTTCACGGTGCTATCAGCCGAGCACCTTTTCTCTGAGTTTTTCTGCTATATCGCAAGTCTCCCAAGCGACTCCAAGATCCTCTCTTCCCATATGGCCGTAGGCGGCAAGTCCTGAGTAGATGGGGGTGCGAAGATTGAATTTTTCGATAATAGCGGCGGGTCTGAGGTCTACGAGTTCAAGAACTGCTTTTTCTATTACGCTTTCGGGAACAATTGCGGTTCCTTGGGTATCGATCATAACGGAAACGGGCTTTGCAACGCCGATAGCGTAAGCGACCTGAACCTCGCAAGCCTTGGCAAGTCCCGAGGCGACCACGTTTTTAGCTATGTATCTTGCGGCGTAGGATGCACTTCTGTCCACCTTCGTCGGGTCCTTACCTGAGAACGCACCGCCGCCGTGTCTTGCGTAACCACCGTAAGTATCTACGATGATCTTTCTGCCTGTAAGACCGGTGTCGCCTGCGGGGCCACCTATAACGAATCTGCCCGTGGGGTTAACGTATATTTTGGTGTTCTCATCAAGAAACTCTGCAGGCACTACGGGGATGATAACGTGCTTGATGATATCCTCTCGGATAGTTTCAAGCTCGACGTCAGCGGAATGCTGTGAGGATACTACCACGGTATCTACTCTGACGGGAACATTGTCGTGATATTCTACCGTTACCTGAGTTTTTCCGTCGGGACGGAGATAGGAAAGGGTCTTGTTTTTTCTGACCTCAGTGAGTTTTTTTGCCATACGGTGTGCAAGTGATATGGGCAGAGGCATGAGCTCAGGCGTCTCGTCGCAAGCGTAGCCGAACATAAGGCCCTGGTCACCCGCACCTGTATCAAGTCCGTCGGTGACGCCCTGCTTTGCTTCGTAGGATTTATCAACTCCAAGAGCTATATCTGCGGATTGCTCGTGTATAGAAGTGATAACGGCACAGCTGTCGCAGTCAAAGCCGTATTTTGCTCTGTCGTAGCCGATCTCGCGGACGGTCTCTCTTACGATGCTCTGAATGTCAACATATGCGCTTGTGGTGATCTCGCCCATAACCGTGACGAGTCCTGTGGTGCAGAATGTCTCGCAAGCAACGCGGGACATAGGATCCTGGCGGATAAGCTCGTCAAGTATTGCGTCGGAAATCTTGTCACAAATCTTATCAGGATGTCCTTCAGTTACGGACTCTGACGTAAATAATGTAATTTTCTTTTCGGTCATTTCTTTATTACCCTTTCGGGCACTCCTTTTTATATTACTATTTTATACCGTTTAAGATAACAAAAAAGCCTCGTCTGAGAGGTGAGAGGCTTAAGTTCTCATCTCTTTGGAATTAGCACCTTGTCATCTGACAGGTTGCCGGGCTTCATAGGGCCAATCCCTCCACCGCTCTTGATAAGATTTTTTGTTATTCGATATATTATATCATTTTTTCATAAATAAATCAATACTTTATTTTATACTATTTAAGATTTTTCCGCAACAACTTAACTGTCGGTTCTGTTTTTTTGGAAAAAACACAAATTCGGGAGAAGATCGCAGTTGATCCCTCCCGAAGTGCATATAACTATTTTCTTTTTCGGTCAAGGCTTCCCTTCAAAATAGGCGAGAGTGGCTTATAGATGAAGAAGGTTATGATCACGCAGATCATTCCTTTTACAAAAGTGAAAGGAAGATTGAAGATAAGTAGCGCCTCCCAAAGAGAATCTACAGATGGGAGTATTGCCTGATACATCCCCATGATGACGTCCATAGGTGCAAACACCTTGGCAAACACGGGATATGAAATGTAATAGTTTACGGGCAGGCAAATGAGTGCGGACGCCAAAGCGCCCGATACAGAGCCGATTATTGCGCCCTTGCGGTTTTTTACAAGTTTATAGACTGTTCCTGCGGTAGCCACAAAAACGGCGCTGATGATGAAATTAGCAAGTTCTCCTGCGAATGCGGTATGACTGAAAGGCAGATGAATAGCATTTCTTATAAGCTCAACAGTTACACCTGCAAGCGGACCAATGGAAAAGGACACGAGCAGAGCGGGAAGGTTAGCAAAATCGAATTTCAGGAACACGGGAACAAGTGGAACCGAAAATTCAAAGATCATCAGAACTGATGCGATGGCGGACATAATGGCTACGGTCGTAAGTTTTCTTACGTTTGCCTGAGTTTTTGTTTTCATAGAAATCACCTCTTTAATGAAATCAAGAAAAAACAAAAAGCCCCCTTGATTTTGGGGACACCTATGGCGTATGCTTTTTATCTTTTCTCATCCGGACTTTACCGTCGGTTCAGGAATCACACCTGATCGGCACGGGCATTTGCTTCGTGTTCGCGGACTTTACCGCCGGTATGGAATTGCACCAAACCCCAAAGATATTATGTAGATCAAGTCTTATGACTTATTGAGCAAGGGCTGTTGCATAATTGCAACAGCCCTATGCATTGATAGATATTGTAAATTAAATTACAAATTAGTCAAGAATTTCAGCAACAACGCCTGATCCAACGGTTCTACCACCCTCACGGATTGCGAAACGGAGACCCTTCTCGCAAGCGATAGGAGTGATGAGCTCAACGGTGATGTTTACGTTATCACCGGGACGGCACATTTCGGTACCTTCAGGAAGGCCGATTACGCCGGTAACGTCGGTGGTTCTGAAGTAGAACTGAGGTCTGTAGCCTGCTACGAAGGGCTTTTTACGGCCGCCTTCTTTTTCGGTAAGAACGTAGATCTGGCCTACGAACTTGGTGTGGGGCTGTGTGGAGCCGGGCTTACAGAGAACCTGTCCTCTTTCGATCTCGTCCTTAGCTACGCCACGGAGGAGAGCGCCGATGTTATCACCAGCCTCTGCCTGAGGAAGGAGCTTGTGGAACATCTCAACACCGGTAACGGTGGTCTGCTTCTTCTCATCGCTGAGACCAACGATCTCAACAACGTCGCCAACCTTAACAGTACCTCTCTCAACTCTACCTGTAGCAACAGTACCACGGCCGGAGATGGAGAATACGTCCTCGACGGGCATAAGGAAGGGAAGGTCTGCCTGACGGTCAGGAGTAGGAATGTAGTTATCTACATTATCCATGAGCTCAAGGATAGGAGCATACTCAGGGCTGGAAAGATCAGTGGAGGTGGACTCGAGAGCGTCACGAGCGGATCCGCGGATTATCGGAATATCGTCGCCCGGGAACTCGTACTCGGAGAGGAGGTCTCTTACTTCCATCTCAACGAGGTCGAGAAGCTCATCGTCGTCAACGAGGTCAGTCTTGTTCATGAATACAACGATTGCGGGAACGCCAACCTGACGAGCAAGAAGAACGTGCTCGCGGGTCTGCTGGAGAGGACCGTCGGTTCCTGCAACAACGAGGATAGCACCATCCATCTGAGCTGCACCGGTGATCATGTTCTTAACATAGTCAGCGTGGCCGGGGCAGTCAACGTGAGCGTAGTGACGTTTTTCAGTCTCGTACTCAACGTGTCTGGTGTTGATTGTGATACCTCTTGCTTTTTCCTCGGGTGCGTTGTCGATCTGGTCGTATGCCAGGAATTCGATGTTACCGTTGCCAAGAGACAGAGTCTTTGTGATAGCAGCGGTAAGGGTGGTCTTACCATGGTCAACGTGACCGATGGTACCGATGTTTACGTGGGGTTTTGTACGTTCAAATGTGGCTTTTCCCATTTTTGAAATCCTCCGTTATTATTTTAAATAATTTTAATTTTTAATTTATCCGTCTTTTCTTACGGAAATAATTTTTTCCTGAATGGACTTCGGAACCTCTTCAAAGTGACTGGGTTCCATTGAATACTGTCCACGTCCCTGTGAACGTGAACGAAGTGAGTTTGAATATCCGAACATTTCGGAAAGCGGAACAAATGCGGTGATCTGCTCGATACCGGGCTGTGTGGTCATTTCCTGGATGCGTCCACGTCTTGAGTTGATATCTCCGATTACGTCACCGAGATACTCGGAAGGAACGTATACGCTTACCTTCATAACCGGCTCTGTGAGAACGGGGTCTGCCTTTCTCATAGCTTCCTTGAATGCCATTGAACCTGCGATCTTAAATGCCATTTCGGATGAGTCGACTTCGTGGTAGGAACCGTCATAGAGGGTAACCTTTACGTCAACTACATTATAGCCGGCAAGAACACCTGTCTGCATTGCGCCCTGGATACCTGCATCAACGGGACCGATATATTCCTTGGGAATAACACCGCCTGTGATGTTATTAATAAACGCATATCCTGCTCCGGGCTCGTTGGGCTCAATCTTGATCTTAACGTGACCGTACTGACCCTTACCACCGCTCTGGCGTGCGTACTTTGTTTCCTGCTCAACTGATTTACGGATAGTCTCTTTGTAAGCGACCTGAGGCTTACCGATGTTTGCCTCAACCTTAAACTCGCGGAGCATTCTGTCTACGATGATCTCAAGGTGAAGCTCACCCATACCTGCGATAATGGTCTGACCTGTTTCGTCGTCAACGTAGGTTCTGAAGGTGGGGTCTTCCTCAGCAAGCTTTGAAAGAGCTATACCCATCTTCTCCTGACCTGCACGAGTCTTAGGCTCGATAGCAACGCGGATAACGGGCTCCGGGAATTCCATAGACTCAAGAACTATCTGGTTCTTTTCGTCGCAGAGGGTATCACCCGTAGTGGTATACTTGGGGCTTACGATTGAAATGATGTCACCGCTATAGCACTGATCGATCTCTTTTCTTTCGTTAGCATGCATGAGAAGGATTCGGCTGAATCTCTCACGCTGTCTCTTTGTGGGGTTGTAAGCGGTCTCGCCTGCCTTCATTGTACCTGAGTAGATACGGATGAAGCAGAGTTTTCCAACATAGGGGTCCGTCATGATCTTGAATGCAAGACCGGAGAAGGGCTCACTATCGTCAGGATGTCTTACAAGCTCCTCGCCTGAATCGGGATCGGTACCGATGATAGCGGGGATATCTACGGGCGAGGGGAGGTAGTCAACAACTGCGTCGAGAACCTTCTGAACGCCCTTGTTTTTATAAGAAGTTCCGCAGAGTACGGGAACGATCTTATTATCGAGTGTTGCTTTACGGATAGCGGCCTTGAGCTCTTCAACCGTGATGGACTCTTCGCCCTCGTCACAGTACTTCATAAACATATCCTCGTCACACTCTGCAACCTCTTCGATGAGGTTCGTGCGGTATTCCTTTGCAAGCTCGAGCATGTCCTCAGGAATGGGACCGACTGTCATATCCCAACCAAGGTCGTCATTGTAGATTACGGATTCCATATTAACAAGGTCGACGAGGCCCTTAAAGGTCATCTCCTTACCGATAGGAAGCTGAATCGGAACGGGGTTGGTGTGAAGTCTGTCTTTCATCATCTGGACAACGCGGAAAAAGTCTGCTCCGGTAATATCCATTTTATTTACATATGCAAGTCTCGGTACTTTGTACTTATCTGCCTGTCTCCAGACAGTTTCAGACTGCGGCTCAACGCCACCCTTTGCACAAAGAACCGTTACTGCGCCGTCAAGCACTCTGAGTGAACGCTCAACCTCGACAGTAAAGTCAACGTGACCGGGGGTGTCGATGATATTTATACGATGGTTACGCCAAGCACACGTTGTGGCGGCAGAGGTTATCGTAATACCTCTTTCTTGCTCTTGTGCCATCCAGTCCATTGTGGCTGCACCGTCGTGGGTTTCACCGAGACGGTGTGAGATACCGGTATAGAACAGAATTCTTTCTGTTGTAGTAGTCTTACCGGCGTCTATATGAGCCATAATACCAATGTTACGAGTACACTCAAGCGAATATTCCCTTGGCATATTTGGGTCTCCTTTATGCTGATTGGTTTAAACTATTATACCTTTATGCGACAATATCGGTCACACAACACATAGGCATCCCGCATTTGACGGGAAAATGCATCGCTCTACGATTAATATCTGTAGTGTGCGAATGCTTTGTTGGATTCTGCCATTCTGTGTACTTCTTCTTTTTTCTTGAATGCTCCGCCTGCTCCTGCCTTTGCATCCAATATCTCGGCTGCAAGACGGTCTGCCATTGTGCGCTCGCCACGTTTTCTTGAAAAACCGACGATCCAACGAAGACCAAGAGTCTGACGGCGATCTGCTCTTACTTCCATAGGAACCTGATAAGTTGAACCACCTACACGGCGAGCCTTAACTTCAAGCTCAGGCATTACGTTATCAAGAGCAGCCTGGAATACTTCGAGGGGGTTCTGACCCGTCTTCGCCTCTACGGATGCAAATGCATCGTAAACGATTTTCTGGGCAACTCCCTTCTTGCCGTCGAGCATAATGTTATTGATAAGCTTTGTTACGAGCTTAGAATTATACAACGGATCCGGCAATACGTCTCTTTTGGATATACGACCTCTTCTCGGCACTGTACTTCCCTCCTTCATTAAAATTAAATGATCTCACAGGTACTCGAAAGCATCCTTCCGTAAGCGACCGGTTGAGCTCGCTACATAAACATTAAAACTGTAGGAAACCTCGACGGTCAAACGTTATTTATGCTATATACCTATATCCTATCTTTCGATAGGTGCGCTGTTTAAGATTACTTCTTCTTAGGCAGCTTTGCGCCGTATTTTGAACGGCTCTGTTTACGGTTTGCAACACCCTGTGCATCGAGTGTACCACGAATGATGTGATAACGTACACCGGGCAGGTCACGGACTCTTCCTCCTCTGATAAGAACAACTGAGTGCTCCTGCAGGTTATGTCCGATACCGGGAATGTAGACTGTTGCCTCAAGACCGTTGGTAAGTCTTACTCTGGCGATCTTACGCTGTGCAGAGTTAGGCTTCTTAGGGGTTGTGGTTGAAACCTTCGTGCAAACGCCTCTCTTCTGGGGTGAGCTCTGATCTGTCGGTGCATTGTTCAGAGTATTGAAGCCCTTTTGGAGAACGGGTGCTTTTGACTTATAGGTTTTGTCGTGACGACCTTGTCTTACAAGCTGGTTAAAGGTTGGCATCCTAAGTTTCCTCCTTCTTTGATATTTCGTTTTAATGTTTATATACAAACATGCAAAAGCTATATTCGTTTTTGCATATTGGTATCAGTTTTTTGCATATCATTTCTTTACAAAACAATACATCATATTGTAACACAATTTAAATCTTTTGTCAAGATGCATTATTTACAAGCCGTTTTTTCTCTGTTTTGCACAAATAGCCCCTTATGTTGCTCAATGTTTTTCACAAAATTTGCCATCATTTTAACAGACATGATCGTCTGACAATGATAGAAAAGACTTGCGTTCCACACACTTTATTTTCTTTTACGGTCAAACGCCGAACGTGCGTCCTCATCGGATGTGAGAACGCACGTTTTTCAGTGGTTTTTGTATGATTTATAATTATTCAAAAGTTGAATAATAATGCAATACAGAATTACTCCTCTTCAGAAGCCGGCTCAATTTCAACGTGCTCAACTCCTACGCTGCGGTAACGTGCAAGGCCCGTACCTGCGGGGATAAGCTTACCGATAATAACATTCTCCTTAAGTCCGAGGAGATAGTCAACCTTACCTCTGATAGCTGCTTCTGTAAGAACCTTGGTGGTTTCCTGGAAGGATGCTGCGGAAAGGAAGGATTCGGTCTGAAGAGCCGCCTTGGTGATACCGAGAAGCATGGGAGAACCGACAACGAGCTCAAGAGGTCTTGCCTCGCTATCAACCTCGCCCGCCTCGATTCTTGCTGCGATCTTAGCGTTCTCTTCTTCAAACGCATTGATTTCGACAACTGAGCCTGCAAGGAATCTACCGGAGCCTGCCTCTTCGATCTTGATCTTTCTCGTCATCTGACGTGCAATGATCTCGATATGCTTATCGTTGATCTCAACGGACTGTGAGCGGTAAACCTTCTGTACTTCCTTAATGATATACTCATAAACCGCGTCGATACCGCTGATTCTCATGATATCTGCGGGATTCTTAGAGCCTTCGGTAAGCGCCTGACCTCTTTCGACGTAATCTCCGTCAGCGATCGTAATGCGCATACCGTAGGGAATCTGATAGGATTTGATCTCTCCGCCGTCATCGGGAGTAACGTCGATAACATGGACATTGGTTGTCTCGCCGAATCCGATAGTAGCATATCCGGAAACCTCTGCGATAATAGCAGTTTTCTTAGGAGGTCTTGCTTCAAATATTTCTTCAACTCTGGGAAGACCCTGAGTGATATCCGATCCTGCGACACCACCTGTATGGAAGGTACGCATCGTAAGCTGAGTACCGGGCTCACCGATTGACTGAGCTGCGATAGTACCGACTGCTTCACCGACGTTAACGGGATTACCGGATGCAAGGTCTGCGCCGTAGCAATGAGCGCATATACCGTGCTTAGCATGGCAAGTGAGGATGGATCTTATATAAACCTTGTCTATACCTGCAGCCATAATGCTCTTGATCTCGTCATCGCCGAGCATTACGTCATCCTCAACAATGATCTCACCGGTAGTAGGATGGATAACGGGACCCATTGTGTATCTGCCGATAAGTCTGTCCTGAAGCTTTTCGATCTCGTCGGTGCCCTCCATAATAGTGCTTACCCAAATACCCTTAGTGCTGTCGCACTTATCTTCTCTGATGATGACGTCGTGTGAGACGTCTACGAGACGTCTGGTAAGGTAACCTGAGTCTGCGGTTCTAAGAGCGGTATCTGAAAGTGATTTACGGGAACCTCTTGCACCGAGGAAGTACTCGAGTATATTAAGTCCCTCGCGGAAGTTTGATTTGATCGGGATTTCCATCGTCTTACCGTTGGTAGCGAACATAAGTCCACGCATACCTGCGAGCTGACGCATCTGAGCGATAGAACCACGGGCTCCGGAGTCACTCATCATCTTGATCGGGTTAAAGGTATCGAATCCGCGCTGAAGTGCGGCGGTAACGTCATCGGTTGTCTTTTCCCAGACCTTGATGACGGATGCATATCTCTCGTCCTCTGTGAGGTCACCTTCATTGAAGTATGCGGTGATCTCGTCGACCTGATCCTGTGCAGCCTGGATAAGAGGCTTCTTTTCCTTCGGGATGGTCATATCGTATACGGAAATGGAGATAGCTGCTCTTGTGGAGTACTTATATCCTACTTCCTTGATATAGTCGAGAACGGTTGCGGTCACAGCGGAGCCGTGAGCCTTTATACATTTATCGATGATCTTACCGAGCATCTTTTTCGTAGTAACGAAGTCGATCTCAAGATCGAATGCCTTTTCGGGGTCGGTTCTGTCAACGAAGCCAAGATCCTGAGGAAGCGGATCGTTGAAGATGAGTCTACCGAGAGTAACGGCTCTGTCATCCATTCTGACGCGAGTGGTGACGTTACCGTTTTCGTCAGTTACCTTTTCAAGACCGATAAGCTTGGTCTTTTCAACGCCGCCGATAAGCTTGGTATATCTTACGGCGATAGGAGCGTGAAGTCCGAGCTCACCGTTAGCATATGCCATGATAGCCTCGTCGTAGTTTCTGAAGATCTTTCCTTCACCGGGCTCGCCGAATTTAACGGAGGTAAGGTAGTATGATCCAAGGACCATATCCTGCGAGGGAACGGTTACTGCGCGTCCGTCTGCAGGTTTCAGAAGGTTATTTGCAGAAAGCATAAGGAATCTTGCCTCTGCCTGAGCCTCTGCAGAAAGCGGAACGTGAACAGGCATCTGGTCACCGTCGAAGTCGGCGTTAAACGCGGTACAAACGAGCGGATGAAGCTTTATTGCACGGCCTTCAACGAGCACGGGCTCGAACGCCTGGATCGAAAGTCTATGAAGTGTAGGTGCGCGGTTCAGGAGAACGGGGTGCTCTTTGATAACGGTTTCAAGAGCGTCCCATACGTCGGGATGCACCTTATCTATCTTCTTCTGTGCCTCCTTTACGTTGGCAGCCTTACCGGTCTCGGTGAGGCGCTTAACAACGAAGGGCTTGAAGAGCTCAAGTGCCATTTCCTTGGGAAGACCGCACTGATATATCTTAAGAGTAGGACCTACGACGATAACGGAACGGCCGGAATAGTCGACACGTTTACCGAGCAGGTTCTGACGGAAGCGTCCCTGCTTACCTCTGAGCATTTCGGAAAGGGACTTGAGTGGTCTGTTGTTAGGACCTGTAACATGCTTTCCTCTTCTGCCGTTATCGATAAGCGCGTCAACCGCTTCCTGAAGCATACGCTTTTCGTTTCTGATAACGATCTCGGGCGTATGGATGGACTGCATCTTTTTGAGTCTGAGGTTTCTTGCGATAACTCTGCGGTAAAGCTCGTTAAGGTCGGATGCTGCAAATCTACCGCCGTCGAGCTGTACCATGGGACGGATATCCGGGGGGATAACGGGAATAACGTCGAGTATCATCCATTCAAGCTTATTACCTGAGTCCTTGAATGCCATAACGACCTCAAGTCTCTTGATGATTCTCGTCTTCTTCTGTCCGGTTGCCTTCTCGAGATCCTTTTTAAGCTGATCTGCAAGCTCATCAACGTTTATGTTCTGAAGAAGCTCTTTGATCGCCTCAGCGCCCATACCGACTCTGAAGTCATCCTCATATTTTTCACGCGCCTCTGCGTACTCCTTTTCGCTAAGGACCTGACCGACGTGAAGGTTGGTAGTATCCTTGGTCTCGAGAACCACGTTCTCAGCAAAGTACAGTACCTGCTCGAGCTGCTTAGGAGAGATATCAAGTACAAGCGCCATTCTTGAAGGGATGGACTTTAGATACCAGATATGTGAAACGGGGGCCGCAAGCTTGATGTGACCCATACGCTCACGGCGAACCTTTTTAGTCGTTACTGCAACGCCGCACTTTTCGCAAATGCGAACCTCTTTACCGGGACCAACGTGCGCATTTTTATACTTTCCGCATGCGCAGACGCCGTCCTTGGTAGGGCCAAATATTCTTTCGCAGAACAGACCGCCAACCTCGGGCTTGAGAGTTCTGTAGTTTATTGTTTCCGCCTTGGTGACCTCACCGGATGACCAGGATTCGATCATTTCGGGAGATGCAAGACCAATTCGTATTGAACTAATTTCTTTTTGCTCCACAGCTATTATCCTCACTAAAAATTACTTTTTATCCGGGTTAAGGCAGTTGCTATGCAACGGCCTCTACCGCTAAACTGTTGTGTCTGTTTCGCTTATCAGGACTCGTAGTCGTCGCCGTAATCGTCGCCGTCATAATCGTCCTTTGAGTCGGTTTCGTATATTTCTTCTTCTCCGTCACCAAGATCGGATTCTGACTCAAGCGCGTCGGGATCCATAATGAAGGAGTCTGAAATATCCTCATCGCCTCTCTGACCGAGAGCGTTTTCGATTGCTGCGGCTTCTGCCTGGTTAGTATAGACCGGAGCCTCTTCCTCAAGGCAGAGGGTTGAAAGCTTAATTTCTTCATTGTTTTCGTCAAGCACTCTGACATCGAGAGCGAGAGACTGAAGCTCTTTGATAAGAACCTTGAAGGATTCGGGAACGCCGGGGGTCGGGATGTTCTGTCCCTTGATGATCGCCTCGTATGCGCGGCGACGTCCGGTGATATCGTCACTCTTAACGGTGAGTATCTCCTGAAGCGTATATGCTGCGCCGTATGCCTCGAGAGCCCAAACCTCCATCTCTCCGAATCTCTGTCCACCAAACTGCGCCTTACCGCCCAAGGGCTGCTGTGTTACCAAAGAGTATGGGCCGTTTGAACGGGCGTGGATCTTATCGTCAACGAGGTGATGGAGCTTGAGGTAGTACATGATACCTACGGTTACGGGGTTGTCGAAGGGTTCACCCGTTCTTCCATCGTAGAGTGTGCGCTTACCGTCGATAATCTTAAGGCGTTTTTCGCGCTTAAGGGTTTCAAGCTTCTCAAGGAACTCGGGGGATGAGAGATATTCTGCGGAGAATGGCTCGATCTCTCTTCTACCGGTTTCTTCATCCACGGTTTCGGTACCTGTGATAAGAACTACGTCCTTTTCACCTGTAACGGGGTCAGTGATCTCCTCGTAAAGATCTCTGCCTTCTACGCTTTCATTCGGGAATACGTCTCTCCATAGTTTTGCCTCGCGCAGACATTCCTGGATATCCTTCTCGTTTGCGCCGTCGAATACGGGAGTCATTATCTTCCAGCCAAGCTTTTTAGCGGCGATACCGAGGTGCACCTCAAGAACCTGACCGATATTCATACGGGAAGGAACGCCGAGGGGGTTAAGAACTATATCAAGAGGAGTACCGTCTGCAAGGAAAGGCATATCCTCGGGAGGAAGAATTCTGGAAACGACACCCTTGTTACCGTGTCTACCCGCCATCTTGTCACCGACGGAGATCTTTCTCTTCTGAGCGATATAGACTCTGACCACTTTATTTACGCCTGCGGGGAGCTCATCGCCTGCAGCATGTGAGAACACTTTTACGTCAACGACGATGCCTGATTCGCCGTGGCGCATACGGAGGGAGGTATCTCTTACTTCCCTTGCCTTTTCACCGAATATAGCACGAAGCAATCTTTCCTCTGCGGTAAGCTCAGTCTCTCCCTTAGGAGTGATCTTACCGACGAGAATATCGCCTGCACGAACCTCAGTACCTATTTTAACGATACCGTCGGGGCCAAGATCCTTGAGTGCATCGTCACCTATATTAGGAATTTCGCGTGTAATTTCCTCTGCTCCGAGCTTGGTATCTCTTGCTTCGTGAGAGTACTCTTCGATGTGGATCGAGGTATATACATCATCTCTTACAAGTCTTTCATTAAGAAGAACTGCGTCCTCGTAGTTATAACCTTCCCAAGTCATAAATCCGATGAGAGCGTTCTTACCGAGAGCTACCTCACCCTTTGAGGTTGCGGGACCGTCTGCGATAACGTCACCGACCTCAACTCTGTCACCTCTTTTGACGATAGGTCTCTGGTTACAGCAGGTGCCCTGGTTAGTTCTCTTGAATTTGATGAGCTTATAAATTTCCTTGTGTCCGTCGTCACACGCAACGATAATCTTATCAGCGTCAACTCTTTCAACTGTACCTGCATACTTTGCAGTGATAACTACGCCTGAGTCAACTGCTGCTTTATACTCCATACCCGTACCGACGATAGGTGAATCCGTGACCATAAGCGGAACTGCCTGCTTCTGCATGTTCGATCCCATGAGTGCACGGGTGTTGTCGTCGTTTTCAAGGAAGGGGATCATAGCGGTTGCGACCGAGACTACCATTTTGGAGGATACATCAACGAGATCTACCATCGAAGCATCGACCTCAACGATCTCGTTTTTATCACGGACGATAACGCGTTTATTGATGAAGTGTCCTTCATCATCGAGGGGCTCATTTGCCTGAGCGATAATGTACTTATCTTCTACGTCTGCGGTCATATAAACGACCTCATCAGTTACAACACCTCTCTCCTTATCCACGACGCGGTACGGAGCCTGGATAAATCCGTAATCGCTGATTCTTGCATAAGTAGCGAGATAGGAGATAAGACCGATGTTAGGACCTTCAGGAGTCTCGATGGGACACATTCTACCGTAGTGGGTATAGTGAACGTCACGGACATCGAAGGATGCACGATCACGGGAGAGACCGCCGGGGCCGAGTGCCGAAAGACGGCGTTTATGGGTAAGCTCTGACAGGGGGTTTGCCTGGTCCATAAACTGTGAGAGCTGTGAAGATCCGAAGAACTCGCGGATGACCGTGGTTACGGGACGGCAGTTAATAAGCAACTGAGGAGAGAGCTTATCGGTGTCCTGAGTGGTCATGCGCTCCTTGATAATCTTATCCATTCTTGCAAAGCCGATTCTGAGCTGATTCTGGAGCTGCTCACCGACGGAACGGATACGACGGTTACCGAGGTGGTCGATATCATCTACACATCCTACGTCGTGTGAGAGGCAGAGCATGTAGTTGATGGATGCGAAGATATCCGCCTTAGTAATATGTTTCGGGCAAAGCTCAGCAATTCTCTGCTTAGCCATAGCCTTGATAGCGTCGATATCGCCCTCACAGGCACCGGCAATCTCAAGAAGCACGGAGATCTGTGCTCTTTCGTTTACGCCGCAATCCTTAAGATCGCAGCCGATAACGTACTCCGGCTCAATAGTATTGTTAGAGAGAACCTTGAGAACGTATCCGCTTTCAAGAAGGATCTTGATCTCGTTGATGCAAGCGCGTTCGATCTGAAGCGCGATCTCCTCGGTAACGAAGGTTCCTTCTTCGAAGAGCACCTCACCTGTTACGGGAGAAACTGCAGGCTCTGCGAGCTTATGACCTGCTATTCTTGACGAGATAGCAAGCTTTTTATCGAATTTATATCTACCTACGGATGCGATATCATATCTACGGGGATCAAAGAAGAAATTATTAAGAAGAGTTGTTGCAGACTCGACCGTGGGAGGCTCACCGGGACGGATCTTTTTATAGATCTCCTTCAGCGCCTCTACGCCGGGGGTGGTTCTGTTCTGTGCAGCGAGCAGCTCGCAGTCATCCTTCTCGAAGGTGATGGCAAGCTTTTCATCCTCACCGAGAAGCTGGTATACCTCTTCTCTGGACTCAAGCCCGAGAGCACGGATAAGAACTGTCATGGGGAGCTTACGGCTCTTATCGATATGAACGTACATAACTCCGTTTGCGTCAGTCTCATATTCGAGCCATGCGCCACGGTAAGGAATTACCGTACCTGCATAGGTCTTTTTACCTGCTTTATCGATCTCTGAAGAATAATACATTCCGGGAGAGCGGATGATCTGGGAAACGATAACACGCTCCGCGCCGTTGATGACGAAGGTGCCGTTTTCGGTCATTATGGGCAGTTCACCCATAAAGACGTCCGCACTCTTGACCTCGCCGGTCTCTCTGTTATAGAGACGAACGTTTACCTTGAGGGGGGCGGCATAGTTAGCGTCGCGCTCCTTGCACTCTTCTACGGAGTATTTAGGTGCGGTATCGATCGAGTAGTTTACGAACTCGATAGAATATTTTCCCGAGTAATCGGTAATAGGTGAGATGTCGCGCAATACCTCCATGAGTCCTTCTTCGAGGAACCATTTGAACGACTTGGTCTGAACCTCAACAAGATTCGGCAGATCCAGCGTATGCTTTGATCTTGAGAAGCTCATTCTTGTTGTCTGTCCCTGCTTTTGCTCTTTTACTTTGATCATTAATTCAATCACTCCATTCAAGCATTAAACATTTAAAAACACATAATCCAAGCAATTATAATGCAGTTTAATATTTTATCACATTTTTAAATGCTTGTCAAGTCTTTTTTTGATGTTTTTTCAATATTTTAAATATATACATAAAATTATTCGTATTTTTTTGACTTTTAGGGGTTATTCGGCAGTCTATCGGATTGTGTAATCCGGCAGATAGAGAAAGTTTTTTCCTATAAATAAATACATATAGGATTTTATCCTTACTGCAGACACCGTTTTAATGATATCAGAAGAAAATTTGCAAAAAATGCGGTTTTGATAAATTTTTTTGAAAAAAGCTATTGCAATTTGAAATCAAATGTGGTATCATATAACAGTATATGGATGGATGCGGCGTTACACCCTCTCAGTTGACGCGGCATGTCATTTGGTTTAATGGACTTCGGTTCAAATATTCAAGGGAGGTGACAGATTTGGCAAACATCAAATCCGCAAAGAAGAGAATTCTCGTTATCGAGGCTAAGACTCTCCGTAACAAGATGAGCCGTTCACAGCTCAAGACCGCTATCAAGGCTTTTGAGAAGGCTATCAAGGACGGTGACAAGGCAGTAGCTCAGGAAAAGTACGTTGCTGTTATCAAGAAGATCGACCGCGCAGCAGTTCACGGACTTATCCACAAGAACTGTGCAGCCCGCAAGAAGAGCCAGTTTACAAAGGCGCTCAACGCACTCAACGCATAAGTTTACTATTCAGACAGGTGTTTCTTTTAACCCGAGGAGACACAGTCAAGATACGGACCGTCGCATGCTCACCGACGGTCCTTTTCCTTTCCCTGCACTTTCGGTCAAAAAAATTACGTTTTTTTGAAAAAAGCTATTGACAAACCGATTGTGGAGGTATATAATATAATGGTCGTTGTAATAACGGCGTCAATATGGGGCATTAGTTCAGTTGGTTAGAGCAACCGGCTCATAACCGGTCGGTCCGGGGTTCGAGTCCCTGATGCCCCAGTAGAAAAAAGCCATTCGCGTATGCGAATGGCTTTTTTCAATGATGTTTGCCTTCGGCAAATGATGTTGGCTTTGCCAATGATGACGGCTTCGCCTAATGATGCGTGGCTTCGCCACATTTGGGGGCAAACATCGCATCATTGCGGAACGAAGTGGAGCAACATCATTTTGAGCGAAGCGAAAAACATCATATCGCCGCAGGCGATGCATCATTTGACAAACAAGCGATTTTTTGATATAATAATAACGATAATAGGAGGTATAGCTATGAAAGAAAATAAAACCAATTTGATTCTATCCATTTGGAATACGATAGGAATCGTTATTATAGCAGGTTTTTTTCTCTACGGTTTTATGATAGGTGGGTCTGCTTCATTGGGGTATTGCGACGCCAATGCATATTATGTCGGAAATCACGGTGAATATACGCAAGTTTCTGAAATCATTTATTATGTCAGTTATGTATGGGAGATTCTGTTTTGGATTTTCATTCCACTTACACCGCTTGGATGTTTTTTGATTTCGCATATTCAAGGGAAAATGGAACAAAAGAAAAAACGGTTAGAGTAGAACAGACACCTTTTGTTCGTTTTTACCACTGTTTAGACACCTTTTATCACGTTTAAGGCAACAAAAAAGCCTAATTTGTCTACCAGACAAATTAGGCTTTTTTGAATGATGTTTGCAAAAGTTCGCAAAGCGAACTTTATGGCAAATGATGATTTCGCCAAAGGCGAAATCCGGCTTTGCCTAATGATGTTCGCTTCGCGAATGATGCGTGGCTTCGCCACATTTTATGGCAAACATCGCATCATTGCGACCAACGGGAGCAACATCAGATTTGCAAAGCGAAAAACATCATATCGCCTCGCGGCGATGCTTCATTTATAATATACAAGGCTACACCTTGATTTATTTGTGAAAGTGTGATATAATAAACTCACCGACAAACAATAATTTGATTCATGGAGGTATTTGATATGAAAAAAGATATATTCAACGGAAATATAAAAAAAGAGTATATCAACTATGTAAAGTTTTCTTTAGCTTTTGCTTCTATACTATTCTTCATTTTCTTCATTTTCTTTTTATTGTTCGCTTTGTTATATGAAAAAATAGAATATGCCGCAAGAATAATGATGTTTATTTTCTCCGGATTGTGTTTTCTTGTCTCATTCTTATATCCAACAGTATCAATTTATGCGATAAGAAATTATTCGAAACATCCCAAATTAGCCAAATCAATGATTAAACCATTTGTTTTTCAAGATTTTGATACAGATATACTGCGATACATTATAGAAAGGGACGCTAAGAAAAGTAGAAAAAAGTAAATCCAATTCCAATTTGTCGAGCGAAGGCATAGAATAAAAAAGCGGACACCTTTTGTTCGTTTTTACCTCGATTTTTGACCTTTTCACTCGTTTATACTTTTTACCTCTTCCCTCTTCACTCTTACTTAATTGGCAGGATTTTTTGGAAAGTAATAGGTAAAAGATAAGAGGTAAGAAGTGAGGTGGCTTTTCGCTATAGCGAAAAGCATTTTTGTTATAATGGTTGAAAAGCAAGAGGTTTTGTGATATAATTACAGCGCTAAGCAGAAAAAGTAGCAAAATTATGGCTGACATCCCATTAATAACAAAATCTAAAGAGTTCGCTTTTTAAATTATTAACACACATTTCTCTATAATATATTAACATAATATATTAACGATCAAAATTGCTTGGTTGGAGGAAAAAATGTTAGATATACTGACAAAGCTTGATAATATAGCGGAAAGAGACAAAATAAATACATACCGCTTTAGTATCGCTACCGAAAAAGGGATTGAAACTCTTGAAAGAATAGCGGCAAATCCTTGTCAAAACTGTTATTCGGTAGCTAAAGTTTTCTGCGTTACGGCAATAGGGATGCTTTTCGACGAGAAAAGGCTTTCTCCCAACACAACGATCGCTGATATTTTTGCCGATGAGCTGAAACAGTATGGGATTTCTCAGGAAAAATGGAAAAACGTTACGGTAGATAACGTTTTGCGTCATGAGATCGGCTTTTCCGAAGGATTTCTTGATATTGACACAGAGGACGCTACAGCATATCCTACGGATGATTTTCTTTTTATCGTGCTTGACCGCGAGTTGACGTATGATCCGGGAACTGTCAGGGTTTATTCGGACGCCGCATACTATCTTATTTCCCGTACTGTAACCAAAATAAGCGGTGAAAAGCTTGATGAATTTCTTGCGGTTCGTCTTTTTAAAAAAATATGCTGTCGTGAGGTTGCGTGGTCAAGGTGCCCTGAAAACTATCCTATTGGAGCAACCGGACTTTATTTACGCACTGAGGACGTGGTAAAGCTTGGGCGCATTTATTTGAACAACGGCTTATGGAACGAAGAAAGAATCATATCAAAAGAATGGGTAGATCTTGTGTTGGAGCGCGGTTACGAATTCAGTAAAAAAGGCAAAGGGTACGCAAAGGGTGGAATGATGGGGCAATGTCTTTATATAAATTATAGCGAAAACATTGCTATTGCGTGGCATTCGTTTGATCCTCTTGGAAAAACCAAGGCTTTTTTTGAAGAGCTTTAATGTTATTGCATTTATTTTAAAATGACCTTATCCCGAAACTATTCGCTTCGATATATGAAGCTGCTGCGTTGTGAAGGATTTGCATTCGCGCCGGACGAATATTGATCGATAGTTGTAAAACTCAAAAGGAGAACGAAAAATGAAAAAGCAAAAAGTTAAAATTATACTGCATATGCCGGTATGCATTGTGATTACATTTATATTCATCTATCTGACGGTATTTTTTGGAGGTTGGAAGTTAATAGAGTCCGGAGATCCGATTCTAATAGAAATTGCAGTTTCCGTCATAGTGGGAATCCTGCTTTGGATCATTTATGAGCTTTCAAGATACTGTGAAGAAAAGTTTGATGATCTACATAAAAAAATTCAAGAATTAGAGAAACATATTGAAGAATTAAGTCAAAAGTAATGTTGATCTTTTCACTCGTTTAAGACAACAAAAAACATCATATCGCTACAGGCGATGCATCGTTCATTCTCCCTTCCCCATCTTGACAAACCCCGAAATCTATGATATACTGTATTCGATTTGCATCGGTTTGCGGTGCGAATAATCACTGTATGAAGGAGGCCTTTTGTGATGAAGATCTATATTGGTGAATACGGGCGCAACTGTGCTTATCATATTGAAGGCAACAAGATTTACGTCGGGGAGTACGGACGCAACTGTGCTTATCACATAGACGGTACGAAAATATACACCGGTGAGTATGGACGAAACTGTGCTTACCACATTGGCTGACGTTTTATCTTTTCCACGATAATTGAGGTATTGTTATGACAACTACAAATAAAAAAGGCTTTGCACTGCTTTTGACGATAGGCTTCATAGTTTTCAATCTTCTCCATATTATATTCCCTATATGGTTGATCGTGGAGGACATACAGATGGGTACGGTTGTGGGCACAGGCATTGAGCTTGCAGTACTGTTTCCTTGGATGATTGAAGCGGTATCCGCGCTTGCGGTAATAGGTCAAGTAATTTATTACATCGCGTTCAGAAAAGTACGATATTTTGATCTGACAAATTTCATTCTATTTATATTCTACATCATACAGGTAATACTTTTCAACGTGCTTCTGAGATTCTGATAAACTACAACGAGCCACCGCCAAACGGTGGCTCGCTTTCTATAAACGACACTTGACACGGCATAATGATTGTGATAAACTATAGAGGTAATTCAAACAGACGGCTATTTCACGGATTTGGAGGAATTGAAATATAATGAAGATATTATTCGGTATACTGATAGGGCTTGCAGCGGTCGTAGTACTGTTCCTGGCGGTGGTGCTTATCCGCACCCTACGATTCAAGCCGCGTCAACAAATTGAGCCGCTCAAGGAAGCGGAGACGGTTGACAGAGAACGGTTGGTTTCGGCGCTTCAGACTTTGATAAAATTCAAAACGGTGTCTTATATGGACTCAAGTCTTGAGGACGATGGAGAGTTTGAAGGACTTGTGGAGAGTCTTTCCGGTTTATATCCTTATGTTACAGAAAGCTGTAAGCTCACAAGGTTTGAAGGCAGAGGGCTTTTATACCATTGGAAGGGTAACGGCAACGGATCGCCATTGGTGCTTATGGCGCATTACGACGTAGTTCCTGTAAATGCTGGCGGCTGGAGTCGACCGGCTTTTGAAGGTATAGTAGAGGACGGTGTAATCTGGGGGCGCGGAACGCTTGACACAAAGGTCACGTTTTCGTCGATATTTTATGCAGCCGACAAGCTGATCTCCGAGGGATTCATTCCCGAAAATGATATTTATCTTGCATTTTCCGGCAGTGAGGAGATTGCGGGTGTGGGAGCTTCGCGCATAGTTGACTATTTTGAAAGCCAGGGGATAGTACCGTCAATGGTGCTTGATGAGGGCGGTGCTGTGGTTGAGAACGTATTTCCGGGAGTATCCGCGCCATGCGGACTTGTCGGAATTGCGGAAAAGGGCTCTGCCAACGTAAAATACACGGCAAGATCCACGGGTGGACACGCATCTGCACCGAAGCCACACACACCTGTCGGGGTATTGGCTCAGGCATGCGTAAATATTGAGAACAAGCCATTCCCTTTCCATATAAGCGATCCTGCCCGCAAGATGTTCGACACGCTTGGGCGGCATTCAAGCTTTGCATACAGAATGATCTTTGCGAATCTTTGGTGCTTCTCGCCAATTCTTGATATAATGTGCAAGAAAAGCGGCGGTGAATTCAACGCGCTTATGAGAACGACGGTAGCTTTCACAAAGATGAGTGGAAGCACTGCCGAAAATGTAATACCGCCTGAGGCGACGATGGTGTCAAACATCAGGCTGAATCCCTATGACACGGTGGAGACGGCGGTCAGGAGATTGAAAAAGGCCATAAGCAACGAAGCCGTTGAGGTATCGGTTATCAACGGAATGGATCCAAGCAGAATATCCGTTACGGACATTCCCGAGTGGGATAAGCTTTCGTTAGCAATCCGATCGACGTGGGATGGTGCTATCGTCTCACCTTATCTTATGGTGCAGTGCTCCGACAGTCGCAATTACGGAAGGATCTCCGACCGTGTATATCGCTTCTCTGCAATGGATCTTACCGCCGAGGAGCGTGCAACGATACACGGGCACGACGAGCGGTTGCGTGTTGACGTGCTTTGCCGCGCGGCAGAGTTTTTCGTAAGGCTTATCAAGATGTTCTGATATAGCAGACAATTCATAATAACCAAAACGGCAATATCCCTTTTACTTCGGGGATATTGCCTTTTAATAATCGGTTTATATAACGGGATATCCGTTACTGCATAATATAATACAAGCTATATCCGGGGCGCTCGGTAAGATAAAGTGAGGTGAGCATTGATTCTTTTGCGGCACCAAGTGTACGACGCTCTCTGATCTCGGTTATACCGTGACTTTTGACGTCATCGAAGAACTGATCAACAAGCTCGAGTCGTCCAGGTGTTTCAAGCGGCATACGGGCAAGTCTTAAGAAGCGGACGGAAAGCTGCTCGCGCTCCACTCTTCTGCGGTATACGTCATTTTCTGCCGCAGCAAGTGCCTTTTCAAACATCTCCTCAATTCTATCCACGAATTCGTCGGTAACGTACGCAGCGGCAGGGTTCTGATAAATCATCAGCGGATGACTCTGGCAGGCATCTGCAACATATCTCGCATACTCCTCCATAATCTCTCCCGCCTTCTCACCGTAAACGGTCTGACAGAAGTTATGGATAGCTGCATCCACATCTGCTTCCGGATCCCAAAGGAGTTTCGCGATTATATAGGATTTCATGTCATCGAAGGCAGCTCCTCCACCGTAAGCGAAGTTACCTTGTTCAAGAATTCCCATAATGCCTATCTTCTTATACATCTTCAGATTAGCCTGGAGCGTGTGCGGTGGGAAGAATGGCTGCAGATAGTTACGGAAGTTAACTATATAGTCCCAGACATAGAGACGCTTTGCATGGGACGCCCAATCGCGAAGCGCGTTGACGTAAACGAGTTCCTTCTCCGAGCCTCTCTCCGCAAGAGTAGTCAAGGGGGTATCAAAGCGGCAGGAGATAGAGCAAAGGCGCACTATAACGTTGTCTCTTGCAACGGCATATTTGGGTGCCGGCAGAGAGTACTGATATGCAAACGTATGGAGAAGAATATTGGGATAATCGTCTTTTATTGCGTCTGCAAGCTTATTCACGAAATGAATGATTGGGCCTGCGGGGCTTCCCTCTTCTTCTTCAAGTGCCAGACACGCAGGGCAGTTACATTTTTTTCTATTATCGTTCTGTGCCACGGAGAATACACGGCATTCGGGATTTTCCTTGATCCAACGGCGCAGAGTTTGCTCAGCTATTTTAAGTACCTCGGGGTTGGTAAGGCAAAGCTGAGAATCCTTTACGCGTTCACCGTCGATCTCTGAGAAATATTCGGGATGGGTATCGAAATAAATATTAGGAGAAACAAGGTCACGGAATGAGTGATGGAAATTATACCATTTCATTCTTCCGCCTTTTCCAACAGAAAGGTCTGCAAGGCTTGTATTCAAGCGGTTTTTGGCACAGAAGTCACCGTCAAAGGCAAATCTGAAGTATGCATCACGGAATTCGAATGCGGGCTCGCGTACGATCTCGTCAAGCTCGATCTCGAGGCACGGATGCTTATCAATCTTTTCTGCGTCTTTGGTAAAGCATGCAAAACCACAGAAGGTCTCAAGGAAATAATACACGCCGTAGATTACACCTCTTGAGGTATTACCGACAATATATATATGCTCGTCCTTGCCGATTATGCGGAAGCCCTCTTCGCAGAGATCGTCTGCATTTACTGTCTCACCGCGCACATTCGGACCAATACGGATTTCAGGTCCCCGTGACGGACAACGGTCGGAAAAATATGGAACTACGGCACCTGTGGATTTCAAAAGGTACTTTTGAAGCTCGGATGCGGCATAGCGCACTGCTTCGTCCGAATACTGATTAGCGACTATATGAAAATCGCTCTCGCCGTTATGGGCAATAAGGTAAGTAGCCATGGTAGGTCTCCTTTGAAAATTTATTATATCAAAAAGCTTATGCCATGATATCATTAGTTATTTATTGGATTTATTGGATTTTTTGAATTGCATAGGGGTAAGTCCTGTTTCCAATTTAAAGGCGCGTGAAAAGTACGAGGTGCTACTGAAGCCGCACCGTTCACTTATCTCACTTATGGAAAGGTTTCCGGATGTAAGCAGCTCCTTAGCCATAATGATACGGGTTCTGAGCACATATTCCATTACGGTAAGCCCGATTTTTTCTTTAAACAGTCTGCAAAAATGGAATTTACTCATATAGCTTGCGCGACATATCTGCTCTACGGTAATGTTTTCTGATATGTGATTATTTATATATTCGACTGCGGTCTGCATAACTCCGAAATTATTTTGCGTTTTTATTGCCATATCCTTTACGATGAGCACCATAAGCTGGATCACTGCTGAATATAGCTCTGCCTGAAAGTAAACGGAGTCACGGTCCACCTGATTCAGTCTGTAAAAGATTTCTTCGGCGCGTTCAAGATCCTGAGATGTAAGCTGTGCCACGGTTATCTGTTGACAGTTGAATATTTTATTGAAATCAGGGTAGCGATATAGCATCTGAACGATCTTTTCCATCTCGTCCGAAGAGATAAATATTTTGCTTCTTTCGTATTTGTCCGGATGATCGGGGAAGGTATAATGGTATTTATCCGCTCCGATGAAGCACAGAGTGCCGCTTCTCATCGGATAGCTTTTTTCCCGTGAAACGATGCTTCCGCTTCCAAGCTTTACAAGCATCAGCATATTCATATCCAGCTTATGCCATACCTTATAGTAAACATCACGTCCGACCTGTCTGTATATCAATTCATCCACCGTATTCCCCCCTTTGGGAATATTATAGCATGTTTTTTCAAAAAAAGCAATAGTGTTAAAAAAACTCGCAAAAAAGTTGTTGCATCCTGAATTTTTTTGCGTTATAATTACATTACACAATGATTTTTTACATGAAAGGACAACTAAACGATATGAAGTCTCTTAAAGGAATATATACCGCCCTGCTTACGCCCTTCACTGCGGACGGTAAAATTAAAGCGACCGTGCTTGCAGAGCTTGTCCGGTACAACCTTGATCTTGGAGCTGACGGCTTTTACGTTTGCGGAAGCACGGCAGAGGCTTTGATGCTCACCGCCGAGGAGCGCATGGAGATAATGCGTACCGTAAAGGAAAACGCGAAGGGCGCAAATCTTATTGCGCATATCGGAAGCCTTAACGAGCGTGACGCGCACCGTCTGGCGGCGTATGCGCGTGAGCTTGGATACGATCTTATATCATCCGTGACTCCATTCTACTACAAGTTCAGTGCAAAGGAGATCAGGGACTATTACGTTCGTCTTGCCGACAGTTCGGGGATGAAGATGCTCGTTTACTACTTTCCCGCCTTCTCGGGTGTAAACATGGGAGCCGGCGACATATCCTCCCTGCTTGCTGACGACCGCTTTGCCGGAATAAAGTACACGTCAAACGATTTCTTCACAATGGAAAGATGCAAGACTGCATATCCCGACAAGCTTGTTTTCAACGGCTACGACGAAATGCTTCTTTCAGGTCTTGTTATGGGCGCTGACGGCGGCATCGGAAGCACATATAACTTTATGGCAGACAAATTCGTTGAGATCCGAAGGCTAGTCGAAGAGGGGCGCATTGACGAGGCGCGCAGTATCCAGCAGGAGGCAAACAGAATAATCGCTGTACTTTGTCAGGTCGGCGTAATGCAGGCAGAAAAGGAAGTTATGAATCAGCTTGGATTTGACTTTGGCGGATGTCTTGAGCCGTTTGCACCGATCAGCGAAGAGCACCGCGCTCTGATCGCAAAGGAGATCGTTCCGTTTATCCGCAAGCCGTAATCCGTGCATTGCGATCAACAAACGCGAAAATAAATCAAGGCAACGCCTTACCGTTCGCGGTCCGGCGTTGCCCTTTTTTTGATAAAGCGGTATTACAGTTAAATTTTAGGTTGACAATATCCTAAAGTCCGTGTACAATATAATTATACCACCGAAAGGAGCGATATTGATGAAAATAAACACGAATCAGATAGTTTCCATCTCCGAAGCAAATCAGAATTTTTCGAGGGTGGCAAGGATGGTTGACAGATACGGTGAGGTCTGTATTTTCAAGAACAACAGACCGAAATACAGGTTGATCGATATTGAAAGGGACGTCACGATAGAGATGACGGACGATGAAAAAATTGATTTCGTAGCGGCGCGTGTTCTCAAGGAATACCGTCGCGCGTTTGAGGAGCTTGCAAAATGATAAAGATAAGTCAGGAGAAGGTACTTGCACTGCACGGAATAATCGCGCAAGAAACGGGCGGAGACCCGAGTGTACGGGATATTGCCTTGCTGAACAGTGCGCTTGAGGCGGCGTTTGCCACGTTTGACGGTCAGGAGCTATACCCCACGGTTGAGGAGAAGGGGGCGCGGCTTTGCTGCTCTCTGATCTCAAATCACGCATTCGTTGACGGCAACAAGCGGATCGGTATGTTTATACTGCTTGTTTTTCTGGAGATCAACGGCGTAAAAATTCGTCCCACCAACGAGGAGGTCGCGCGAGTCGGTCTTGCCGTTGCCGCAGGAGAGATGGGGTACGGTGAGGTGGTGGAGTGGGTAGGCGGAAATAAAACTTGATAAAAAAGCAATATCAAACCGTTGGGGAATGATATTGCTTTTTATTTTGAACTGCCTACGGTATGCGATCCAACAGATTTGAGAGGTTATCCCGCCGGATCGCACATTTTATTGAGTATAAATTCAATAAAAATTCCGTAGCCTGTGGTGGGGTCGTTAACGGGGACATGGGGGACGGCTCCGATGAGCTTGCCGTTCTGGAGGATAGGACTGCCTGACAGGAGTGTGGACAAGAAGAGACAACTCTTTTTAACGGAAAATTCGCAAAAAAGGCACACCGTCATTTTAGCGGTGCGCCTTGGTTATACGGTTGTTTTTTAATTACTTGCGGTGAAAAGATTCGCCCCAAGTTTCTGAAAAATATTCTGCCGCAGAAGCGGGATTGGAAAGAATACTGCTTGCAATTGCCGAACCGTTAGTTACTTGCCAACCGTCAGGATTTTGAAAAGTCAGGCTTGTAAGGCTACTGCAATCTTCGAACGCATATCTTCCGATGCTGCTGACACCCTCGGGGATGATCACATTATTTAAGCTTTTGCATTCATTAAATGCATACTCGGAAATCTCTGTGAGGCTATTCGGGAGTCGAATCGTCGTCAGACTTTCACACCCTTCGAATGCGGAGTATCCGATACTTGTTACACTGTCTGCTATCGTAACACTTATAAGATTTTTACAGCCGTGAAATCCATCGAAAGATTCGGGAATACTTGTTCCGGCATTGATCACAACAGTTGTGAGATTTGTCTTTTTGATATACTTCACCAGCGATGCGGGAAGCGTGACATCGGTTAAATTCTCACAGCCGTAAAACGAAATGTATTCCACGTCTGTTACACTCTCGGGAATAGTAAGTTTTTTAAGATTTATGCACTCTTCAAACGCAGCGAAGGAAATTTGAGTAACACTATTCGGGATGGTTATTTCTTCTATGTTTTCGTTTTTGGCAAAGCAGTTTGGGTTGTTATAATCTCGACTAATAGCTAAAACCGGTTGATTTTTATACGTAGACGGAATCGTAACGCTGGGACTGTCCCCATAGATGGGAACTTAAGAGATAAAAAAGAATATCCATATTTGCTAAAAATGTGTTAAAATAAGTTTGTACACAAATCCAAACACAAAGGAAGCAAATATGGACAAACTCAATTATACACTAAAAGGCGAAGAAATTC
>JAFVRO010000004.1 GCA_017504205.1 Clostridia bacterium | reverse complement strand
AAGATGCTAGCATTAAAATCATAATAGCCATACAGATAATTAAAAGTGTTTTTTTCATAATATTACTCCTTCTATTATTTACTTTAACATTGATTCAAGTTGTGTCCTATTGCCATATTAACATTATAGTATAAAAAAGTAAAGAGTCAAGCATCACCTAAAAACAAAAGACGTGTAAACGTATATAGTTTGATTAAACTTTGTATGTTTTTAATGAGGTATCGTTTTCGGCGATATGATGCTTTTCGTTTCGCTCAAAATGATGTTGTTTTTTCAAAGTTAAGTTTTGCCATAATTTATCCTCTCCTTTCCAATAATATTATAATACAAATATTTACTAAAGTCAATAGTAAATTTGTTTACTTGATATAATATTTACAAATAAGTAACAAAAGGGGGATAACAAATGTTGGCTTATATAAAAAGAATTCGTGATCTTCGAGAAGACCACGATAAGACACAACAGGAAATAGCAGACATTTTAGGTACCTCACAAACCATGTACGCAAGATATGAAAGAGGGGCAAACGAAATGCCAATTCGACATTTAATTGTTCTTTGTAAGTATTATAAAGTAAGCTCGGATTATATTTTAGGATTAAAAGATACAGAAAACCAAATCAGGAAATAGTGTGTTGCCACAAAATCACGCCGAAGCCTTGAATATAATCCGCGACTTGTTGCGGTAAGTTTTTAGTGAAATATTCGGCTTGCGCCGAATATGAAATAATTCACTTTGTGATAATTCACTTTGTGATAATTCACTTCGTGATAATTCACTTCGTGAATGTGAAATATCTCCCGTCGCTTTCGACTTTGTTCGATGTGAAATAAAATTTGCTCACGTTCGCGAAGCGAACATTTCACACGCCGCAGGCGTATTTCACATTTCGCAGAAATATTTCACTTGCCCGAAGGGCAAATTCCACTGAAAAAAGCACTTGCTTTACGCCCCTTCTCATAAGGATGTTTTGGGAATATGGTAGGGGCGAACTGTGTTCGCCCGCGGGAGACCGCAGGTCTCCCCTACGGATACACATAAATTTCGGCAGAGATGTTGTTTTCTCTGCCGATTTATGATATAATGGGGTTAACGAAAAGCCTCCCTCCGAGAGGGAGGGGGACCGCGTTAGCGGTGGAAGGAGCCTGTGTAACTTTGAGTTTGGATTAATCTCATTGTAACGCACTCCCCCTCACCCGACTCCGTCGGGAGCTCCCTCCCGGAGTGAGCCTTGGGATGCGCTCATGCATCTTAAGGGGTATGGGCTTTGCCCGATGCCGGCGTTGCTTGCAACGCTGTAATACAAAGGCGAAACTGGCGATAAAACGAAAAATAATAGTATACTTAAAAGGAGAAAAGGTATGTTTTCACTATTTTCTAAAAAAGTTATGAATGAGGAAGCAGCAAGAGCTTTCTGGGCTTGGTTTGAAGAACAAGAGTCATGGATCATCAATTGTCTTTCTAATCACGATTCAGCTTTTGTTTGGGCAATTGACGAACGGTTAAAGCCGGTGTTCCCCTATTGTAAGAAAGAACTTGAATTCCAATTGGGATATAATGAAGGAAAAGGAGAATTCTTTTTCTTCCACTTTGGAAACAAAAATCTTATTAAAGATGCTGACGCCCTGGCACGAATGATGCCTAAAAACATTTCTGAACATTGGACTTTTATAGCAGAAAAATAACAACAAACCCCGACAGATTTTTGAAAGTCTATCGGGGTTAATTATTTGTATGCGTCGCAATTATATCTTTTTGGACCGTCGAGGACGCCGGTCCCTACAAGGAGAAATCAAACTTCCTTATGAGAAGGAGCCTTTCGCAAGTGCTTTTTTTGCCATAAACGCAATAAAAGGTCAAAAGTTTGAGATGAAAGCGAAGAAAGGATAAACTATTTTCCGTACAATAATGCTTTGCAAATTCTTGCACAACTGATTTAATGTAAAAGTCAATTCTACTACCGTAAAAACGCTTAATATGTTTGGGAATCTCTTTATAGTAAGCTTCTGCAATACCGCCGGCTATGCACGCCTGTGTATCTGCATCACCGCCAAAAGAGATTGCATTCCTGATTGCACTTTCATAATCTGTTGATTCCGGGAATGCAATAATTGCAGGCGGAACGCTATACGAAGTATGTATTGCTGTTCTTATCTATCACTCAAGGATACATATTCCGTTTCTTCTTTTACATTTATGTAAGCAGGACGTATGATCTTACCCGCATTCTGTATTTCCTCCATACGGTGCGCGCTCCAGCCTGCAATTCGTGCAATTGCAAAGATAGGAGTGAATAGCTCATAAGGAAGTCCGAGCATTTTATAGACCATGCCCGAATAGAAGTCTACGTTCGCGCTGACACCCTTATACATCTTACGCTTTTCTGCAATGATCGCGGGAGCCATCGTTTCAACCATTTGGTAAAGCTCAAATTCTTCGTGAAGGCCTTTTTCTATCGAAAGCTGCTCGGCATAGTGCCGCAGAATATCCGCTCTTGGATCGGAGAGAGAATAAACGGCGTGTCCCATGCCGTAAATGAGCCCGGCTTTATCAAATGCTTGTTTGTCGAGAAGTCTGACGAGATAATCCTTCACTGCATCCCTGTCTTTTGTATCAATGTTCGCTTTCATATCGTCAAACATCTGCATTACCTTAATATTTGCACCGCCGTGCCGCGGACCTTTTAGAGAGCCAAGCGCGGCGGAAATTGCAGAGTAGGTATCTGTTCCCGACGACGTTACCACGTGCGTTGTAAAGGTTGAATTGTTACCGCCTCCGTGCTCGGCGTGAAGAACGAGTGCGAGGTCAAGAAGTGCTGCTTCAAGTGGCGTATACTGTCCATCCTCGCGTAGTATGTAGAGTAGGTTTTCTGCCGTGCCCAATCCCTTTTTCGGATAGTGGATGAACAGACTCTGACCGTTGTGATAATGCTGAAAGGATTGGTAACCGTAAACCGCAAGAAGCGGAAATTCCGCTATCAGCTGCAAGCACTGGCGCAGAACATTTTCAGTGGAGATGTCGTCAGGATTCTCATCGTAGGCATAGAGCGCCAACACACTTCTTGAAAGGATGTTCATCATATCCTTGCCGGGGGCTTTTAGGATCATATCACGAACGAAGGATGGCGGCAAGGAACGATAGAGCGAAAGCTGCTCACAAAATGCATCAAGCTCATCCTTGGTCGGAAGCTTTGAGAAAAGGAGCAAATATACTGTTTCCTCGAATCCGGGGCGGTTATCAGTGACAAAGCCATTTACGAGATTCCGCACGTTAACGCCTCGGTAATAAAGCTGACCTGCGCACGGAATGGCATTTCCTTCTGCATCGATCTCCTTCGCCTTGATATGCGACACCTCGGTAAGTCCGGCAACAACTCCGTTTCCGTTGAGGTCACGCAAACCGCGCTTTACGTCGTGATATGCATACATGTCAGGGACGATGTGATTGCTTATATCTGAAAGAGCCGCAAGCTCCTTGATATACGGTGTGATTTCTGAATAGTTCATTTGTTTACCTCCTTGTCGGTGTGAAAATAGTATGTGTGATTATGCAAGTCGGTATCTCAATTGTTGTTGGTATCAAAGAAAGATATCATCTGTAAAAAAGCTATCTACATTAAATCCGAAATTGTAATCCTTCGTACAGTGAACCTCATAATACGAACCGATTACATCTCCATATATTGCTCCAAACATTGCCTCACGCCTTTTTTTGTAATATTATACCACACTTCCGCAAATAAATCAAGGCGTAGCCTTGTATATCTTAATGATGCATCGCCTGCGGCGATATGATGTTTTTCGCTTCGCTCAAAATGATGTTGCTCCCGATGGTCGCAATGATGCGATGTTTGCCATCATGTGCCGTCAGGCACACATCATTAGGCGCGCTTGCGCGCCTTTCATCATAGGGCAACGCCCTGCATCATTTGCCATAAAGTTCGCTTTGCGAACTTTTGCAAACATCATTCAAAAAAGGAACTTTTGTCTGGTAGACAAAAGTTCCTTTTTTGTTGCTTTAAACGAGTGAAAAGGTCAAAAATCGGGGTAAAAGCGAACAAACGGTGTCTGTTTTGGGTAATTAACCACCAACGTTCTTGCTACGTTTTATCTCAATACGTAATTTATCAGCTAATTCTTCCAAATAATCCAAGTGAGCTCTCAAATAACCGTATGATTTCCACCCTTCATGTCCTTTGTATTCTTGTGCTTTACTGTCATAATATTGATTAAAAGTTTCTTCTGCTTTCTGCAAATTTCCCATTCGTCCCCAAATCATAGCTTCTTCCAGCAATGTCAAATGACAATTCATAGTATCTAAATGAGGATAGCTTCTACGATTTTCAAGAATGGCAAAACGGCTATTCAGAACATTGAATGTAGGAATGACGTAATCTTTGATTTGACGAAGAACATCGTTTATAATTTCTTGGATTGAACCATGAAGATCATAATAGTCCTCTTTTTTGCCTTCGATCTCTCTTAGACAACTCCGCATATTGCACCAGTGTTCGGGATAATATTTTTTTAAATCGGTCTCTGGCTCAAAGCTTCTAAGCTGACATTCTGGAACACGAATACCTATGTGTACCCAAAGAACGTCATAAATGCCCTTTGGTGGACACCCTATTTGAAAATTGATGACTTGAGAAATATCTCCATCAACAAATCGATGAAGGGTGCGCCCGTATTTTTTGAAGCCTAACGGCTTCATCTCTGCGTATACGGCTTTTTCGATTTCATCAACAATGGATTTTGTGTCAAGCCGCTTATCCTTTTCAAAATACATCCTCTCATCTCCCTTCATGTGTAATATTATATCACACTTCCGCAAACAAATCAAGGCGAAAGCCTTGTATATCATCAAAAGTGAAGTTGCGGCAAGCCGCAGTGAAGTTATGCCTTGCGGCATAGTGAAGTATTGCGCCCTTGGCGCAAAGTGAAGTTAAGTGTTCCGCATATCGTGCCGAAGGCACACTTCACGCATGAAGTGCGCTTCACTTGCGAAGCATACTTCACGTTCCGCTTGCGGAACACTTAGTTCAAAAAACGCACCTTTGTCGGTAGACAAAAGTGCGTTTTTTGTTGGCGGGAAGGAAGCGACTTTGTACGAACTGAGAGGGATTTGAAAAGCAGCCTCAGTTTCAGACTGCTTTTCGATATTTTGCACGAGTTCTGTCGTAACTTCGGGTTTATCGTAAGTATCGGTGAAATTGAGCGTGATAATGATTTTGTCGGGATAGTAGATCACCTCGCGGATGAAGGTGTTGACGATGCTTTTTCTCACACTGACCTCTTGGATATCCCCAAAGGTCGCATTGTATAAAAACTTCTCGATCATCTCCACCGTCAGATACGTATAGGAGTGAATTTTCTCCTGCTCGATGGCAACGTCAAGCTCGGAAATTTCGACCTCCAACTCTTTGAGGCGGATTTTCGTTTGCTCGGTGATAATACCTTGCTCGATAGCAGAGATCAGATTTTTCGATGCCTTTAACGCTGTGTTCCGTCTGGTCTCCAATGATTTCAATTTGGAGCTGTCCTTGCATTCCTTTTCGTGTATCTTATAAAGCGTGGTGGCTATCATCCTGACAACGCCCTTTTCGGCAAGAACGTTCCAGACCGTGTTTAAGACGATATCCTCTAAATACTGCTTGCGAACCGATTTCAAATGACAAGTGGCTCGCTTACGTCGGCGGGACAGGCAGGTGTAATAATAGTGAATATCTCCCGTCATACTCGTTCCGCTTTCACCGACCATCATTCTGTGACAGTCGCCACAAACGAGCTTGCCCGAAAGAAGAAAATCGTAAATGTCCTTCTTTCTGCCCGGCGCGTGTTTATTTTCCTCACGCTTCTTCTGAACGATCCGCCAGAGGTCATCGGGAATGATCTGCGGGTAGATGTTATCATAAACAACACCGCGAATGATGACCTTGCCGTTATACTTGGTGTTGCCAAGCATTTTGTAAATAGCCGATGTGGTGAAGAATTTGCCGCGCTTATCTCGGACACCTCTGAATTTCAGATTGGCAACGATTGCGGGAACGGTGTACCCGTCGGCATAGCCTACGAATACTTCATAGACGATGGCGGCTTCTTCGGGATTGGCCTTGCATTTCTTATCAACAATGTCATAGCCGTACAGATAATAACCGCCTGTGAAATTGCCCTTGATGTAGCTTTCGTTCAAGCCACGCAAAACCTTTTGTGAAAGCTCTGCCGAGTAGTATTCCGCCATACCCTCCAAAAGTGATTCGAGGATGATGCCCTCGGGCGTGTCGGGAATGTTCTCCATAGCCGATAAGATCTTGATGCCGTTATCACGCAAGGTCTTTTTGTGCATCGCCATCTCGTATTTGTTACGGGAAAAGCGGTCGAGCTTGTAAACCAGCACGTAGTCCCACGCCTTTTTGCCGCTGTCGTGTAGCATTCGTTGAAAGTCGTGGCGGTTGTCATTCGTACCGGTCATAGCGCGGTCAATGTAGGTATCCACGATAATGATTTGATTTCTTTGCGCGTATTCCTGACAAACGCGGAGCTGACCTTCAATGGATTGCTCGGTCTGGGTGTCGCTGGAATATCGAGCGTAAATGACTGCCGTTTTCAATTTGTTTTCCTCCTTTTTAATATTGCATAGAAAAAGAAAAAGGGCGCAATACGGGTCTTTTGACTCGTATTACGCCGTTGGTGCAACCTCTGTCCCTATGCGGGAATCGCGGCTTGTCACTGCTATACGACTTTCCTATGACGCCGCCATTATAGCATAACTGCCGATACATCCGCAACGGGTCTGACTGCGAACTTTCACAAGCGATCAACTATTTTCGCAGGAAACCGCAGTTGAGGCCAACCAACACCATTTTCCTATATTCTATTTTTCTCTGTGGGCACACCCAAACCCACATCAGAAAAAACGAGACCGTCAAGGGAAAAGGAAAAAGTATTGCAGTCATATAACAATATAAGCCGACTTGAAAAGCATATTTTCTGTCAATCAAGTCGGCTTTTTGAATTTTCAGCGATACTTTTTACCCCTTGACGGGTGAGGCTTTTTCTGATACAATCCAAACTCCTTTCTCTCCATCTGCATTTTGTTGTATTTCCTTGTGAAAATAGTGGCTGACCTGTGAAACTCCCCCGCTTGCCCCACTTCCATCTGTATGAGGGTATCTGCTATAATGAGCAAAAAAGATAGGAGGTATCACGATTGAAAGAACAAAAACACGAGGTCATCGTCAAGGGCGAGCTGAACACCGCCAAAATTGAAAAGGAGCATATTGACGCTATGTGTCGGTCTTTGCTTAAAGATCTTTTGGGATATTATCAGAAAACAAAACATAATCAAGAAAAACTTATTGATGTGCTAAACACAGATACATTTTGAACAGATAAGCTATAGTTTTTTGAAACCAACAGGTACCACAATTTTTGTTGTTTTGATATTCGATAAAAGATAATACAGATTTTTTACATTTCGCCTTTTTTTTCGCTATACTTAATAAAAAAGGAACGGAGTGACCAAATGGAAGAAATCAAGGGCAATGAAATAGACTTAAAGATGTGCAGCATCGCTGTTCCCATTTTCCACAAATACCCAAAGACATCACTGATATCTTAATTACGGCAATGGAATTCGAAATAAGTGAAAACACAAGTAAAGTATTTAGTGAAAAATTAACTTTGTAAAAAAATAATGAATTTCCAATGTTCTATTGACAAGAGTCCGAATTAGGACTATAATGTTAATGTAGAGTACGAAATAGGACTCTAAAGGAGGATGAAATATGAATCAGAGCTATAAGGAACAGGTGGAATTGATCAATAAGCAAATTAAAGAAATGGTTAGTATTTACCGTGATGCCGTTAGGCATCTCAATATATCCGAAAGCGAATTTTGGATTTGGTACACTCTTGTCGCTATGGATGGCAACTATACACAGCAGGATATATGCAGTGTATGGTCGTTGCCAAAACAAACGGTAAATACAATTATTACTCATATGAAGTTGAAAAAATATGCCTATCTTGAAGCAATTCCGGGGACTCGCAACCATAAGGTCATTCGCTTAACGGATGAAGGAAGAAGATATGGTGAAAAAATCGTGTTGCCGATTTCCATGGCAGAAGAAAAGGCGTTTGAAAAAATATCGCCAGATGAGTTTGCTCTTGTTACAAATATTTTTGGAAAATACATTGAAATTATACGCGAAGAATTTCACGCAGAAACATAATACACATTATGCGTGTCGATCACCTTAATCATTAAGAAATTTTTCAAAAACATCATCAAAAAACGAAAGTCTTGATGTCTAAATGGCGATACGCAGACAGATACAGAGAAAAAGATTTTATGAGGCTTTTCGTTGTCAATTTGCTTACTTTTAATATAATTTACACATATGAAGAGAAATGTTTTTGAAAAACGCATTGAAATCATACAAGGAGAATTTTATGCAGAAGCAGAATAAAGCTGTATTAAAGAAAATTTTTACGATACCGAATATTTTATCCTTTTTCCGTCTATGTTTGATCCCCGTAATCGTTTGGCTGTATTGTATAAAGGAAGATTACATATGGACAGGCATAGTCATAATCTTATCAGGAGCAACAGACATCATTGATGGGTTTATCGCAAGACATTTTCATATGGTCAGTGATCTTGGCAAGATTCTCGATCCAATCGCCGATAAATTCACACAATTGGCGGTACTTATATGCCTTGTTACTCGATTCCCTTTGATGCTCTTGCCCATCGTTTGTATGATTATAAAAGAGACCTTTGTTGGCATTACCGGATTTTTGGCTATACAAAAAAGCGGCAGAGTTCCTTGTGCTGACTGGCACGGAAAGATAGCTACGCTGTTGCTGTATGCTATGATGATGTTGCATATGTTTTGGTACGATATTCATTCTACTATATCGATTCTTTTTATTGTACTCTGTACAGTAATGATCGAGGTATCCGCTGTGCTGTACGGAATAGCAAATGTCAAAGCCATCAAAAAAGCCGAATTGGAAAAAGAAAATATAGGAAATGAAGGAAAAAACAAAAAATAAATTAAAAAAAGTCATCCAATTTATCGTCAATCCGCATCTGTTGCTCTGTTTAGGACTCGCTTGGTTGATTACAAACGGTTGGTCATATATTATGCTTGCGATTGGAACATATTTTCAAATCGGTTGGATGGTGGCGGTAGCAAGCGGTTATCTCGCTTTTCTGTGGTTGCCGATCTCTCCCGAAAAAATTGTTACGGTAGCAATTGCCATAGCATTGTTACGGATTATATTTCCTAGGGACGAAAAAACGCTTGCGGTATTATCGCATATGTTTGACAAAGCCAAAACTGCAATCAAAGGAAAGAAAAAAAAGAAAGACAATTCAGAGCAGTCTTTCGTGGCAAACGATGAGGATTCTGCAAAATGAAAAAAACCTTATCTTAAAAAACATACTCTACCTAATTCAAGGTGCACTTGTCGGTGTTGGAGCGATCCTTCCGGGTGTCAGCGGAGGCGTCCTGTGCGTTGCATTTGGAATATATGAGCCGATGATGGAACTTCTGACACACCCTATACAAGCACTCAAAAAGAATTACAAACTATTCATCCCGTTTATTGGTGGATGGTTTCTCGGCTTTGTTTTACTTGCAAAGGTGGTTGAATTACTGTTCACCGCTTCTGCTTCGATTGCACTGATGCTGTTTTTTGGTCTGATCTGCGGAACACTCCCCGAGCTTTTCAAGGCCTCCGAGAAAAGCGATCCAAACAAGAGTTGGACACCGTTTATACTGTCACTCGCTCTTGCCTATCTTCTGTTCCATCTCATCGAAAACGGAGTAAGTGCGGCGATCACGCCGTCATTTTGGAGCTTTCTTTTATGCGGAATTTTGTGGGGACTCAGCCTGATCATTCCGGGACTTAGCTCGTCCTCCATTCTGATCTATCTCGGCCTTTATGAGCCGATGACCGCAGGGATTGGCTCACTTGATTTCTCAGTAATAATTCCAATGCTGATTGGAATTATTACAACCGCGCTGCTGTTTGCAAGGCTTGTAAGTATGCTGTTCAAAAAGCATTATGCCATCACCTCGCGCGCGGTACTCGGCTTTGTGATTGCTTCATCACTAAAAATTGTTCCTTCATCCTTTACAAATCCCTTGATGCTTGTCGTATCAATCCTTTGCTTCGGAGTGGGCTTTGCCGTATCAAGAGCTATGGATTTGGCGAGGAACAAACAAGAAAACTCATCAACACAGAAAGGTGTTTGATATGAAATTTATCGGATTTTATAACTATACTGTCATTCTTACCTATATGAGTCTGATCTCGGGCTTGATAGGAATGAAATGCGCCTTTGACGGTAAGCTCGGATTCGCAATGGGATGCTTGATTTTTTCGGGTGTTTGTGATATGTTCGACGGCGTAGTTGCTCGCTCCAAGAAGAACAGAACGGCGGATGAAAAGAATTTTGGTATTCAGATTGACTCCTTGTGCGATGCAGTGTGCTTTGGTGTATTTCCTGCAATTTTTCTCTATTTCAGTGGCGTAAACACGATTCACGGTTTTGCAATATTGGTATTCTATGTTCTTTGTGCCGTTATTCGTCTTGCATTTTTCAATGTCCTTGAAATTAACCGACAGATGAATGAAACCGGTTGTGCAAAAGGTTATCGTGGGCTTCCTGTAACAAGCGCAGCAATTATCTTTCCGTTAATTTATTTACTTGACATAGCTTTTATTCCGAACAACATAATGAATATTATATATTACATAATTCCGTGTATAACAGGCATTCTTTTTATAATCGATTTTCGATTTCCAAAAGTGGATATAGGAAAAATATTACGCAAATTATTTTTAAAAAAACAAACTGATGTGGAAGAGGTTATTTACTACGAAAACTAACAAACAATATCAAACGGTAAAAAAAGTTTTAATTATTAACCAAGACGAGTTGGAAGCAAAAGAAATAAAAAAGCAATTACTTTATGCATATGTTGAGGTCTATTGTGCAACGGATATACAAACCGCATTGTCGCTGTTTGTGAAAAATGACTTTTGCCTAATTATATTGGATGCGTGTATATCTGCCGAGGATGATCATAAATTGCTCAAATCTATGAGATCGGCAAAGTCAACTCCGATTATGGTGTTGTCCTCAAAGACTGACCATTCCAATCGCATTCATGCTCTGCAAGCCGGTGCACACGCATATATGGGGCAGCCTTACACACACGAGGAATGTATGGCACAAGCGCATTCGCTGATGCAGATGTACTCCGAGACAGCACCTGAAGGAAATCTTTGTTATACTTTGGCATTTGGTAATGATCTTATTATTGACCCTTTAACACGCCAAGTCTTTGCTCATGGCAAAGAGTTGAAAATGACACGAAAAGAATTTGATCTGTTGTTTCGTCTTGCAAGCAACCCTGGAAAGGTCTTTACCCGTGAACAGCTATATGATCATATATGGGATGAACAGTCATCATATAATGTCGATGATGTAGTAAAGCATCATATCAAAACACTTCGAAAGAAACTCACTGGTGCAAATGCGGAATACATAAAGAATGTTTGGGGTGTAGGATATCGTTTCGATCATGACGGCGAAAAAGACGGTGAGTAAAGACTCGCCGCCTTTTTCATTTCTCCCTAAAATCTCCCTATTTCTATCCCTGTTTTCTCCCTTTTTTATGCTATAATAGTCGCATACAAAAGAGAGGATACAGCCAAAGCCGGACGTTGAACGCAGAGTAACGTGCTGTATTCGGAGGTGTAATTTTGAACAATAGCAAAAACGAGTCGCTGTGGATACCTTGCCCGCTTTGCGGAGCAAAGACAAAAACAAAGGTGTATAAGGATACCGTCCTTGTAAAATTTCCGCTTTATTGCCCGAAATGTAAAAAGGAAACAAAGATAGATGTCATACAACTGAAAATGGTAATAAGCAAATGAGCCCGTCACAAAAGTGCAGAGCCTGCTACCCATGCTGAAAATGGATACGCAGGCTCTGTTTTTTTATTGAATCGGTTTTGCCTTTTGATCTCGCAAGGCTGCAAGCACGGACTCAAATACGGGAATGATTGCCGCCGCTTCTTCTTCGGTGCATTCTTCGATCAGAATACGAAGCTGATTGAGAGAGGGAGAATTCCTATGTACTTCGGGATAGAAGATTTCCGTCGGATCAATCTTCAGCGTTCTGATCAACGGATACAATACTTCGAGCTTGGGATTTCCTTTGTTATTCTCAATGTTCAATACGGTACGGTTGTCAATATCCGCTTTTTCAGCCACTTGTGCTTGGGTTAAGGTTGTTTTTGAGCGTGCCTTTCTAACGGCATCACCCAAGTTTTTAGAGTATTCAGGCATCGCAATTCACCCCCTATATATTTTACAATACACCTAACAAAATATAAATGAACCTCGGTTTACCTCTTTTGTGTATCGCAATACATACAACTGTGAAAGGAAATACATTTAATGAGAAAAAGACCACCGAATGATCTTAAAATGATAACGAAAATGAATTTCATCCTTTTGTATGGGGGAGTTATGCCCAACTAAGTGTACTACAATTCACCTCACAAAATCATAGATATACTTGCGCCTATTTGCGTTTTGCAAATAGACGCATTTTTCATTATAGCACAAAAATATTAAGAAACTGTTGTTCTGCCCGTGCGCCTCCTTGTCGGATTTTGAAAAATCACACCAAAAACGAATTTTCAAAATCACGACACGGAGGAAAATTAAATGAAAAAACTTACCATTACCATCACGGAACAGAACGGAAACAGAAAAAACATTACGGTTGAGCTTGAAAACGAGCTTGCAGATTGGCTTACCACACAGCCCGAGGACGTACAGCGCGATTTCATCCTCTTTGAATATAAGGCAAAATGTGTGGAGCGCAAAGAAACCCGCAGAACACAATCCCTTGACAGCTCTTTGGATAACGGCTTCGATATTGCAGACGAAAACGCGGACAGTGCCGACACGATCCTGACGCGCCTGAGTATTGAAAACGCATTACATATGCTTCCCAATGAACAGCGTTGGGTGGTGGAACAGCATTTTATTTGCGGCAAAAGCAAGACCGAGCTTGCCAAGATCAAGGGTGTCAGCAACGCCGCTATCGGTCAGCAGATCACAAGAGCAACAGCAAGTTTGAAAAAAATTCTAACTTTTTTTGATCCCCCCGTTTAATTTCGCTCTCTCCCGTGGCTATTAGGTGAAGGGACAAGCTCAGATACCCCTTCAAATACACAAGGAACGGGAGGAACAAAGGAAATGTTACCGTTAGAGCAATTACGAGAGGATTTGAAGGAGATCCGTTACTACTATGCCCGCAAGGACGTTTTCGATTCCGCAGTCAAGACGCTCGGAGTCAATGAGATGCTTGCCAAAGCCGACAAGTACAACCGAGCAGCACGTCTGGCTCCGCCCACATTGCTTGACCTGTATATTTCGCTGTATTTGCAGAATAAAACGCAGGTCAGCTTGGCGAGCGATCTGGGGTACAGCACAGAGTACGTCAGAACCAAGCACAACGAGCTCTTGGAATTCTTGCAAGCAAAACTGTCGGAAGGAGGTATGGCGGTATGAGTAAGAAAACACCGGATTTTATGATGAATGCTTCCAACGTGTACCGTACAGAGCATTTTATCGTGAAGCAGCGCGTCGGCGTGCTTTACAGCACCACGGATTACAACGTCCTTTTCAGTCGGGATATCTACTACGCCCGGACAGCACAGCGGGATGCCGAGTATGAGGCGGCTTTCTCAGCTCGTGAGGATATCGAGGGCAGACGCCTTTCGGTCAATACCTATATCCGAGAGTATAAGAGTTGATCCCATTCCCATCGGTTTATCGGTTTTGATAAAGAAAACCGTTAAATAAAGGCGTGTGACGGACGCATAGAAATGTCGATTGACCGTGCGGAGCTTGCATAAAGGTGGCCACCCTCTGACACAGCATCGCAGGAAACGAGTGTTTCATATAACCGTACCGATCAACGCTACACAACTGAATAGCCCACACGGGCACAAACAACAAAAATCTAAAAAACAGGAGGATTTTCAATGGCAGACAATAAGTACAACAGACGCAGATGGGCGATTCCCACCAAGCGCGCAAAGGGCTACGCATCCGAGCGTAAAGCAAAAGTACACCAGCACGGACCGAAGGAAGGCAAGGAGCTGACCGATTATGAAGCGGGCATCCGTTCCGGCTACCTTCAGGCACAGTCCGATCACGCCGGGCTTTACAAGTACAAGAAGGCTCTTGCCGAGGGTAAGACCAAGAAGGAAGCACGTGAGATCTCCCAGCGCAAGAGCGGCTGATCCATCAACACAAATTTAACGTAACAGGAGGAAAATTTTATATGGCAAATAAGAACGCAGAAAAGAACATTTTTGTAGAACGCGAGATTTTCGAGAAGGACGGTAAGTCCTACTTCTCCTATTTCATCAAGGGGCAGGTTCGCGGCAAGGACGTGAAGGTTGCCATCATTCCCCCCGATAAGGGCGGATACACGGTTTTGGATATCGTGTTCGGCACTACGATGGCGGCGGAGCTTGTAGTCAAGCCCTTTGAGATCAAGGATGATGCTACGGGCAAGACCATCAGCGGCAACACCTACGCGGTCAAGTCCTACGACGAGAACGGCGAGGAATACGAGTGTGCCATCAAGCCATTCCGCGCGTCCGACAAGGCGCTGCTCAATATGCTCTTGAAGTAAGCGCATAAGAAAAAACGGTAATCGTTTCTGCGGCTTGTACTTGGCTATGGGTCGAGTATGAGCCGCAGTTTTCTATCGCATCAAAATCTAAAAACAGGAGGTATTTCTATGGATGCAACCAAAACCATGACGGGCGTTAAAGCCAAAAAGAAAGGCAAGTCCTACAAGGGCGATATCGTCGATGCTCACGACATCGGCTACGCGCTCGGTTGGGATCACGCCTACGATATCCCGGATAGGCTGTTTGCTAAGACTGCGGCGACCTACGGATTCAAGAAAGGAATGCGTAACAAGCACCGCATCGACAAGTACAACAAGACCTATCAGAAGCAAGGCAAGAAAAACTAAAAATTCAAAGGAGGACACTTTATGTCAAAGAAAAACATCTTTATCGCGGTGATCGCGGTTCTTCTCATGATCGCCCTGATCGGAGCCGCCGTTTTCATTTTCCAAAAGGGAGACAATGCCCCTGACGATCCTGAACCCGAAACCACCTCTCCCGAGGGCGAGGCTCCCGCAGAACTCAAACTCGATACCGTAAAGACCGAAGGCGTTGCACTCAGCTTTATGAAGCTGTCCGCATCTGCTCCTATGATGGCTGCGGCATCGGGGGATTACCTTTCCACCCAAGTCACCGCAACAGTGCTTCCCGCAGACGCTCCCGATAAAACGGTAGATTGGTCGGTGGAATGGGCGTCTGACGCTACCCGCGCGGGCTCGGACGTCAGCGAATACGTTACTGTCGTACCAAACTCCGACGGTTCCAACGTGGCAACCGTGTACTGCCACAAGGCTTTTACCGGTGACTACATCTATATCAAGGTTACGACCCGCACAGGCGGCTACACCGCAACCGCACGCTGCCAGTACGTCGGTCATCCCTCGTCTCTTTCCATTGATAAGTCGGGCTACAGCACCGTGACCGACGGCGACTGGAATGCCAATATCGTGGAGGTGGACTGCGGCAATACCTACTATTTCGACCTCAACCTTGATAACGCGCTCGGTGTGGTCGGCTCCAACTTCGGTGACTACAAGATCACCATGACCACCTACGGAGGTATTACCACCCATCAGACCAACTACAACAGCAGCGGTATCGTTACCGGCACCCTTGACGGAGAGGTTGAACTGACGGTTGCTGACACGTGGGAGAGCGACGGCAGCGTATATTCCTACTACGCAAAGACGGGCGGACTTCACATTGCGATCTCCTGCTCCATAGAGAACGGTCAGCTTGTAGTCGAGGCAAAGGATGCCGCAACTGCATATAGCTGGCAGACAGGCTCTCGTGCAGGCAGCGCAAAGTGTGAATATTCCGGCTATATCGACGGTATGGAGCCCTACACCGCAGTAACCGTTACCGATACGGTCAGCGGTCTTTCCACTACCATCAATATCCGCACCCTCACTACCGTTTCAAGCGTTTCCGTCAACGGCGGCAACGATATCATCTTTTAATCAACGGGAGGTATGATTATGACAAAGAAAAGAATTTTGGCGCTCCTTATGACGGCGATCCTTCTCGTCGGCAGTATGCTCACCCTCGCCTCGTGCGTTGATTTCGGTAACGATACCGCAACCACCGAGGAGAGCAACGTAGCCGAAAACGAGGCACAGACACCCCTTTCGGTAAATGACGTCAGTATCAAAACGGTCAGCTCGGATGTGATCCTGCTCTCCGCTTCTGCTCCCGTGATGATGTCAACCAGAGCAGGCGCGGCAGTCACACAAACGCTCACCGCAACGGTCATTCCTGCTACCGCATCGAATAAGGCGGTGGATTGGTCGGTGGAATGGGCTGACGACTCCAACACCGCAACCGTGACCGATTACGTGACCGTCACCCCTGCCTCTAACGGAAGCACCACTGCAACCGTTACCTGCAAGCAGGCGTTTAACGGCAATATCATTATTACCGTCACCACCCGCGAAAGCGGCTATACCGCAGAGTGTATCGTCAGCTTCGTCGGCAAGCCCACGGATATCAACGTCACAAGTACACTCACCGCGCAGTCGGACGGATACCACGTCGGTGTTGGTAATACCTACACCTTTAACGTCGATCTTTCCAACCCCTTCGGGCAGGTAGGTAGCGGCTTTAATAATATTAAGGTGGAGCTTGGCGCAGTCGGCTCTATGGTGCTGGGCTATAAGGAGTATTACGTTTCCAGCGGCAATACCGTTTGGTACGATTCTTCGGATACCACCGTAACCCTCGACTCTCTCAAAAATGAGTTTGTCACCGTCAACTATGCTAACGGCGTTGTAACGGTCAATACCCTCAAAAGCATTGAGAGCTACTACGAGAATATGCAGCGTCTCGACTCCGGACGTACCAGAGGCTACACCAACGCCTTCAAGTCCTACGTGACCGATTGCTACTTCACCGTAAAGATCACCGAGCAGAATTCTGGGCTTACCAAGAGCTTCAATATCCATTTCGATGATACCGTAGTGACGGGCGTTTCGGCAAGCTCCACCGAAATGACGTTCTGAGGAGGTGACGCTATGGCTGGAAAATGGGCTAAGATCATTGCTTGGGTCGTGATCGTTCTGGTGCTCGTCGGCTCTATCGGAGCAATCGTGTATTTTATGGGCGGTTCGCAGGGCGGATATAAGAGCTTCTACCTGACGGTCAACGGCGACAAGGTTATGACCTCGGCAAAGGGCTATGAGGCAACGATTGCCAACCCCTTACAGGTAGAGGTCAAATACAGCTTGGAGGATGAAAACACGGGAGATTACACCGTAAAGATCGTTCCCAACCAACTGTCCGGCAAGGATTTCGATTTCACGCTGGATGATGACGTTTATTCCTTCCAAGCGGAAAAGGATCTGACTGAAGGCTTCCTGATCGAAAAGAACGGCAACAGCTTTACGGTCACACCCAAAGGAACGGTAAACGACGTGATGGCGGCGATCTATCCGAGCTACACCGTTGGGGATATTTCGATGAATGCCTACGATAATATGTTCCTCTTGGTAGTAACTACCGAGGACGGTGAAAGCAGCGTATCGGTTGCGTTCTCCATCCCCGAGGATCTTGCGGGTGTTATCCTCGATCCCCCGAAAATCGAATTTTAATCAGGAGGTGATTTTTTGTCTTATGCAGGGAGAAAAAATCGGTTTCTTCTCTGCATAATTGCACTGGCAACGGTGATTTGCACCCTCTTAACAATGGTGCATCCCATCGTTGCCTATGCAGCAGAGAGTGAGATCAGCTTTGACAGCACAAACGTCCTTGACGATCTGCAATCCTCCAAGGTAAACGGCAAAGCCTTTGATATGAAGGATTACCCGTTTAACGAGAGCAAGGATATACAGGTCATCAGCTTCGTGGAGTATTGCTATTCCTACAAGGCAAACCTCCGCGACAACTACGGGTTGTACGTCTATATCTACAATCCGAAGGGACTGAATCTGTCAACGAATGAAAAGCAAAACAAAATTCAGATGGCGGTATCCTACGATGCCGAGGGAAACCCGAACGATTATGAGAAGTTCAGCCTTGAATTTTGCTCAAAGGTGGAAAGCGGCGACTATAAAAACCTGTTCTACAAGTTCAAGGTCATCGACCACAAGGTAAACGGCACGACCTTCTCCGACCGAGTGAACAGCAATGCCCGCCGCTATGACGTTTCAGGTGTGGAGCTGACGACCTACGGCGCATCCTCCGCTACCGAGTACGGTGTTTGCGGTACATACGTCTTTACGGGCTTTGCCGAGGGCTACGGCCCCGATGCGAATGCCAAGAGTACGCTGTCCTGCAATATCGAGTATCTGGAAACCATCGAGCTATCGGTCAAGCACACCTTTTATCGCTCGGAGACCTCGGCGCTCGGCGCGGGACACCAGAATCAGCTTGACACCGTGTACTTTTCCGTCCCCAAGCGGTTCATTGACACCTACGGCAAGCTGCAACACATCAAAGCCGAGTGGTATGAGTATAAGACCAAAGAGATATTGGTGACGAGCAATACCGATTTTTACAACGCAGCAAGCCCGTATATCGGTGTTCCTCTCGGGAACTCTCCAAACGAGTACGGTCTGTATGAGTACGTGGAGGATATCGGGTACAGCCTCGGTATCGGCGCGGGCAAGGCGGGAGATATGTACGTGGCACAATGGGGCTGGAATCTCGGTGACGGCTATCTCCACGTTCCCACCAACGTCCTCTACTATATGTTCCTCGTGGACGATATTGAGGAATATGACCCTTACGCCGAAACAAAGACGGTCGGCGGTATCCAAAGCAACGATCTGTACGAGTATATCAAAAATTACCGCAAGAGCTACACGTCGGGCAGGCTTCCCATCAAGGACGGCACTATCAGCGCAGACCTCTTTGAAAGCGATATTGACGACAGCCGCAAGATGAACAACGAGAACGGCGTGATCAAAAAGGGCTACAGCTACTACGATTTCGATGCCGACGTGGATTTGCAGACCTTGCAGAGCTGGTCGAGCACAAGCCCGAGCTTTTGGGATAATTGGCTGAACTTTGGTCTTGGTGCTGCCTTTACGGGCGGTCCCAACGAGGCATCCAAAACGGTAGCTCCCATTCAGATCCTCAAAGCATCCGATCTTACCGGCACAAACGCAGAGATCGCGGAAAGATTGCTCGTCAACGTAAACGACGTGGACGCCATCAAAGCCGAGTACAACAACGCCGTGACCGTCAACGGCACGAATGACGAGGAAAAGGTCGTGGTGATGTTCCGTTTCGCCACCAGCGACTACTATTCCGAGGCAGTTGACATCATTGAGCCGAACGCAGGCTTTCTGTGGTCGGACAAGCACTATGAGGGAGAGGCGTATATCGCGCAGGAAAGCGTATTTTTTGATTTCGATATCATTCAGCTTACCTTCAATAAGGACGGCGAATATACCGTGATCCCCGTCGTTTCCAGTCCCATCGACATCGTAAACGACATTACGCCCCCTGTGAATATGCCCGATGAAGTGGATTGGTGGAAGATCGCCCTTGCTCTGATCCTCGTGGTGCTTCTGCTCGTCCTGCTCGCCCCGGTGCTCCCGTACATCATTCAGGGCATCGGCTGGGTAGTTATGCTGCCCGTCAAGGCGGTCAAAGCAATCAAGAACGGCAAAAACAAACAACCGAAGGACGATTACGACGACTTCGACGATTATTAAGAAGGAGGTTTATTTTTGAAAACGATAAAAAGGATCGTAGCAATACTCCTTCTTATCGTAACGGTGGCTCTGGTCGGCTATCTGCTCTATACGGGTAGCCGATTATCCACTCTTACAGATACGGGAGGTGTATATGCGCAGATACAGAATATTTAATATTTCGTTTACGGTGCTCGCATCGCTCTTGTTTATCTATTTAGGCATATTCCGCTTCGGCGCTTCCTATATCCGCTTTGCCGAAACAATGGGCGACCTGTGGAACTCCATCAAGTTCTATTTCTGTGAGCTTTTTGGTATTGTCCACACCACGCCCCCGACGGTGGAGAAATATTCGGAGGTCATGAAGTGGAATATTTTTTTGCCCGAGGACTGGCAGGGCTTTACGGCCAAGGCTGGAGCCTACTTTGATCTGCTGTTTGACGGCAAAAATTTCGGCTCCTATTGGAGCTTCATCGGGGAGAAGATCGGCAATTTCGCAAAGCTCGTGACGCTGCTGATGCCGTGTGTCATTCTTCTCGTTATCATTATCAAGCGGCTCTACGGCGCGAGCAACACCAACCACGCAAAGGATACCGTACCCTTACGGGTATTCAAATGGGTGGCGAGCAAGACCTATCAGCCCGTCAAGCGCGTGGTGAGATCGTATATCCGCTTTATGAGCGAGAACCGATATATCCCGATCCTGTGGGCGATCACTTGGGCGTTTCACTTAAACCTTGCTTCTATCGCGGCGGCGTTCTTTGCGTACTACTTCTATTTCTCGGTGTCTTTCCGCTTTGAAACGATGTACGTGCAGGTGGCAAAGCTCTTTATCGACCTACAAGTGTTCTTCCGGGCGTTTCCGTGGTGGGTACTCAGTATCCTCGGGTACATTCTCTTTGACCGTTTCCGCCGGGGTATCGCACAGATGCAGCTGAGGCGAATGGAGGCGCGGAACTGCGGATTTATCAATGAGCTGCCTATCGTTTCTATGACCTGCGGCTCTATGGGAAAGAAGAAAACCACCATCATCACGGATATGGCGCTTTCTCAGGAGGTGATGTTTCGGCAGAAAGCCTTTGAGCTTCTAAAGAAAAACGATATGAAATTCCCGTTTTTCCCGTGGATCAGCTTTGAAACAGAGCTTCGGAAATGTATGGAACACGGAACGGTGTATAATCTTGCCACCGTCAAGGAGTGGGTACGCCTCAAAGAGCAGAGATACCGCAAGCATAGGAACGCGGCTCTACAGCTTTACGGCTATGATACGCTCCGTTACGGCTTGACCTACAATGACGCGCTGAAAATAGAGCGTTTGCACGACGTTCTCAAAACTTACGCACAGCTCTATTTTATCTATGTGATCGAAAGCAGCCTGCTCGTTGCGAATTACTCCATCCGAACCGATAACCAGCTTCTCGACAAAGGTAATTTCCCGATGTGGGCGACAGACTTCTTCCCGGAAACCACCGTGGACGACGGCAGACACGCGCACATCCTCGACTTTGACGTGCTGAGGCTCGGCAAGAAGGTTATCGAAAACAATCCCAACGCTGGCAGCTTTGAGTTTGGCGTGGTGGTGATCTCCGAGGTCGGCAAGGAGCGCGGCAATATCCTTGACCACAAGGAAATGAAGAAGAACAACGACGAGACCAATCAAAAGAACGACCTTTTTAACTCTTGGCTGAAAATGTGCCGACACAGCGCGACGGTTGACCACTTTCCGTTTATCAAGGTCTTTACCGACGAGCAACGCCCCGAAAGCTGGGGTGCTGACGCGCGGGATCTGTGTGACATCGTGCATATCGCATCCTCGGGCAAGCAGAGGCTTTGTCTGCCGTTTTACATCATAGAGGATATGATCTGCGAAACGTTCTTTGATTGGTTTATCGACCTCTATTACAATTTCCGCTACCGCCGAGGCGACAATACGCTGCTCGTTCATGTCCTCAAAAGCGTTACCGCGTGGCTCTATAAGCGAAACGTCAAGGTCTATAACAAGTACGGCTATGCGGTCTCACTGATCGAAAAGGAACGCGGCACGATGGACGGAAAGATCGAAAAGAAAAAGTATTACGTGATGAATAAGAAAATCTACGCGAGCAGGTTCAGTACGGACTGCTTTGCGGACTACTTTAACGATATGGCAAAGAAAACGAATGTCGGCTTGAATGACTATCTGGAATACGAAACCGAAAGGGCTACCGTTGCAGAGCTGAAAATGCAGAACAGCTATTTTATTAACGCACTTTACAAGAACGCAGGCTCTAACTAAAAGGCGTTACGGTTAAATCCAAAGGTCTGCGTCCGAAAGGAGGCAAAATGGCTTATGGAGAAGCAAAGGTATATTTCGATGGGAGTCATTACATAGCGATCCCACACACAACCAGACCGTCACGAAAGCGAGTGAGACTATCGGAAGAAGAAGTCGAGGTCAAGGATGGAAAGAGCGATGAAAAGAAAACGGCTACGGAAAACGAAACAGACAGCACGCTCTCGGTATATGGGGGCGTGCCTTTTGAGCTGGAAGAAGTCAATTTGGATGAAATTGAGGATATTTCGGAGCTGTTTGCGGACAGCGAGCCGCCGAAGCCCAAGCGTCGGGCAACGCGCAAGGAGCTGTTTGAGGAATGGTATCTGGAATGTATGGGAATGTCCCGCGCCGAGAGAAAGCGCACGCTGACCGAAAGAATGCGCCCGTATTTTGACGATGACGAAAAGGCAAAAAAGTACGTCGAGGTCAATCTGGAACGCAAGCAACGCAATCTGATCTGCCGCAGGATCCGTCTCTCTCGGAAAGCAAATCTACAGGAATTTAATTATTTCTGCACCTTTACCTATGACGGCAAGCTCCACACCGAGGACAGCTTCAAGTACAAGCTGAAGCACACGCTTTCCAACTTTGCCAAGCGCAAGGGGTGGAAGTATATCGGCGTATGGGAACGCTCTCCCGAAAAGAAGCGGCTACACTTTCACGGGATATTTTACATCCCCGAGGGTACGATGCCGGGTCAGATCATACAGGTCGAGGACTACAATTTCAATACGCACAGACGGCAGGTGACAAACCAGAATCTCTATTTTAACGAGCGCTTCGGAAGGTCTGACTTTGAGCCAATCAATGACCCTCGGAGGATGGGCGACGCTATGGCGTATCTGATGAAATATATTGAGAAGTCCGGGGAGAAGATCGTGTACTCCAAGGGTCTGCCGCAATACTTCATATCCGACATTTTGGACGAGGATGTGGTGTGCCGCGTCGGGATGGAGGAACAAAAGCTGCTCCTGTTCGATAACTTCTCCTGCTGGGATGAAGGGTGCTACGTAGGCGAGGTCAGCCCCGACGTGATCAAGCAGCTACGAAAGTGTAACTAAAAAATGGGCGTGTCGTAATAACGAGTGCTTCAAAATCGAAAAATGCCGCCGACGGTTCGTGCGGAGATTTCGCCAGCGGCTCAGCGCGAAACCCGCACCCGTCGGCTTTCGATTTTCCGAGTTTAGACGGTTTTGTTTTTTGAAGGGCGTGTGCTTGTCTCGGCGAGCGCAGCGAGCCGACTTGTATCAAGACAAGCACACGCCCTGTAGTCACACCCCCAACAAAACCCAACAGAACCCCAACTTTATACAACTGTTACTGACATAAAAAAACGGGGAGTTT
>JAFVRO010000003.1 GCA_017504205.1 Clostridia bacterium | reverse complement strand
GGCGTGGATATCCTCTTTGGAGAAGCCGGGGAGCTCAGCGTCAAGAACGTATGCGTTCTCGGTCTCGCGAATATCGGTCTTGAAGGCAGGAACCTGATGTCCGAAGAAGTTCTTCTCAAATTCCTCCATCGCTTTAAAAGGGTCATAGGAAGCAAGAAAATGATTGTTGCGTGCAAAGGGTGTAAGTTCAAACATAACAGAATCCTCCTTATAGATTTGTTTTAATATGATTATCAAAAAGAGATTAGTTTATACGGGATATTGGCGCCTTGATCCCGCACCTCTTTTTACAAGAATAATGATACACCTAAAATGTTACATAAAAATTAAGAAAGTGTATTTCAAATGTAAAAGTTATCACTCTGATGCGTAGAGTGCTAAAAAAGCGAAGTTGAAATGAACAACAAAATTCTTGAGACGCAAAATCGTTAGCAAAATAACGCCACATATGCTAAAAATAAGCGGCTATATAATTATTTATTCTGCTTACGTAAACCTCTTCTTCTTACACGATTGATATGACGTTCAGAGTCACCGTTGTCAATAAGTTCAGTGAGAACGTATTGCATAAAGGTAGGAACGGTGCAGGAGTAAAAGCCCGGCTTTTCTTCATACATTTTGACAAGATGTTTGGGAAGCACCATGTATCCGATACGAAGAGAGGGAGAGATCGTTTTGGAAAAGGTATGAAAAAGGAATACCGCTGTACTTTGAGAACGAAAAAAATGATCCGAGCCGCTTTTGTGGAGCTTCTCGGAGAAAAGAAGAATATGGAGACCATTACGGTCGGTGAGCTTTCGGAACGTGCGGACATTGCAAAAAGCACCTTCTATAAATTGGAATTTGTTTTCTAACTCAGTTCAGTTTTTTATGAATATGTTGGTGCTTCTTGTCGGACAAATAATGGTTATGCGAATGTTCGTGTTCAACCGTATGGGAGTGAGTTGAACCGTCATGTGTATGCGTAAAGGTATGCGTATGGAGATGTTTATGCTTTTTCACTAAAGTATCAACAACCACAATAATTGTTCCCAAAATCATTATAGCAAGACCTATGAAATACGCCCACGATGGCTGTTCCTTGAAAATCACAAACGACAAGAAAGTACCGATAAAGGGCGCTACCGCATAGTATGCACTTGTTTTTGCTGCTCCGATAATTCCTTGTGCCCTGATGTAAAAGAATATACTTAGACCGTATGCTACAAATCCAAGCAAAAGAGCCAATGCAAAGTATCCTACACCTGCAAACTGCTCTCCAAGGCACAAAGCAACGATCAATGAACCAAGCCCCGAAAAGATGCCCTTTAGAAATACGATATGGTAGGTGTTTTTGTTTGACAGATTCTTGGTGCAGTTGTTTTCAAGTCCCCAGCAGAGTGTTGCCAATAGCACAAGTATCGCTCCCCACGAGAATTTGAATGCGGATATATCCTCAAAGGAGAGAAAGAAACTTGACATTGTAATGAGTGAGATTGCAAGCCACATTCTTTTTGAAACCGCTTCCTTGAAAACCAACAAGGCAATAAGAGATGTGCAAACGATTTCAAAGTTATTAAGCAATGATGCGTTAGAGGATGCGCTATCAAGCAATCCAAACATAAGCAGTATGGGAGCTGCTATGTCTAACACGATCATTCCCAAAACATTTGGCAGATCCTTTTTTGTGATTTTTTCGTATGTTTCTTTGTCTTTGTTTTTTGTAATCAGAAAAACGATACCGATTCCGATACCTGCGCCTAAATATAGATAAGATGCCATCATCGTCGGCTCTATGTGATTTAATAACAGCTTTGATAAAGGTATATTGATTGCGTATAACCCCGCAGCTAATATCGCAAAAAATATCGCTAATAGTTTCTTGTTCATATCCCACCTGCAAATTTTTATCGATGAGATTATTATATCATATTTCTATGAACTTTTCAACCGATTGGGCTTTTTATCTGACTACTGCGACTAAATTTTTGACATAAAAAATCACCGCCAAATTATTTGACGGTGATTTTGAATACTTACTTAAAAGACGGTGCATGGGTTTCATTGTTAGCGAAAGTATTAGGTCCGGGATTTGAAAGTGAAAAATACATTTTCGCCGCTTTTGTCGTGCCGAAATCACGGTTCGAGCCCGTTTCCTGAACCCTGTTGAAGGCATCACGGAACATCTGATTATGCGCTTCTTCACGGTTGAGAAGAAAATCAATGGTCTCTCTTACCTTCTTGTCCTCGATCTGGCGGTAGAGGTATTCGTAAACCACCTTGGCTCTTTGCTCCGACGCGATGTTGGAGAGCAGATCGGCACACAAGTCGCCCGTAACGGTCACGTAATCCGCCGTCCAGGAGTAGCCTGAGGAATTGATGAGACCTGGATTTAGCCCAAGCAGGATGTGGGTCTGCACCTCGCCCGCTTGCACCTTGGTAGCGTCCACATCGTGGCCGTTAAGCAGATTGATGGTCTGCGCCACCATCTCCATGTGTCCAAGCTCCTCGGCGGCGATATCGAGGAAAAGATCCTTGATTTCGGGATCTTTGATTCTGAAGCTCTGTGACATATACTGCATAGCAGCCTTAAGCTCGCCGTTACCTCCACCAAGCTGTTCCTGAAGCAAAACGGCATACTGCGGATTCGGTCTTTCTACTTCTACGGGATGGAATAACATTTTTTCGTGTTTGAACATATATACCTCCGATTTTTGTTTTCACCGTTATTATTTCCCAAAATGAGAAAAAATATATACGAAGGTGCAAAAAAGGGCTGATAGCATTAAGCTGCCAGTCCTCGCCCTTTATCATTATTTCTACAAATCCTTAATTATCTCTCTCAAGAACCTTTTTCATAAACTCGATCCTCGCTGACAGTGCCGCCTTGGTGGTCTGTGCTTTCTGCATAATATCAAAGCCGTGCATCGTGCCTTTGGTTTCGTTGAGCGTAACCTCGACACCCGCCTCGCGTAGCTTCTCGGCGTACAGAATGCCATCGTCGTGAAGGCAATCGAACTCTGCCGTTTCGATATAGGCAGGAGGTAATCCCTCAAAGTTCTCGGCTTCCACGGGCGAATAATAGATGTAGTTTGGATGATTTCTATCCACCTTTGTCATTGGTGCGATACGGCTTGACAGTGTAGAGTTCCACATAGGCGTATCGGTGAATTTTTTGCAGGACTCGCTGTTATTGCGCATATCGAGGAAGGGATACGGAAGCATCTGAAAAGCGAATTTAACGGGATGCTTTCTGTCTCTTGCCATCATACACACGCCAACCGCGAGCGTTGAGCCTGCACTGTCACCGCCGATGCCGATGCGCGAGGTGTCGATGCCGAGGGTTTCCGCATTGTCGTAAGCCCAGCACATAGCGGCGTAGCAATCCTCAAAGAATACGGGATGAGGGTTTTGCGGAGCAAGGCGGTAATTCACAAACACGACCTTGCATCCCACCTCTTTGGCATAACGCATAGCGTTCTTGTAATGATATCCTGCCGCCGCAAGCACAAAGCCGCCGCCGTGAATGTATATGAGGCACGGCGCGTTATTTTCCAATGACTTGGGCGACATCAAAAAGCACTCGATCATCTCGCCGTCATAGCTTTCAATCTCGTGACGGCTCACGTCAAGCTCCTTGTCCTTGAATATGGATTTGGGCGTTTTCATATACGGCACTGCCATAGCAAGAAATTTCTCGCTGATGGGCGGCGTAAAATGTGAAAACGGAAAGAACTCTCTTTTGATTTTATATTTTGCCATAGACTTTTACCCCCACAGCATAGACAGGCAGAGAATCAGCGATACCACCGCAGGAACGGTGACGGTATCCCATCCCCCTTTGGTAAACAGTTCGGTAAGAGATGCGATTGGAGCAATAACAAAAGCAAAAATTACCGATACGTACCAAGGCAGAGAGGACATAAACAGAAGCACAGGCAACAAGCACACAAACGCCGCAATTGCCATACCGACACTGCCCTCGACAGATTTAATCCCTTCGATATGCTTACCTTGAAGCTTATGTTTACCCCTTTGCTTTCCGACAATGGCGGCAATTGCATCGCCGGGGCCCCAAGCCATAATCGCACCGACCGCTATGTAGAGACGTTCTTTACCGAAGATGCCCCAGAATATAGCGATCAACACCGTCATCAGCACAAAGAGTCCAACGAAGCTGAATATCACCTCATGCTTACCCTTTTCAACAAAAAGCTTTTTATAGAATGAGAAATTCTCAAAAAACTTCAACACCACAATGACAATAAGCAGAAAAAGCACCTCAACCGTAACAGCTATCCACCAAATATCTGTGGAAAGCACAAGCGGAAGGATGGACGTGAACGCCACGAAATGAAGGAGCTTCCTGAAAATGTAGTCAGGCACCGTGGTGGTAAAGCGAACCGCGATCAGTACAGCGGCAAGCGCTGCGATATAGCCTACGTAAATACCAAGAACCTTCAGATATTCAAACAAGAGGACGGTATCGATCTTATCAAGATTATTGATTATAATCATGGAAAGACCGAGAACGAGCAAGATCGCGCCCGTTACATACCCCACGACCTTACCCTTGACGCGATTAGCAAACTTTGCGCTGACGAGCGAAAAGAAGGTAGCGACCGCGATGGCAATCAGTAAGAAATCCCAACATTCAAAAATAATAGTCGGCTCAATGAGGATGTGACTCACTGAAGCAATCAGTGCAGTGAACGTCATAATAAAGGTGGATGTTCCAACAGCGGTTTTTCTTTCGTAGCCAAGCATTGCGGTAAATACGATCAACATCATCATACCGCCACCTGTGCCAAAAAAGCCTGTGCCAAAGCCAATGGTAAGGCCAAAGAACAAAGACACAGCGATCTCCTTTGCCGTAAGCTTTACCTTACCGTCCTTTTCGGGGCGCTCCTTGGAATCGGGGCTGACCAGAAAGCGTATACCGATAGCAACGCAAAGAATGAGTGAAAATCCGCCAAGCACGTTTTGATGCGTAAAGTAAGCGGCGATCGAGCCAACGGTGCACATACCTATAATGCACGCCGCCATAAGCCACCCATGACGAAGGTCTATTTTTTTATTTTTTGCATACACGCCTGTTGTGACCGCCGAGCCGAGAATATCACTCGCAAGCGCAATTGCAGTTGCCATATACGCGCCATGCTCTCCGCCGAATGTGGGGCATAAAACGATCATAAGCGGCACCATTGCGGTTGCCGCACTCAGTCCTACCAGACCTGTACCTATCCCTGCAAGGGCAGAAGCAATTGCAACTACTATATATTCCATTATCTGTTCTCCTATCACAACCACACATAATGGTTGACTTGTTTATTATATCATATTTTTTTGAACATTTCAATCGTTTTATAGGGATAGGTGATTGAACTATTCACATTTTTATGATATAATATTTTTACAAGCCTCGGCTTGAATATTTTTATCGGAGTGTGCTGTTTGAAAAACACCAACCTTTTGGAGATTGTATTGTAAACGAGAGGTTTGCAAATACATTCTCGGCATTCCTCTCGTGCCTGAGCGTCAACAGATATGAAAGGATTAACAAATGAACAATTTGACGATACGTTTAGAAACAGAAAAAGATTACAGAGCAGTAGAAGAGCTTACTCGCGAGGCGTTTTGGAACGTCTATAAGCCGGGTGCGGACGAGCACTATTTCGTCCATACAATGCGCTCTCATCCCGACTTTATCCCCGAGCTTGCATTCGTGCTTGAGAAGGACGGCAAGATCGTCGGCAATATCATGTACACCAAAGCGTGGCTTGAGGACGAGAACGGTGAGCGCAAGGAGATACTTTCCTTCGGGCCGCTTTGCGTCGCACCCGAATATCAGAGGCAGAAGCTCGGTAAGATCTTGATCGAGCATTCCTTTGAGGTTGCACGAAAGATGGGCTACGATGTGAACATCAACTTCGGCAATCCGGGCAACTATGTCAGCCGTGGTTTCGTGAGCTGCAAAAAGAAGAACGTCAGCTTCATCGTGGACGGAAACTTCCCTACCGCACTTCTCGTATGTGAGCTTGTTCCGGGCGCGCTTGACGGCAGAAAGTGGATGTACATTCCATCTACCGCCGCCGACTGCTGTGAGGACACTGCTGCTGTCGAGGCATTTGACGCAACATTTCCTCCAAAGGAGAAGAAGTGGATGCCGAGCCAGGAGGAATTCTATATCTATAGTCATTCTTCGGTAGTCAGATAAACGTAAAAAATCCGCTGAGGTTTCGTGAGATTTCTCAGCGGTGTTTTTTGCTTTATCCGACAAAAATTTTGAGGGGCGACCGTTTATTGTCGTCCCTCTAACGTTTGTTCGAATTCTATCGTACCGATTGGTTTCGGACTAATATCCATGAACACCCTGTTGATACCCTCAACTTCACGAGTGATGCGATCACATATCTTCGGGGCGAACGTTTCCTGCCATATGTTTTCCTCCGTATTATTCCCTTCCTGTCCAGCAATAGGTGCAGACCTTTTCTTTATCAATGCCGATGGATTCAAGCAGTCCTTCAAGGGACTGATATCCTAGGGAGTCAAATCCGAATTCCTCACAAATACGCTTAAGAAGGCATTTTCCTCTCTCGGTGCTTGCATCCGCGTATTCCTCAATATGCTTATCTCCCTCGTCACCCTCAAGCTCGTCAATCACTCTGCGGGCAAGAAGCTCTTTATCCGAGTTACTGCGGGAGAAGCTGAGATATTTACAACCGTACATAATGGGAGGACATGCCGAGCGCATATGTACTTCCTTAGCACCTGCGTTGTAAAGAAAATCCACGGTTTCGCGAAGCTGCGTGCCTCGCACGATGGAGTCATCTACAAACAGAAGGCGCCTGTCCTCAATCAGCTCGGGAACGGGGATCTGCTTCATCTTAGCCACTTGGTTTCTGACGCTCTGATTGGCGGGCATAAAGGATCTTGGCCAAGTGGGCGTATATTTGACGAAGGGACGGGCGTATTCGTATCCGCTTTGTCTTGCATACCCCATAGCGTGAGGTACACCCGAATCGGGAACACCTGCGACGAAGTCAACCTCCGGAAGATCGCCTCTTGCCATTTCGTCACGCGCCATGATCTTGCCGTTGGTCACGCGCATGACCTCCACGTTTCTTCCCTCATAGCGAGAGTTGGGATAGCCATAATACGACCAAAGAAACGCGCAAATCTTCATCTTCTCACCTGCGGGAGAAAGTGTTTCTATCTTATCGGGTGTGAGCTTGACGATCTCACGGGGACCAAGCTCATAGGCGTCCTCGTATCCAAGCTTGGTATAAGCGAATGACTCGAAGGACACGCAATGTCCCTCCTCATTCTTGCCGATCAGAACGGGCAGACGGCCGTATTTATCCCTTGCCGCAATTATCTCACCGTCAAAAGTCAGAATGAGCAAAGTCAAAGAGCCATCGATCTCATCCTGAGCGTGAAGAATACCCGACACGAGATCATCCGCTTGGTTGATGAGCCCTGCCACAAGTTCGGTGGCATTGACCTTTCCTGAGCTCATTGCCATAAACTGATGGCCGTGATCCGAATAATACTTCTCGACCAGCTCCTCTGCGTTATTGATACAACCTACCGTAGTGATGCCGTAAATACCGAGGTGGGAGCGAACCAGTAACGGTTGGGGATCGCTGTCACTGATACAACCGATGCCGCTACAACCGTGGAAGTCAACCAGATCCTTCTCAAACTTTGTGCGGAACGGTGTGTTGCCAATAGAGTGGATCTGACGCTGAAATCCATCCTGTGCATCATAAACGATCATACCGCCGCTTTTTGTACCGAGGTGAGAGTGATAGTCAACTCCGAAGAAAACATCCATAACGCAATCTCTTTTGGAGACTGCTCCGAAAAACCCTCCCATTAAGCGAAGAAGAGCTTGTTAAGCGTCATGGGATCGATATACTTACCGTCCTTGTAAACACGCATATTGCCGGATGCAATCTCGTCAATCAGCATTACATTACCGTCGGCATCGTATCCGAATTCAAATTTAATATCGTAAAGGTCAAGACCCTTTTCCTTGAGATCGTCTGCGACTATCTTGGTGATTGCCTGTGTCTGTGCTTTGAGAGAGTCGTACTGCTCTGCTGTCATAACGCCAAGGTCAACAAGTCCGTCCTTGGTTACAAGGGGGTCACCTTTTTCATCGTTCTTAAAGGTGGTCTCAACGTATGCGGGAAGATCCTGTCCCTCGGTGCAGTAATCGGAATAACGACGATAGAAGGAGCCTACTGCTTTATAACGGCAGATAACCTCAAGTCCCTTACCGAACACTCTGGCAGGAAGAACCTCCATGGTGGTATCCTCAAGGTTTGCGCTGACATAATGAGTTCTGATGCCTGCAGCATTGATCTTCTCAAAGAAATAGATGGACATGCGGAGGTTGACATCACCAACGCCCTCGATGGTAAGACCTACCGAGTTTTCGCCGGGATCGAACACACCGTCCTTGCCGGTGCAATCATCCTTAAAGAGAAGCAGACAGTTGCCGTTAGGCAGTTCGTATACATTTTTAGTTTTTCCTGTGTAAAGCAGTTTCTTTTCCATAGTGGAAATCTCCTTTTATATTCACAAAATTTTTGAATAACATAAGCGTCTTCGGGCAACGTATGTTTTGAAAAACAATCACCCATTTTGACTTTATTATTATACTACAAAATCATGCTTTTTTCAAGATATTTGGTAAAAAAACAGAAGTTCAATAAAACATTTTTTAGCCTGACGGTTGTAATTACAACCCTTTGACGCCATAAATGTATAAGCACGATTGATTTAAATCAACATCATGCATATTGATTGCTCTGATTTCAAGCTCATCATAGGTCGTATAGTAATAGATCCCCATATCCGCATTACAACAGCTACTGTAGCGCGTATATTCAAAACCGTCAACTGCCCGAACACACCCTTTTGGCATCGCAACAGAATTCAGAATATGAAAAAACTGATTCACATTTGATTTTTCGTTATGCTCCGACTCCGAGTTCTCTTTTACAAAAAAAGCTCTGATGAACCGTGACGTACTTGAATAATCTCCCGGCAAGCCCAGCGCTCCCATGCCTAAGCTGTAGTTTTTCATTGGTATTATTTCCTTGAATTGCGAGGTTGCGTGACCTGTACTCAGCCCCATGTAATTGCTAACATTCGTACAGTGATATTCAAAGGGCGGATTATTGGTAAGAACCTCGAATGGGTTATCGTATATTTTAAGACCACCTTTCAAAGACTCCACCACGACACTGCGTTTTTTATCGCTGATCATCCAATGTAGCGGCGTCAGCGGAAGCTGCTCGCTGAAGTTGGTATTGACCAAATTAATTTTTTCCAACAGGAACTCTGCTTCACCAATGCAGGCACACTGTGATAAAATCCAAAGAATGAGTTCAAAAGGCGTGACATTGTCCTTCGCCTTTGCAAAGCCGTAATAAACAGCGTTTTCGGGAAAGTTCAAACCTGCCATAGATAGCCCCGACTCATTCGTGGCCTCATAGTACAGAGGGAAGCCATCGACAACGGTAGCCATACCGACCATTGCGTAGTGGGATTTTATCGGCTTCCCGTAACGCATTTTTATTTCATAATTCCGCGGAGTGATCACCACACTTTCACCGTATCCGCAGTGAAGATCCAAATTTCTGCCAAAATAGGAATCGTTGCTTCTGTAACAAATAGCTGTACACATAAATACCTCCGTGATTGTATTATTCATTAGTGTTTCCCAAACTTAATATAATCATTTATTTAACATTTCAGGGGCTCGTCTTCCGCAAGTGAGACAGCCCCTTCGATTCTATTTTGCTCGTAGATTATAGCTTAGCGGCAAGATCAAAGATCAGTTGCTCGGTCTTCTCCCAGCCAAGACATGGATCGGTGATGGATTTACCAAATACATGCTCACCAACGCCCTGTGCGCCGTCCACAAGGTAGCTCTCTATCATGAGACCCTTGACAAGATGTTTAATGTCGGGGTTCTGATTTCGGCTATGAACGACATCCTTAGCGATACGCACCTGCTCAAGGAACTTTTTGCCGGAGTTATTATGGTTTGTATCCACGATAACAGAGGGGTTGACAAGTCCAAATTTCTCGTAAAGCTCGCAGACGCTAAGGAGATTCTCATAGTGGTAATTGGAAATGCTCTTCCCCGCAAAGTCCACAGCGCCGCGAAGGATCGCGTGCGCGTATTCATTTCCTGCACTTGTAACCTCCCAACCGCGATAGATGAAGGTGTGGCTTGACTGCGCAGCCACGATTGAGTTCATCATGACGCTGAGATCACCTCCGGTGGGGTTCTTCATACCAACGGGAACGCCAACTCCGCTGGCGGTCAGTCTGTGCTGCTGATTTTCAACGGAACGGGCGCCAACTGCGACGTATGAGAGCAGATCCGAAAGGTAATGGTGGTTCTCGGGGTAAAGCATTTCGTCGGCGCAGGAGAAGTCGTAGTCTCGCAAAGCAGCCAGATGGAGTTCACGGATCGCGACGATGCCCTTATACATATCAGGCTTTTCCTCGGGGTCGGGCTGATGAAGCATACCCTTGTAGCCCTGTCCGGTGGTTCGTGGCTTATTCGTATAGATACGCGGGATAATGATTATTTTATCTGCTACCTGCTCCTGAATTCTGCGAAGGCGTGAGATGTATTCCAGCACGGGCTCACTATGGTCTGCCGAGCACGGTCCGATAACAAGAATGAACTTATCAGACTTACCGCGGAATACTGCCTGAATGGCTTCGTCACGCGCTGCCTTGACCGCCGACATACGCTCGGTCAGTGGGTATTCTCTCTTTACTTCTTGGGGGATCGGCAGGTGTCTGTGGAAATTCATTTGCATAGTATATGTCCTCTTTTCTTGTATTTTGAAATAAAAAACCGCAATTCTATCTTGCCATAAGGCACGACGAATGCGGACTCTCCGTTTTTGTTCTTTTCAAAACTCAAGCCTTGAATTGAACGGAAGACGGACAGTCCTCGATAGAATAATAGTAGTAAAATCCGTATTGTGTCACAGCGAGCGTCCTCCTTTCCTTCAAATACTTTCGGTCTGAATATTTGTTTGAAAATTTCAGCCAAAGGGCTTGTTTTTAGCGTATATTTATTATATAATATTTTCAAGCATTAGTCAAGCAAATAGTTTTGATGCTTACCATCAATTTTTTCGATAGTAAAAGGAAGGCATTATGGAATTAAGAAACCTTATCACTTTTATACACGTCGCGGAGCTTGGGAGCTTTACAAAGGCGGCAGAGCATCTTGGATACTCGCAGTCAACGATTTCCTTTCAGATAAAGCAGCTTGAGGACGAGCTTGGTTGTTTGTTGTTCGAGCGGATCAACCACACGATTGCCCTTACTGATCAAGGACGCGAGCTTGTTTCGTATGCTCACAAAATACGAGCACTGACCGAGGATTTCAAGGACACACTCGCGAAAGAGGATCTAAGAGGAAATATTCATATAGTAACGCCCGATTCAATCTGCGAGGAAATGATCTCAGCTCACTACGCAGATTTTCACAGAAAATACCCTTCTCTCTTTATCAGATTTTCCACCGGTGACACGAGTGACATGCTGAATATGCTTGACCATAACGAGGCTGATGTAATCATTACGCTTGACCAGCGTTTATACAACAAGGATTACGTTATTGCCAAGGAGGAGCAGCTACCTGTTCATTTCGTTGCATCGTCAAAATCAAAATATGCCGACCGAAAGGGTTTGTCAGTTAGGGATATCATCGGAGAGCCGTTTGTTCTGACCGAATACGGCCAGGGCTACCGTCGGGTTTTTGACAGAGAACTTGCAAAGAAATCATTGGAGATCACGCCGATACTTGAGATAGGTCGAACTGATATTATCACTTCTGTTCTTCTGGAAAACGATATGATCTCATTTTTGCCCGATTTTGTCACTAAGGATATGATTGCCGCGGGTAAGCTATGTCACCTTGATATTGTTGATATGAACGTCGACATCTGGAAGCAGCTCATTTATCATAAAAATAAGTGGCTGTCACGGAGTATGAAAACCTTTATTGAATATATTAAAGCTCACGAATTTTCAAATTGATAAAATTTTCAGGACTGACAGCTAATGATATAATCCCCTTAGAGTATACACTCGAAAAAACAAAAAAGTTTTCGAGAATACTTTAAGGGGGTTTTTTATGTATAAATACGATTATGCATTCAAGAAGAAAATAGTAGAGATACACAAACGAACCGGGAAGG
>JAFVRO010000025.1 GCA_017504205.1 Clostridia bacterium | reverse complement strand
GATCAAACAGACGGTAAATCGTGATTTCCCGTCCCTCATCGGAAAGTATGTAGGCGCGAAGCTGACCGGACTTTACCAGCAAAAGCCCCGTGCAGTCGTTACCGCCGTTGTGGATCACCGTTCCTTTTTTAACCGCGCGGGTGATCAGCGTGCCGAGGATCTGTTCTTGGTGAACAGCATTTAATTTATTCCAAATGGGGAAATAGTTTTGAAATTCCATACAATCCATCCTATCCTTATCTGCTTGTAGGTACAGCGCAGATAAGGAATATACTTTTTTACTATTATACACGATTTGCCACGAAAATTCAATACGAATAAGGCAAATGCCTTGAATTATTCACAGTTTGGTGATATAATAAAAAATAAATAAACTAAAGTATGGAGGTTTTTTCTATGTGTGATAACAATAAGTTCTATATTTGTGAGCATTGCGGGAATTTGATCGGAATGATCCACGATGCAGGTGTTCCTATGATGTGCTGTGGACAGAAGATGACAAAGCTGGAACCCGGTGTAGTGGAAGCAAGCCACGAAAAGCATATTCCCGTTGTATCGGTTGACGGAAAGACCGTGACTGTGACCATCGGTTCCGTGGAGCATCCTATGGTAGAGGAGCACAGCATCCTTTGGGTATATCTTCAGACCGATAAGGGTGGTCAGCGCAAGTGCCTTGAGGTGGGTAAAGCGCCTGTTGTAACCTTTGCTCTTGCCGATGAGAAGCCTGTTGCTGCTTATGCCTATTGCAATCTTCACGGCTTGTGGAAGGCAGACATTTGAATAGGAGAGAAGAAAATGATGAATGCAAAAGTACATGAGCTGTTAAATCAGCAAATCAACAAAGAGTTTTACTCCGCATATCTTTACTTGGATTTTTCTAACTACTTTGAGGATGCGGGACTTGACGGTTTTGCAAACTGGTATAAGATTCAGGCACAGGAGGAACGCGACCACGCAATGCTGTTTTATCAGTACCTCCAGAACGAAAATCAGAAGGTGACGCTTGAAGCAATCGCAAAGCCCGACAAAGCTATCAACTGTCATATGGACGTTCTTAAGGCAGGGCTTGAGCACGAGGAATATGTTACTTCTTTGATTAACGATATCTATGCAGCAGCATATGAAGTAAGGGATTTCCGTACCATGCAGTTCCTTGACTGGTTTGTTAAAGAGCAGGGTGAAGAAGAGACCAACGCCAATGATCTGATTACGAAGATGGAGTTGTTCGGAAGCGATCCCAAGAGCCTCTATATGCTCAATCAAGAATTGGCTGCAAGAGTATATGCCGCACCTTCCTTGGTGCTTTGATTTACAGAAATCAAAAACGAAATCCTAATCAGGCAATAAAGGCGGTACAGTAATGTTGCTGTACCGCTTTTATACATGGAACTTTCAAAGGCACCGGAGGCGGTGCCTTTTTTTGTGACATCATCACGGAAGTGAAACAATAATTGCGGTATACTAAGGTCAGAAAAGTAAAAAAGGAGTGCGTGAAAATGACAAACAATAATCACGTTTTCGATATGATCATCATAGGCGGCGGCCCTGCAGGCTATACCGCGGCTCTTTATGCAGCAAGAGCAGGTTTTGACACCCTCGTATTGGAACGTCTTTCGGCAGGCGGTCAGATGGCTTTGACCCATCAGATCGACAACTATCCGGGGTTTGAGGACGGGATTGACGGTTTTTCCCTTGCCGATAAAATGAAAAAACAGGCCGAGCGTTTCGGGGCAAAGAGTAAGACGGCAGAGGTCGTTCGCCTTGACCTTACTGCAGAACCAAAACGGATCGAAACAGCAAGCGAAACATTTCTCAGTAGGACTGTGGTACTCGCAACCGGAGCAAATCCGAGAGAACTTGGTGTGGAGAAAGAATCGGAACTTGTCGGACGCGGAGTCGCTTACTGCGCCGCCTGCGACGGTATGTTTTACCGTGGGAAAACGGTTATTGTGGTAGGCGGCGGAAATACCGCAGCAGCAGATGCCCTGCTTCTCAGCAGAATCGCCGAAAAGGTGATCTTGGTTCATCGCCGTGACACCCTTCGGGCAACGAAGATCTATCACGAACCGCTGATGCAAGCGGAGAATGTGGAATTTCGATGGAACAGCACGGTAAAGGAACTGCTTCACGAGGCAAAAATCACCGGTGTTCGTCTTTCAGACGTGAATACCGGTGAAGAAAGCACGATTGCTTGCGACGGCGTGTTCGTCAGCGTCGGAAGAAAACCGGCGACCGAGTTTCTCGGAGGTCAGGTCACCCTTGACGGGAACGGATACGTTGTCGCAGGAGAAGATACAAAGACAAATATCCCCGGCGTATTTGCTGTGGGAGATATCAGAACAAAAGAGCTTCGCCAGATCGTGACGGCGGTTGCCGACGGTGCCGTCGCAGTTCACGAGGCGGAAAAATATCTGGCAGGAGGTGCCTGAAAATGAAATCAAAGCTTAAAAAACTGTTGCGCCCGTTTTTGTTTACCGTAGGCGGAGCACTTGCGGGACTTGGATATTATTATGTCGTGGGATGTTCGACGGGCAGCTG
>JAFVRO010000002.1 GCA_017504205.1 Clostridia bacterium | reverse complement strand
TTCCATCGCGCCGCGGCGTGACGAAACTCTCCCCCTGCTGCGCAGCAGGGGGAGATGAAAGAATCTTTTCAATTGTAAATTCTTTTTGTTTTTTTCACTGTCTACTTGACAGGGGGCACATCACTTGCGTGAGACAGCCCGATATTTTTGTTTGCTGTATTACTTGACCGCAAATCCCTGCGCATCAATTCCCGTAGCACCCGGATGGTTCTTCGTAAGCCAACCGTTGAACAGCCCATTATACTTTTCCGAAACCTTCGTGTTGCCCTGAGCGCCGAAAACGTCCGCTATCGACTTGAAAACATTTCCGGTGTTGAGGAATACCGTGGTTTGCTTGTTTCCGTCCTTGTCGGTATAAAGCAGATTTCCCTCGTCATATCTTGCCTTGACTTGCGATGCAGGATTGTCACTTCCCGTGCCTGCAATATCCTGCTCCGTTTCAGCAAGTATGAAAAGCACGTCAACTGAGAGCTCGTATCCACTGTAAGTGGAGGAGGGAAGTCCCGCAATAGCTATCTCGACGCCAAGATACGCAAGGTTTTCCGCAGACGTTCCATAGGGAACTGTGCCTATAAGCTTTCCGACCGTGTCGGATGAGTGGAAGCCAAGCAACGCCGCATCCATCAGCTTGTCGTAAACGTAGGTCTTGTCCTCACCGTAGCTTACCTTGTATCTGTTGCCCCATTCGGAATAGCTTCCTATCGCCTCACGCGGATGTCCCTTCATTATTATATCATAATCTGAACCGTAAAGCGCATAGGTCAGCTTGAGCGTGAAGATATAGTCAATATAATAGTTGAAGCAGGCGATCTTTGCAGCCTCCTTGACTGCGACATCAATACCGTCGTCAAAGTTTGCCTCGTTGTTTACTACCGCAAGAAAAGCATCATAGTCCTCCTTGCACTCAAACAGAAGCGGTGTCTTGTATTTTTCAGGTAGCGCCTCGTAAGACGAAGGAAGCGTCTCTCCACTCTTAAGCCCACCTATTCCGTAGCTGTCGCTTGATGCAAACTTCGGATATCCCGAATGCCTTGAACCGATAAATACCAGCTTCTTTTCAGGGGCGGCTTCGCCTCCGCGCTCGGTGCGCGTTAACGCTTTGAATGTGTCCTCGTAGAAGTCACCGTACATAAGCGTCAGATAATCCGTTCTCTCACCCTCGGAAAGCTGTCCTACAAGGCCCGAAATACTCTTGTATTCGATCTTTAAGCTATATTCAGCCTCTCCGTCGTAGCCGTCAAATCCAAAGCACGCAAGTAACTTGGTAGGAATATCGCTTGCATCCTCAAGTATACCCTTGACCTCGTTTTCGTTCTGCATCACAAGCGTGAAGTTCGGCAGAGCCGCCAGAGCAAACGCACGACCAATGTTGTAATTGAGTACCTGGTCGGAGTTCTTGTTGTCCGTCTTGGACATAATGGTGTTGAAGTAAGACTGCACCTTCTCAACCTCCGCTGCGTAAGCCTCGTAGATCTCGTCCTTGTCAGAACTTACCGTCTTACCCTTGATATATGCGTTGAATAATGCATCGTAAGTTCCCGTTCCGTCCTCATACATCGTAACATTGAACTGATCCTTCGCAAGTCCTGCATTCGCCGCTATAGCCGCCGCCTTGAGCGCAGTTCCGTCCTGCACAAAGAAACGGAAGAACGCATTCTCCGTGCCAGCGTTCAGGCTCTTCACCTGCTCAACCATCGCATCGAACTCCGTCGCAGTAAAGCCCTGACTGAGATTGTCATTCGGGTCAAAGCCTACATTGTGGAATTTTTCAAGTGCCGCAATTCCGTTGTAGGTCTTTCCGCGCTCAATTATAACGTACGTCTCGTTTCCACTGTCAATGCACTCAAGTGCCGCCATAACGGGCGGTATCGTCGCAAGCGCAAATATCACGTTGTATACGGTGCTGCCCTCCGGCTCAACTATACCCGTGTCGCCCGTGCCCGTTCCGGTGCCTGTATCGCCCGTACCCGGATCGTCCGTAACACTCTCACTTTCACTGTCGCTGTCGCTCGGATCAACAGTCGGCCTCTTGCATCCGTAGCAGAAAAGCATCGCAAACGCCAATAATAACGCCAGTATACCCCTGAATTTTTTCATACCTTACCTCCAAAACGTATTTGATAATATTGTTCCATCGCATAGGCAACGCATCCGATGAAACCTCTGCATAAGTACCGAGGATTTGGAAACCCTCATAAATAATGACGGCAAAAATCCACCTTTTGTGCCATCCGGAACCGTAAATTCATAATCTTTTTACAATTCCCGACACAAAATCCTATCATTTATATAATACCACATTTCCCCATAGCTTGCAATACGTTTATTCTTAATTTTATTTAAAACTTTTCCTTCTATACACGAAACTCTTGACATGAGTTCCATTTTGTAGTATAATAAAAGTGCCAAACCAACTGAATATATTAGCAAGGGCTATTTTTGTCTCTATGGGGTATTTATACCCTTTTGTTGTCATGTCAATAATGAATTTGTAAAAATGCAAATTCCTACTGGCATGGCGAAATGACACAGTTCTTGCTATCTCAGTTGGTTTGGCGACTATCGGAGTTTGCGTTTTTAGTGCGGCTTACTTCGGTAGCCGCACTTTTTATTTTTAAGGAGGTCATTATTATGTATGACAACATTTCAGAAAAACTCAAAGCTTTAGCAAAAGCGGTATTTTTAATTGGTGTGATCGTATCAGTAACCGTAGGTCTTTTTATGATTAGTTCCGACAATGAGGATCTAATACCAGTCGGTTTGCTGGAGATGCTTCTGGGAAGCGTTGCGTCTTGGGTGTCATCTTGGTTCATCTACGGCTTTGGAGAGCTCATTGAAAAAGTGACAAATATTGAGCGTTCCAAATGCGGTGGTTCACCAAAAGTTGAGTCGGTCTCAGAACATAAACAATCCGTGGATATCGTTTTAGACGGCGAATGGTGCGGTGAGCGGAACGACGAATTGGGAACAGTTGATTGTCTGTCTTTTAAGGGGAACACTGTGCGTTGCAGCGCAGTGAGTATTGATACGAATGAAGTTGAGCAAGTATGGGAAAGACGGTTTTATATTGAAGGGGATATTATCATAACATATTTGGGTGACACGGAAGAAGCATTATTTAAACTAATTTCTGAAAAAGATGGCGTTGTAATCATTGATGAATTTGGACAAAGGTTCTCCCGCGCGAAATAATCACATACAGTCTACGGCAAGCAGCTTCTTCACCCCAGAAATCCGCATAAAAAAAGAGGGCAAAGCCCTCTCTTTATGTTTATGCGGGTAACAGGACACTTGAACGGTTGACCGCTTCGCGCTCAACGCTGAGTTTGCAAGCAAACTCGCACCGCCGCTTATTCCTTACCTTGATTTTTTATGCAGTTCGCGGCAAGCAGCTTCTTCACCCCAGAAACCCGCATAAAAAAAGAGGAGCTTGCTCCTCTTTTTCTATGCGGGTAACAGGACACTTGAACAGTTGACCGCTTCGCGCTCAACGTCGAGTTTGCAAGCAAACTCGCACCGCCGCTTATTCTTTAGCTGTATTTATTATACCGTCTGCGGCAAGCAGGTTTTCTTCGAACCATTATTCAGATAAACATAAAGAGAGGAGCTTGCTCCTCTCTTTATGTTTATGCGGGTAACAGGACTTGAACCTGCACGGTTGCCCATTGGATCCTAAATCCAACGTGTCTGCCAATTCCACCATACCCGCAAGCATATATATAATAGCACAAAAGCTCCGTTTTGTCAAGACAAAATAAGCAAACCGTGCCATTATTTTATGCTCAGAGCATCGTGGCGCGAAGCTCCTCGGGGGACAGTGCCGACATATCCGCAGGTGCTACGTCAAGCACCGTCTTGCATCCCGTAACGCCTCTCTGTCTCATTCTGTACGCCGCACGCGCAAACGCAACGAGCGCACTCGCCGTGAATTCGGGATTTGAATCCAACTTCAGACTGTACTCTATCGTGTGTGAATGTACCCCGTCCTTGCCCGTAACTCCCGTGCGTATCACCTGTCCACCGTGCGGTATCTCCGCGTGATCACGCTTCAGCTCCTCAAGACTTATAAAAGTTACTGTCGTCTCGTAATCCGCAAAATAGTTAGGCATGCTCTTTATCTCGCGCTCAATTCGCGCCTTGTCAGCACCCTCTGCCGCAACAACGTAGCACTCTCTCGTGTGCTTTTCGCCTGCCGAGAGCTTCTGTGCCTTGCCCGACCTTACAAGTTCAAGCGCCGTATCAATCGGCACCGTGTACTGCCTTGCATCGACCACACCTTCAATGCGCCTGATCGCATCTGAATGTCCCTGGCTTACTCCGCGTCCCCAGAACGTGTTTTCCGCGCCCTCGGGAAGAATGGCGGATGCGTATACTCTGTTTATTGAGAACATACCGGGATCCCAACCGCATGAAATAAGCGCAATATGTCCGCTTTTGGCGGCACTCTCGTCCACCGCGGCAAAATGCTCGGGTATCCTTGCGTGCGTGTCAAAGCTGTCAACCACGTTGAAATCTCTTGCAAGCCTTGGCGTCATCTCCGGCAGATCGGTCGCACTGCCGCCGCAGATGATCAGAACGTCGACCTCATCCTTGAAGCCGTATATATCCTCGACGGAATAAACTTTTGCACCGTAAACGGTATCAAGCGTCACAGGATCTCTGCGCGTGAATACTCCCACAAGCTCCATGTCCGCATTCTGTCTTATAGCGCACTCAACTCCGCGCCCAAGATTTCCGTATCCGTAGATCGCTATCTTCATAAATCTATCCTCCGTGTCATGCGTTTTCGTTTATTGCCGCGATCATGCTCGACATATCGTAAAGACCTGCCGCTCTGCCGCAAAGGAATTTTGCCGCCGTCAACGCCCCCTCTGCAAACAACGCGCGACTGTGCGCCTCGTGCTTGAGCGTGATCGTCTGATTAGGAGTACCGATAAGCACCTCATGCTCACCGACTATGTTCCCAAGCCTTACGGCGTGTATTCCTATCTCGTCCCTTGAACGCTTGCCGTAGCCCGCGCGTCCCTTAACTATCGAAGCATTCTCGCGCACCTCGCAGATCGCATCGGCTAAAGCCAGGGCTGTGCCGCTCGGCGCATCAAGCTTTCTTGAATGATGCTTCTCAACTATCTCGATCTCCGCATCGGGAAACGCTCTGACTGCACTTTTTGCAAGCTCGATAAGCACCGCAATACCAAGCGAATAGTTCGCCGCGAAAAACAGAGGTATCAGCTTGGCGGCAGCCTCGATTGCCGCGCGCTCCTCCGCCGTGTGTCCCGTGGTGGCAAGCACAAGCGGAATTCTGTTTGAAACCGCGAAATCAAGCAGCTCAGGCGTCGCGGTATGGTGAGAAAAGTCAATAATGCAGTCAACGTCCGTTAAAGCACCCGAAAAATCCTTCGCAACGGGGTACTGCTCGTGTCCGCAGGCATTTATATCAACTCCACCGCAGAGCCTTGCACCGCAGTATCCGCTCTGACATAGCGCGACTACCTCCTGTCCCATATGACCGCAATAACCGCTTACAAGTATCTTCATAATCCTCTCCAAATCAGTCTATAAGACCGTGCATTCTCATTATATTCAACAGTTTCTCTTCGTTTGCAGGCTCCATGGACGTTAAAGGCAAACGGAGTGAATTTTCGCCAAAGCCCATCGCCGCCATCGCCGCCTTTACGGGTATCGGATTGACCTCGCAGAACAACGCATCAATAAGTGACAAATACTTCAACTGCATCTCACACGCAAGGCGTACGTCTCCGTCAAGATACGCCCGACAGAGTGCCACCGTCTCCTTCGGCATGACGTTGGATAATACCGATATAACGCCCTTGCCGCCAAGTGACATAATGGGAACTATCTGATCGTCATTTCCCGAATATATGTCGATGCTGTCACCGCAGAGCGCCGCAATCTGCGCAACCTGTGAGATGTTGCCGCCCGCCTCCTTGATAGCTACGATATTTTCGTGCTTTGCAAGCTCAGCTACCGTGGAGGGAAGAATATTGCATCCCGTACGGCTCGGTACGTTGTAAAGAATACAAGGCTTTGTCGATGCATCCGCCACTGCGTTGAAGGACGCAATAAGTCCCTTCTGCGTTGCCTTGTTGTAATAGGGGGACACCAGAAGCATCGCGTCAGCACCTACCTCACACGAAAACCTCGTAAGATCAATGGCATAAGCCGTGTCATTTGATCCCGTTCCCGCAATAACGGGAACTCTGCCCGCAACCCTGTCAACAGTGTATTTTATTACGTCGCGGTGCTCCTCGTCTGTGAGTGTAGGCCCCTCACCCGTAGTACCTACCGAAACTATCGCATCAATCCCACTCTCAAGCTGCCAATCAAGCAGCCTTCCAAGCGTTTCGTAGTCAACCTCACCGCCCCTCATAGGCGTGATAAGAGCCGTAGCAGCTCCCGTAAATATAGTGTTCTTCATTTTCCTTCTCCTTTATTCAAGTGTTTTTTGACGCCGTCCTTAAATCAAAAAAGGACAGCCGCCGAAAAGCAACTATCACTCAAAGTCTCCGAATAAAAAATATCCGTATAGTAACTCTTTGATAGCTCTCCGCATCTCTGCGACAACACACGCGATCTTATTCCCGTGTGCCAGACCGTGACTTGCCACATCACGTCTTCGGCACGCACCCCTTTCAACGCTGCATCCTCGGCGGACTTGAAGCAACGTATACTGTTGATGTCATGCACCTCTATCGGTGCATGAATTATACCATAAATATACTCATATGTCAAGTACCAAAATCAAAAAACATAAAAAACGGCTGTCCCACTTCAGTGATGTGCCCCCTGTCAAGTAGACAGTGAAAAAAACAAAAAGAATTTACAATTGAAAAGATTCTTTCATCTCCCCCTGCTGCGCAGCAGGGGGAGAGTTTCGTCACGCCGCGGCGCGATGGAACTCCATCGGAGTCAT
>JAFVRO010000024.1 GCA_017504205.1 Clostridia bacterium | reverse complement strand
CCGCAGTTCGACTCGCTTCGCTCGCTCAGGATGACACGGGCGAGGTTGCATTTAGGTGTCATCCTGAGCGAAGGGCGTAGCCCGTAGTCGAACCCGTAGGGCGATGCGAAGCATCGGGATCTAGTATACCAAAAACGGGGGTTGTAAAGTCAAAAGGTATATTTTACTCTTTAACCGTATCGAGCCGATAGGTTTTTACATAGTTTGTATTCGCATAGCAATTGAGAGTGACTTTTGGTGAAGTTTTTGCTTCGCAAAAGTGAAGTTGTTCGTCAATTTGCTCTGCAAATTCCCTCACAGTGAAGTTTTGCTCGCTATGCTCGTAAAGTGAAGTTAAGTTTGCCCCACTTCGCCGTCAGGCGAAACTTCACTCACGCAGTGAACTTCACTGCCGAAGGCAACTTCACTCGCCACAGGCGAACTTAGTTGTCGAGCCGTCGTGTGAGACACACGACGGACTCGACGTGGGTCAAGACTCCAAAAGGTATAAAAATCGGTCAAAAACGGGGGTGGAAACTCCAAAAAGTCTCACTTTTATAGGTGGAAATCATCATTTGTCCCTATTTTTAAGTGATGCTTGGAAACATATCAATTTATACTGTGTTGCCTTATTTATCACTCAAAATGAGAGACTTTATATTTCTTCCCCATAGCCTTTTCGTTGAAGGTAATATAAGAACGCTTTCTACATTTCAAAATCAACCTTCTGCCATCTTCGCGGTGGGTATAAACAGGCTCAAAGTTGCCGGTAGTGGCTTTTAACTTTTCTGCTAATACCTCTACGTATTCTTTCTTTTTGCCGATAATCGAGGGGCAAGCAAAAGAAAGCTCATAGTTGTAACGTTTGAACATATTTTTGGAAATCAAGATATAACGAGGATTTTCAATAGGGGAAAGCATTTCTGCCATAGCTGTATTGAAAATGTTCTGATCGTGAATTGATGCATTGCGCAAGTGTAGCGAAACAACATAAATCTGCTTGTACGCGGTTGTTTCCACCTTTGCCGACGGCGATATCAACTCACACTCACACAATGTTTTATAAACTGCAACACCCAATGTTTTTATGGAATGGGCAGGGTTGGAGTGTAACACCATCTTCTTGACGCCGTGGTACAAAACAACAAACAATCCAATCATTACTGCAAGAGTTCCCAAAGACAAAGGGAGATTATTATTTACCATCAACCTCATTAGCGGTTGCAGTAATGATATTTCTGTCGCAACAATAATTGAATTCAAGGCGAAATTCCAAAATGTAAATACGGGAATTCTCGCTTCCTTGGGAATTTCGGTTTCCACACCGACCGCAAAGCTTCCGTCTGCCACTTCTCCGCGCCATTTGTTTTTCACTTCGCCACGCTCAGCAGACAGTTTTAACATTTCCTCGTTGATTTGTTCGATGCCGTTTTTATCATAAGGCGGCTTGATCAAGGTAATTCGCTCAATTCCGCTTTCAATCGTTCCCGTCGTATAGTTGGGTCCCATAAAGGAATCGAATCGGCGTTTTAAAATATCATAGTCATACGAATGGAGCTCCTTGTAATCCTCTTTGATGTATGCATAGATTCTCTCCGTAGCTTTATCTTTGAACAAATATTCCGGCTCAACTGTTACAAGATGCCATATGTTTGCCGATTTTTCGGGGTCATTTTTATCAATGCGAATTGCACGCCCGCGCATTTGGTTAGACAAAACGAAACTGCCAACAAAACTTGCCAAAATTAGCGAATTAATGCAAGGAGAATCCCATCCTTCACCGAGAAGTGACTTTGTTCCGATAAGTATTTGGATTTTGCCTTTCTCGAACAATTTTCCAACGTAATCAACGCCACGATGAAGCGCTCCTGCAAATTCCACCGTACAATAATCCGTATCCGCAATATCTTCTTTTTTATGTTTGATATCCGAAAGATCAATGGATTTTGGAAGAATAACAAGAGATCCAGAAAGAACTCCGATGCTTACGTTCAAATTTGCACGACGGAGAGTTTCAAAAATGCTTACGATATTCACCGAATTGAATTCTTCAGCAGATGCAATTTTAGAGAGATTCTCTTTCTTGATGTAATCGGTAAGGACGAGCATACGAAGTCTCTCGCCCATTGCCGAAACTTCATTATCTGCTATGCGTTTGATGCTCTCGAGCTTTCCTACCGAAGAGATCAAAGCTCTTTTCAAACGCTCATTCAGATCAAGCGTGACCTTCTTCTTTTCGTAAACAGAATAGTTCTTTAAAACAGAAACGATCTCTGTTTTCTGTTCTTCGGTAATTAATTCTCCGTTAAGAAGGAACTGTATTGCCGTTTCAGCGTACTGCATTTTGAAGAACGGAAGTCCTCTTTTTGCAGTTAGCTCACGGATCAGTTTTTTATTGATTTCAAAGCCATAATATTTCAGCAAGGTAACAAGAGCTATGTACTGCTTAGCATCAGTAAACAGCACCTCATAGTCTTGCTCGGCATTTAAGGATTGGCATACCCCTGAAAACAGATCAAGCTTTCCGAGCTCTTCAACAGCAAGCAATGCACGTTCCTTATGCGTGCGAAAGCTCTCAATTTCTGATTCTGTCGGATAATTGAAGTACACATAGTCCTGATGCGGGCACAAAGTGTTCTGACCGACGAGCTCGGGAACGAAAATCTCTTCATCAATTTCTCCGCAGATGTTCATATATCTTCTCCATTCCGAGCCCTCCGAATCATATGGAGGGGTAGCCGTAAGAGAAATGATCTTTACATCTTTATCGAGCGCGGAAATGAATTTTTCAAGCGCTTTCTGCCACTCGTTTTTGAGATGATGAGCCTCGTCAAGACATACGGTTTTTATTCCGAATTTTCTCATGGTGGCAAAGATATCAACGTCCGAGCAGTCAATGTCTTCATCTTCGGTTGCAGATATCTTATCTACCGCAGTATATAGGGCTTGATATGTTATAGAATTTACAAGTTTGATGTGATGCAGGTCATTCGAAAAGAATAACGAAAAATCTTCCGCATTATCAAGAAACAGATCCTTAAATCTTTCTCCCCACTGCTGACGTATTGCAGTTGTCGGGGATAAAATGATACAAGGCGAAGCTAACCGACGAATCAACTCAAGTCCAAGGACGGTCTTTCCACTGCCCGGAGCTGCTACGATATTAATTTTTCCGTCTCTGAGATACTTATCAGCATTATCAAGCACGCGCTGCTGATAGTTGCGGAATGCTCCACGAAACTGTATATTTCTAAAGTGATTCATACAACAACTCCTTTCGATATGTTATACTAAACAGGTGTAAATGAGAGTTTCGAGTTTTGCTTAGAATCATTATTTGTCCCGAGCGTTTGGTGAAGTTACTCGCTAACGCTCGTAGTGAAGTTGTTCGTCAATTTGCTCTGCAAATTTCCTCACAGTGAAGTTTTGCTCCTTCGTCGCAAAGTGAAGTTAAGTTCGCCCCACTTCGCCGTCAGGCGAAACTTCACTCACGCAGTGAACTTCACTGCCGAAGGCAACTTCACTCGCCACAGGCGAACTTAGTTGTCGAGCCGTCGTGTGAGACACACGACGGACTCGACGTGCCCTGTCAACGGAAACATATCGACCGGCTGCACCGTATCGGCGGAATAGCCGTAGGAGTTGAATATTGAAATATCGCGGGCAAGGGTATCGGGGCCGCAGGAAATGTATACGACCTTTGGAATATTACGCTCGGAGATGGCTTTGATAAGCTCGGGGGTAGTTCCCTTACGCGGTGGGTCGAGGATGACGACGTCGAAGTGGCGGTCATCGGGGATGGCGGTGAACACGTCGGAGACATCGGCGCAGAAGAATTCGGCGTTTTTGATTTCGTTAAGACTTGCGTTCAGGCGGGCGTTATTTACTGCCGCTTCTACTATTTCCACGCCTGTTACGGTCTTACATTTATCCGCCATACTAAGGCCTATCGTACCTGTTCCGCAGTAGAGGTCGAGCAGGTTCTGCGTTCCGTCAAGGTCTGCAAGCTCTTTAGCGATGCCGTAGATGCACTCGGCACCGACGGTATTGACCTGCCAGAAGGAGTCGGGGGATATTCTGAATCTTTTTTCGCAGAGAATATCCTCGATATGCGGCACGCCTTTGACGGTAATATATTTGCTTCCGGTTATTACGTTGGTATTTTCCTTATTGACGTTCAGGAGCAGGCCTGTGATATTTTTGAATTTTCCGAACAGTATGTCCGCAAGACCGCGTGCTTCGTCGAGGTTATCGTCATTTATGACTATGCACACCATTATCTGTTCCGTGCGCTCTGCGCGGCGGATATAGATATGGCGTACAACTCCTTTGCCGCTTTCCTCGTCATAAGCGAGGATGGAGTGACCGTTCATAAAATCGAGGACGGTATTGACTATTTCGGAGAATATCGGCGGCTCAAGGGCGCAATCCGTGCCCGAGACGATCTTATGTGTACCCGAGGCAAAAAAGCCTGCGGTAGCACCGTTTTTCCCCTGTCTTACGGGGTACTGTGCTTTATTTCTGTAATGTGTACGTGGACTTGGAGCAATAGTTGGAAGCACTTTGATCGACGAAAGTCCTTCGCGGCGCATAAGGCTTTCGACGTATTTGCGCTTCATTTCAAGCTCGCTTTCGCGTGTAACGTAGCGGTACACGCATCCTCCGCAGGATTTTGGCGCGGAGCACAACTCTGTATCAAGTCGCAGGGGGGACGGACAGATGACTGCTTCGAGGCGTGCGACGGAATAGCGTTTATTCACTTTGATGATCTTCGCGCTTACTTTGTCGCCCGTTACCGCTCCGCCAACGAACACGACCGAGCCTCCTTGTTCTCTTGCGACACCGTAGCCGAGGTTATTAAGGTCTACGATATCGAGGGTGAGTATCTGATTCTTTTTCAGCATGATCAGACGTAGAACTCCTTACCGTCATCAAGGCGCAGGCAACCGAGCTGTCCGCCGAAAACGTTTCCGCAGTCGATAGCAATATTATTACCTTTACGGAAGATTTTTCCTTCAATCGCGCCTTCAAGCTGTTCCGTTGGGATATGACCTACAACGAGGATAGCGTTCTCAAAATATTTTTTGTCCATATCAATGCTCTCACCTATGAAGGCGGATTCGTCGTAAGCATCAAGCTCCTTATCGGGGGAGAAGTCTTCAATTCCGGCGTGGACGAGGACGTAGTCCTTGCCGCCGCAGTTTACGGTTTCGTAAGGGACGAACTCTGCAAGGTAGTCGAGTATTCCCTCTTTCATATCATCGTCGAGTGAACGGAAGGCATCGAGCGTTTCCTTACCACCGTCCTGCATCCACTCGGTCATTTCTGTAACGTAGTCCTCGTCGGGGGTCGTGCCGTTTTTGAGCATTTCGTCAAAGCCCATGAGGAGCTTATACGCCTTTGCGTCGTGCTCACCGATTATGGGGTACACGTTGAATCGTACGCTGAGGTCACAGAGAAGCTCTGCGGTCTTTTCGCCGTAGTCAACAATATCTCCGAGGATAAACATTACGTCATCGTCTGAAAATTTTATTTTTTCAAGCATTTTTACGAAGGAATCGTAATCGCCGTGTATATTTGCAATTGCGTAAGTCATTTTTCTGTCCTTTCTTTTCAAGGCTATTGCCGTAAACTTATTATTTACATCCCGGTTATTTTAATCCGTTTTTGTCAGAAAATTTCGTAATTAAGTGAACTTTCGATATCTATTTCTATATAATCGTCCGCCTCGCTTATGAGACTTGCGATATGGTCGCATATATGGTTTTCGGTATGGAAATGACCTGCAGAGATGAGATTTACTCCGTTCTCGCGCGCGTCACAGAGGTGATGGTATGAAAGCTCCCCCGTGAGATATGTATCCGCGCCCGCATTTTTTGCCGCCATGACCTCATCAGAGCCTGAACCGCCGAGCACTGCGACGGTATGAACCATTCTTCCTGCGCTTGCGACATTGACCGCATCGCATCCGAGCAGATCTTTGACAAGTTCAACGAAGTCCTTGAGTCTTGTCGGTTTTTCAAGAGAGCCTATTCTGCCGATTCCATCACCAAACGGACGGGGAGAGACTATACCGAGCATATCGGCAAGTATATCATTTACGCCTCCGTCGACCGCGTCAAGCCTTGTATGGAAGCTCATAACACTTATATCGGCTTTGATGAGTGAGATAAGCTTATCTGCGGTAATGGAATACGGAGTTATGCTTTTGATAGGTCTGAATATGAGCGGATGGTGAGAAACTATAAGATCGTAGTCGCCTTCAATGGCGCGTCTTACTACGTCCTCGGTAACGTCGAGAGCAACGAGAACGCGCTCTACAGTACGGTCGGGGTCGGGGCAACACATAAGTCCGTCGTTATCCCATTCGCAAGAAAGGGACGGGGGGATCTTTTCGTTCAGAAATTCGTAAAGCTCGGCAATAGTCATGAGGGTACTCCTTATGTAGAAATTTATCGTTTAAAGCTTATATCAGTGATTGTATTTCGGAAAGGGTCTTTTCTTCGCAGGAAGCATCTCCACCGCCTGAAAGTATCCCTTTTATGCGGACGGAATAGATCTCGGCAATATGCTGAAGGTAAGGTGTCCACAGGTCACAGCCGCAGAGCATGTCCGTCTTACCGACAAGTGCTTCGATTGGGGTATACTCAGTACTCTGCCCGATGTATTCGGCAACTATCACGTTATATATTTTTCCGCATTGGCACAGTTTCTCCTCAAGTATTCCGAAGCCGCTCGTCCAAAGATATTCGCGGACGACCTCGGGGTGAGTCATTGGTTGGAGGATGAGTCGGGTTTTGTTTGATTTGAGCCACGGTGCCTCGGCAAGTATTTTTGCGATAAGCTCGCCTCCCATACCGAGTATGAGCACAGTGTCGGGTTTATATTCCTCTATTCCGTGAAGTCCGTCGGTTTTGATTACTTGGACTTTAGAGTTCAATCCGTATCCTGTAACATTGAGGACGGCTCTTTTGACGGGGCCTTCGTTTATATCAGAGGCGATTGCGTAGTTACATTTTCCGCGCAGCACGAGGTAGACGGGCAGGTACGCGTGGTCTGTTCCGACGTCGGCAACGACATCACATTGCGGCACCGCCTCGGCAGCGCACATCAGTCTTTGGTCAAGCTTTGGTAAATTCATATTTTTCTTTCGCTCATTTCGTTAAGTTGACTTTACAAAGGATAAAGCCGCCGTTAAAGTTGTTATACGGCGGCTTTTATATCTAAGGCTTAAGATTATTTCGTTTCAAGATAAGCATTGATCTTTTTAACGAGCTCGTCTGCGTTAGTTCCATGAACTGAGCATGCGTCTGCAATGCTCTCACCTCTTGACATAGGGCATCCGAGACAATGCATTCCTATCTCAAAGAAAAAGCGCGCTGTTTCAACATCATAATCAAGAATATCTCCGATAAGTGTATCCTTCGTTACAACAAATTTTGCCATTGTTATACCTCCGCTAATATTATACTTATATTATAAATCCTTTTCGCTCCGATGTCAACAAGTATTTTGTAAATTGTCATTTTTTTTAAATATTTTATTGTACTTTACCCATTTTGGCAGCTCTTAATTCAAAATAATTAGACATGGGCTATTGTAATTTTTCTGCAAATATGATATAATGTTATGAAGTACTGTTGTTTTAGTGACACGCGGTGCATTTTTCGGTAATAATTATAAATACTGACATATATTTTTGCCGCAGGGCAAGGGAGGAATTAAAGTGATAATTGCATTAGAAGAGGCTAAATACAAGCTTCAAAACTACAGAGCAAACATCATAGATCTTGGAGATGCGTTAAGGATCTCCGAAAAAAAAGCGCGCATTGAGGAGCTTGAGGAAAAGACATCGAGTGCAGAATTCTGGCTTGACAGTGAAAATTCGTCAAGGGTACTGCAGGAGTTGAAGCAGTGTAAAGATACGGTAGAGGAATACGAGACCCTGCTCAACCGTCTTGATGAGGCGGTAACTCTTGCCGAGATGGCGATTGAAGAAAATGATGAGAGCTGCATCGAGGAGGTTCAGAGCGAGCTTGACGAGATCGTAGCTCAGGAGGAAAGGATGAGAATAGAGATCCTTCTTTCCGGACAGTACGACAGAAACAACGCCATAGTTTCGTTCCATCCCGGCGCGGGCGGAACTGAGGCGCAGGATTGGGCATCTATGCTTTACAGAATGATCACGCGTTGGGGTGAGAAGCACAACTTCAAAGTCAAGCTTATGGATTGGCTTGACGGAGACGAGGCAGGGCTTAAAAGCGCGACCATTATGATAGAGGGTATCAACGCATACGGATATCTCAAGAGCGAGCACGGAGTGCATAGACTTGTAAGAGTATCTCCCTTTGACTCGGCAGGACGCAGGCACACATCGTTTGCTTCAATAGAGGTTATGCCGGAGTTTGACGAGGTCGACAAGGTTGAGATCCGTGACGAGGATATAGAAGTAACGCATCACCGTTCAAGCGGTGCGGGCGGTCAGCACATCAACAAAACGGACTCTGCAGTGCGTATACTTCACAAGCCTACGGGAATCGTTGTTGGATGTCAGACCGAGCGTTCACAGCTCCAGAACAAGGAAACTGCGCTCAAGATGCTTAAAGCAAAGCTGATGGAGATCAAGCTTCGTGAGCATCTCGAAAGAATTGAGGATATCAAGGGTAACAAGACCAATATTGAGTGGGGCTCACAGATCCGTTCATACGTCTTTATGCCATACACGCTTGTAAAAGACAACCGTACCGGATTTGAGTGCGGTAACATAGTTGCGGTTATGGACGGTGAGATAGACGGATTTATCAACGCATTTCTCAAGGCATCTGCCACACAGTAATCGAACAATATTTATAAAAGCCGAGACTGCATATATGCGCTCGGCTTTATTTTTGCTTTCTTTTTCCGTGTAATTGAAAGGTTTAAGCGTTTCGGGCATACAATAAAGCATAAAAGCTACAGGTGAGGTATTGTATGTCAGGTTTGGGAGACGGTAAAATTGATTTTAAGAAATATGCCGCGATAGCAATATGTATTGGCGGTACTTTGGCGGTGCTATATTTTTTCGGTAAATATGCATTAGGCCTATTTTCCCCGTTTCTTATTGGTTACGGTATAGCATTTATGGGAGTACGGCTTTCGGAAAAGATACGGAGACATTTTCGCATTAAGAGATTTGGGCGTACATTTGCGGCGGTTACAGTTAGTGCTATACTTGCCATAATAGGATTTGGCGCGTACGCTTCAATTCACAGGCTCGTCTATGAAGGAAGTAGGTTCATAAATGAATTAAGTGACGAGGGCACAATAGAAGGATTTGTAAACGGTGCGGTTGAATGGGGAAACCGTTTTATAAGAGGCCTTCCCTTTTCATCGGCTATTATGGACGGCGAGCAATTATCCGAGCGCATTGGGGGGGCTATTTCGGGTCTTTTACAGAACGCGGTTGAAAGACTTGGAGGCAAGTTGACCTCATTTGTCGGTGGGATCATTTCAGGGCTTCCATCGCTTATACTGTTCGTTACCGTAACGCTCATATCCTGTTACTATTTTTGCTTTGAACTTGATCGGGTCAACGCGGCAATATTCAAATCACTTCCACGCGGGATAAAAAAAGCGGTTCCTGATCTTCGTGACAGGGTATCGGGGGTTGCTATGGGATATATCAAGGCGTATTTTACGCTTTATGTTATTACTGCCGCATCACTCACGGTCGGACTTATGGTTCTCGGGGTTCGGTATGCGTTTATACTTGCGATTATAATTGCGACCGTGGATCTTTTGCCTGTTCTTGGTATAGGGGTTATTATGATTCCTTGGGGAGTGATTGCGTTGTTGCGCCACGACACGTTTCTTGGCGTGGGACTGCTGATTTTATTTGTTCTGATAAGCATTACGCGCCAGGTGCTTGAGCCGAGAATACTTGGTAAGCGACTTGGCATTCACCCACTTATTACACTTATCACTATGTATATCGGATTTAAGCTGTTTGGAATTATCGGTATGATCAGCGGGCCATTGGTGGCGACGGTATTAAGTGCAGTCCTTTCGTCCAAAAAGCGGGTGGGTGCGTCAGACGGTGATCCGTTATCCTAATGCAAAATCTAAACACAAATTAAACTTTTTAAATTTTTTGCAAACTGTAGTGACAAAACCGTGTGAATATAGTATAATAATATGGTACTACTTTTCGAGATGGGAAAAATTATGGAATATATTAAAGCTCTATTCACCAACAGAATGTTTGTTACGCCGTTACTTGCGTGGCTGACGGCGCAGCTTATAAAGGTTATAATTCATTTGCTTGTTCACAAGGAATTCAGTCCTGAGAGGCTTTTCGGAGACGGTGGAATGCCGAGTGGACACTCCGCCACCGTAATTGCTATGACAACAACCGCGGCTATAGTGTACGGTCTTGGATCGCCTGTATTTGCTATCTCGGCAGTATTGGCAGTTATTGTGATGAACGATGCGGTGGGTGTCAGGCGCGAAACGGGAAGACACGCAAAGCGCATCAATGCGATCTGGGACAGACTGTTCTCCACGGAGATATCGGACGTTGAAAAGCTCAAAGTATTTGTAGGTCACTCCCCTTTCCAGGTAATAATCGGAGCATCGCTTGGTCTTATAATGGCTTTGATAATCAATTTACTGTTCTGACGGTTTCATGAAATAAAAGCAAGGCGGAAAAATCAATTTTCCGTCTTGCTTTTTGTTATATTAACATATCATAGCTTAAAGCCGCCGAAGCTTTCCTCTTGCTCTGTTTGGATTTTTTTATCCAAAAGTGATTTCCTGTCACGTTCCCTTTTATCCGCGCCTTTTCGACCTGCAAGATTTGCCACAAGGCTGAACACTACTGCATAAACGAAGAATGCAATGAGCTTCATGAAAAGTGAAATTTCACCGAGCATTTCGGCAGAATCAAATCCGTTGCCGAATTGAAATATACCTGCAAGGTTCCGCACACCTCCCGATGTGATAGGCAGAAAGCCAAAGACAAGTCCTATCACGCAGTTTACTGCAAGGGAGATAAGCATCTCGACGGTTGCGGCAAGCGATGAAAAGTCTGCGGCTCTGTAAGATGCGCGGTGCACAAGGCAATAAAGTATTGCAGCACTCACGCACATAGAAAGTACGCTACTTATAATTGCTTGTAGGAAAAATTCCAGATAAACTATCTTACCGAGTATCATCACAAAAAAGGATGATACGATCCCCGAAAGCATAAATGCGCTCAATATATAAAGTGAAGTGATAGAGATGTTGACGATGTCAAACTTTTTCATACAATTCTCCTTGATTTTTCTTGCTAATATTATATCATTAAAGGCTTCATGTGTCAAGCATTGGATGCCTTAAATTTCCTTTTGTCCCGACAGTATTCTTGAATGTCCTGTAGCATATAAATAAGAAAGAGCTCAATAATTTGGCTAAGGAGGTTCAGGTATGTTAAAGAAGGCAAACGCGATGTACGCGTATAGGATGAGAGTGCTGAAGGGGGCTTATTTGCTTAGCATTTGCGCTATACTTCTGTATCCTTTTATTGTTATGGAGCAGAATTGCTCTTTTGCGGCGAATGCATCGTGTGTATATGGAGATGAGATACGGTTAATACGGGATTTTGGATGGGATACCGACGGGGGTATCGAATATCACAGAGGGATAGACCTTGAGGTTTCACGCTCGGGGGAGGCTCCGGTATTCTGCGGCGGTACGGTTTGTGAAATCGGTGATAATAATTCTTTGGGAAAATACGTTATAATTGATCACGGCGAAAGCAAGGGGGTCTATGGAAATCTTACTGAGATTTATGTTTCCGAGGGAGATAATTTGAATACACGGGACGCACTGGGGTGTGTCAACGAATATTTGCATTTTGAACTTCGGGTAAACGGAGTATCGGTAAGTCCGTGGGATTTTCTGAATGATATCGGAACGGTGACAGTAGAATGAATAAATTGCGGTCGGGTGGCAAGAGACTTCGTATAAGGGTCGAACCTGCCGCCTATATTGCTGCAGTCTACATACTGATATCCGGTGAGCTCTACCGGATATTTATTATACTTACTGCAGTGATCATACACGAGCTTGGACATATTGCGGCGGCGCGCATATTGAGAATAAAGATCACCGGTATCAGACTCAGTCTTACAGGGGCGAAAATCGAAACAGGGGGCGTTTTTTCATACAAAAAAGAGATCCTGCTTTGCCTTGCAGGACCTTTATTCAATGTTCTGGCGTACATTACTGCTATGCCATTGCGGTCTGTTGAGATAATATCGTCAGGGGTTCGTGATTTTTGCGGAATCAGTCTTGTGCTGGCAATTTTCAATCTTCTGCCGATACGTGGATTTGACGGTGGCAGAATATTATACTCTACTGTGGCTCTTTTATCAAATGTGAATGCCGCGGACACTGCTATAACCTTAACAGGATCCACGATCATCGCCGCGCTTTGGATAACATCGATATATATGATCATACGCTATGAAAGTGCGCTCTCTTTATTTGCTTTTGCAATTCTGATGTTTTTTACTGTGATTTTTCGGAGCAAGGATCAATCCTGACGGAGCAGTTTTTTTACTGTTTTTGAAATGCACGGAATTTTTAGTATTCCCATCACGAGCATAGCACCTGCGGTATTAAGAATAACGTCATCCACATCGCACGATCCGCGCATAGTCGCAAGTTGAAGCGTCTCGATAAGGCATGAAGACAGAAAAACTGTTATAACGTAAAGCCACACATTATTCATTCTTTTGAACAGTGCGGGAAGGAGAAGTGCCGTTGGGGAAAGAATGAATATATTTCCGAGCATATTATAAAGAATATATGCCTGACTTATTCCCTCCCCGTCCATGTTATCGATATAGAGGTTTGAGATCGTATTAAATGGAACAAGGTTAACGTAGTGTGCAAGATAGTACTCTCTCGGATCGGTAAAGCCATTCTGAACGTCGGTATAAACGTCCGTATGCCTTGAAAAGAAGGTCAGTTGAATAACGAGCAGCACGAAGGCTGAAAACAGGACGGCAGCGTTAACGTACATTGCTTTTCGTGCGAAATCCTTTGGAGTATTATGTGTCAGAGTAAACGCGCCTGCAACGGTGGAAAAGGCGAAAAGGAGCATTGAAAGAAGTGCATAGCGGCCGTTATCGACGGCAAGCCCTACTGCATAAAGCACTATACTTACGGCAGATACAAGATAAAAAACTGCGCTGAAGGCAACGTTTTGTTTTACTGCTTTTATCATCTCATTCTCCTTTCGTTTTTTTAGATTATACCATATTTACGCTTATTTTGCAACTTAATATTATAAAATATGAAAATACGGCTTGAAATTTGTTTTTGGGTTTGTTATAATGAATACAATGCTTAATCCGGGAGGGCTTATGAACATTTTTGCGAATGCAAACAGTTATTACGATACCGTATTCAAAAGAAGATCGGTAAGAAAATATTCTACCTCTAAAGTAATGACATTGCAGGATGCTGAGGCAGTGTTGGAGCTTTGTAAGGAGATTATACCGCTATGTCCCGAGATAAAAACCGAGTTTCGACTGATGAGGCGTGAGGAGCTTTCGGTTAAATTCGGGCATTACTGCATTCTGATGTACAGTGAGAAAAAAGACAACTGTTACGTTAATGCGGGATATATGCTTGAGCAGCTTGAGCTTCAGCTTGAAGCGAACGGTATCGGCGTTTGCTGGTACGGACTTGCATCTCCAAAGGAAAAGGTAACTGAGGATGGGCTTGAGTTTATGATAATGCTTACCTTCGGTATTGCTGACGGTGATTTTTTGCGCACGAACGCTTCAGATTTTTCGCGCAAGTCATGTGAGCAGATCTGGCTTGGTGAGGACAGATACGGAGTCAGCGGCGCGGTACGTCTTGCACCGAGTGCGTGCAATTCACAGCCGTGGATGTTTGAGTCAAGTGGAGACATTATACGGGTAAGCCGCAAAACCGATGTCAGAACTATTATACCCCGAGCATTCCGCAAGAGATTCAATTCGATAGACATTGGAATTGCGCTTTGCATTTTTGAGATTACACTTTTGGCTAAGAGGATAGATTTTGAAAGATCGGTACTTAGTGAATCTTCGGCATCCGACGAAAATAATCTGATAGCAATTGCTGAATACAGTTTAAAAAAGGAGACGAAAAAATGAACAAAAAGGCTACAAAGGCTACAAAAGAGCTGATAAAATTTATAAAGAAGTCCCCCGATGCGTTTCACGCGGTGAAAAACGCTGTAAAGCTGCTTGAGGCAGAGGGATTTACAAGGCTTTCCGAGGCGGACGAATGGGTACTTGAGGGCGGTCACGGATACTATATGACGAGAAATGCGTCAAGCATTATTGCGTTCAGGATACCGAAAAACGTGAAGAACGCGTCATTTATGATATGCGCAAGCCACACCGATTCACCCACGTTTAAGTTGAAGGACGTATGCGAGAAAAACACAGGCGCGTACGTTACCCTGAATGTTGAGGGATACGGCGGAATGATCATATCTTCGTGGTTTGACCGTCCTCTGTCCGTCAGCGGTCGCGCGGTTATAAAGCGTGACGGAAAACTTGTTACCAAATGCGTGAACATTGACCGTGATCTTCTGATACTTCCAAATGTTGCAATACACATGAATCGCGCAGTAAACGAAGGTTACACATACAATATCGCAACGGACGTATTGCCCGTATTATCCGCAACCGAAGGGGCGGCAGGTATCTACGATATAGTTGCAGAGGAACTGGACTGCAAGAGAGACGAGCTTGTAAGTGCAGATCTGTATCTTTACAACAGAACAGAAGGAACGATCCTTGGGGCTGCGGGAGAACTTTTCTCCTGTCCCAGAATAGACAATATTATGTGCGCTTATTCTTCGCTTATCGGATTTACCGAGGCATCAGAGACTGATGGAGTAATACCGGTTTGGTGTGCGTTTGACAATGAGGAAACGGGTAGCAGTACGAAGCAGGGGGCGGCGTCCTCTATGCTTCTTGACACGTTGACGCGCATCTGCGAAGGAATTTCGGCAGAGCTTTGCCGAGTGCTCCCCTCCTCCTTTATGGTATCTGCCGACAACGGACACGCAAAGCATCCGTCTCACCCGGAGCAATCCGACGGAATGAACGCACCGCTTATGAACGGCGGCATCGTGATAAAGTACAATGCAAGTCAGAGATACACGACGGACGCGCTTTCAGCGGCGATTTTCAAGGAAATATGTGAAAAGGCGGGCGTACCCGTGCAGAATTACAACAACCGTTCGGACAAGCCCGGTGGATCGACACTTGGCGGAATATCCAACACACGGGTTGCGCTTAACACGGTCGACATTGGTCTTGCACAACTTGCAATGCACTCATCCTATGAAACTGCGGGATGCGCGGACACACTCTTTATGATTGATGCGATGAGAGAATTTTTCGGGACGAAGATAAAGTATTCTGCGACCGGATCGGATGAATACGAAATAGTATTCGCAAAGGTTGAACACATAAAAGCAAAATAATAATTAAGAAAATTTAAAGCACCTGCAATCGCAATTTTGCAGGTGCTTTAAGTTATTTGGAATCGAAACGGACATTCGCGTCATTCACACGTTTGCTCCGAGGTATCGGTCGAGGTATCTTTTGAGTTACCGTCATGGATTATTACGTCACCGGGGTTAGCGTATCCGAGCTCGTCACGGGCTATATCCTCAATTTCTTCTTTATCAAGGGGGGCATCAAGGATATCCTTTTTTTCTTCATTTTCCTCCAGAAGTGCTTCCTTTTGCGCCTCGAGACGTTTTTTCTCCTCGAGCCTGTCATTATATTCCATCATTGAGGTGACGAGCACTACGGCGCATACCAACACGAGCGCAGAGGCAACGAGCACAAGCATAATATTTATTCTCTTATTTATACGTCCTGTTGACATAATTTTCTCCTTTACTGCTGTTTTAACGTAAGGTCTGCTTCAAGAAAACCGTATTTTGAGGCTGATATCAGCAGACTGTATTTTTTATGTGAATCCTTTTTCAGTTTACGAAGCTTAATTCTTTTGTATACTCTGATCACGGTTGCCCGTATAAGTACGCCAAGTATCTTATAAATACACATCAGAGGAAAAAAAGCGACGAGAGCAATATATGTAACTGCGGCGCTGAGCGCAAAGGATATCAGGCTTGCGAACCGTTTAACTATTCGTCCGAATGTAGTGCAATAGGTGAAAAAGCCCGAAAGCACGATAAGCGGTACAAGCAAACGGAACTGACCGTCATTATTATAATATAAAACCAATGAAATTGCAACACCTGCGACCGCAAAAAAGAAAATATCAGAAAAAAATCTGAGTATGTGGCATATAACGGAATGGGATTTGCCGAGCGCACTTTTACAAAGAGTTTGTACGGATGGAACTGAATCTTTTCCGTACAGTCTGAGTAGCGGCGGCAGTGGAAGTCTTGCGTCGCAAAGCTTATCAAGACGTTCGTCGGTCGGAGCGGTTCTTGGAAAATATGATTTTTTCGGTTCCGTTGCGGTCATGATGCGCAGAAGGCGCAACAGATCGTAAAACACGCCAAGGCAAACTCCGCACACGAAGGAGCGCGCGAGCATCAGGGCAAAAAGTTCAGGATATATCTCCAAAGCGTTATCTCCTTATTTTACGAGCCTTGAAAAGAATCCGCGCCGTTCGGGTGTTTTTTTATCATTATAATATATCGCGCTAACGGTTCCGTCTATCACGGTGTGGCCCTTATCGGTATCAAGCACGGAAACGTGCAAGTTTTCTCCTGAAACCTCAAGCTCAAAGCCGTCGCAGACGAGCAAAACGGAACTCTCGTCAAAGCTTATAACATCCCTTACGCCCGTAATTTCCGTATGTGTTCTTTGATCCAGGTGCAGGGTGTGAGGTGGGTATTCACGGTTTTGTATGTTTTGCATATTATTTCTCCAATCTGTGTCTTTATAACAATATATGCCCAAGACGGGAGAAATAACACCAAAAAGGTCAATCGTCTATTATTTCGTAAAGAGATGAAGCATCATTTTTTCCGACGGTCTCCTTTATCTGAAGCACACGGAGCTTAACGGTTCTCTGACCGAAGGTAACGCCGATTATATCGCCCTCCTTGACGTTATACGATGCCTTGACCTGTCTTCCGTTTACCGTAACGTGGTCGGTATCGCACGCATCGTTTGCCACGGTGCGGCGTTTGATTATTCTTGCTACCTTTAAGTATTTATCTATTCTCATTTCAGGGGTCCTTTCTTTTTATCAATTTAGCTGAATATCCTTCTTTTTGGGTGTTCTTCTTATACGTTTAATGAGTGGGATCATTTCAAGCTCATCATCGCTCAGGGCGTGCAGTGAGAGGACGGTGATGAGATAGATTCCTGCGGCAAGTGCGACCGATGCAAGTGTATTTAACGTGCTATGCGGTATTCTGAGCACAGTATCAAGGAAGTAATATGCAAGCATTGCGGCAGCAACGGATATTCCCGAACTCAGCAAAAGCTTCAAAAGGCTTCCCACGGCACCTTTTATCGGGTGTGCGTGCCTGCAGACGAGCGTATAATTCAAAGTGAGCACGGTTGCGTTACAAACGAGCGTGCTTATAGGTGCGCCGAGAATTCCTACATTGGGATTCCCGATAAGCAAATAACCCGTCAGGAGTTTTACTGCCGCGCCAACAAGGGTTGAGATCACGGGCAGATCCACTCTGCCGTACGCCTGGAGTATTGCGCTTGTAGAGGTAATAAGGCAGGAAAGCAGGATAGATACGGCAAGCACGGACAAAAGCGGTGCGGTAAGCTCGACTGCATCGGCGTGGTTACCGTAGACCGTATTCAGTATCTGTTTACTGAACGCGGCAATTCCGAGCGATGCGGGGAGAGCGAGAATTGCCTCGATTTTAACTGCGGAGCGCAACAGACTCTGCTCGGTTGTTCTATCCCCTTTTTGTATTGCCGATGAAAGCATTGGTACGAGAGAGAGTGCGACTCCTGCGGTGAGTGAAGGCACAAGATTGAAGATAGGCAGAGCAAGCGTTGTATAGCTACCGTAGATGGAATTGGCAAGAGCTTCAGAAAAGCCCATATGCTGAAGTCTTCGCAATATAAGGAACGTATCGAGCAATCTCGTCATGCTCGTGATGAATGCGCCAAGCGTTATTGGCATGGCTATGCGCAAAAGCTCACGCAGTGGGCTTTGCCGTCCGTACTGCACACCCGGCACAACGCCGTCAATACACTTTGGTGACCTACGGTGCTTTTCTATCAACAGATAAGCGGTTGAGAGTGCAGAACCGAGTGTAAGTCCAAGCACGGCGCAAGCCGAGGCTTGCGGTACGGCAAGTCCTTTTTTCACCGCAAGGGTTGAAAAAAGCAGACCGAACAAAAGCTTACCTGCCGCTTCGATCATTTGTGATATTGCGGTAGGCTTCATATCTCCGTGTCCTTGAAAATAGCCTCTGAGGACGCCGGTTAAAAAGATCAGAAGCACTCCGGGAGAGAGGGCAGCGATACCGTCGCGGGCATTTGAATTTTTCATCAAGCCTGCAAGCAGATCAGCTCCGAGCAACATAACGGCAAATCCGAGGAGTCCTGCGACAGTGAAGGCTCTGATCGAGCTTTTATATATTTGTCCTATTTTTTTAACGTTTCCCTCTGCCAGATATTTTGAGATAAGTGCGGACATAGCTACGGGCAGACCTGCGGTTGCAATCATACAGAAGATGAGATATATTTCATATGCCGAGTTGAAATATCCCATGCCCTCCGCTCCGAGCACGTTCATGAGGGGGATCTTATAAAGCAGTCCTATGATTTTAACGACCATTACTGATGCGCCTACCGTTGCAGCCCCACCAAGAAGTGTCTGGCGGCTTTCGGCGCGAAATTGGTCTGTTTTTTTCAATCGGGTTCCCCTTTACGTTTCAATTATTCAAGTTATAATTAAGAGTATATAGCAAACGCTTTTTGAGCATCGTACATTACTCTTTCGATATCAATGGTGGTAAATTCTCCGTTTTCGTAGAGTATACGACCGTCGCACACCGTCATAAGCACGTCGGAATTTTCCGCGCTGTAGCAAACTATCGCGGATGGAGTGTAGCACGGGATGTTGTGCGGCGTATTAAGATTGAGAAGGATAAGGTCTGCCTTGTATCCGGGAGCAATTTTTCCGCAGTCCTCTCTTCCCTGAGAGAGTGCGCCTGAAAGTGATGTAAGACTCAGAAGCTTATCTGAATGGAGTATTTCGGCGCGTCTTTGAATGCCTTTATGGAGTATCGCGGCAAGCTGAAGCTCCTTAAGGATGCTCTGAGAGTTATTTGACGATGCGCCGTCCGTTCCAAGCGCTACGTTAATTCCCTTTTCAAGCATTGCGTCAAGTGGCATAACGCCGCTTCCGAGCTTTAGATTACTTACGGGATTATGTATTACGCTGACGTTTTTTGCCTTCAGGATATCCATATCCTCTTCCGTAACGTAAACGCAATGTGCGGCATACGCACGGGTATCAAACAGTCCGCAATCTGCGAAGAAGGCGGTTGGTGTCTTCCCGCGTCTTCCGATACCCTCCATATGCTCACTTTCGGTCTCGGATAGATGGACGTGGATGCCTGTGCCGTATTCCTTTGCAAGAGATGCTACATAGCGGCACATTGGCTCGGTGACAGTATATTCGGCATGGACGGAAAGGTCTATTTTGATGCGTCCGTCCTGTGCACCGTTATAATCACGGTACAGAGCGATCGCCTCCTGAACTCGTGTTGACGTTCTCGGATCCTCCGTCGGATCAAACGCAACGACGGCGCGGCTGATGTTGGCTTTGACGTCGCATTCGATAGCCGCCCTTGCGGTGTCCGCGCTGAACATATACATATCAGAGAAGGATACTATACCGTTCTTTATCATCTCGGCGATAGAGAGCATAGACGCGGCATACACGATCTCGGAGGTAAGTCTGTCCTCGGCGGGAAAAATCCTTTCGTTCAGCCATCTGTGAAGCGGAAGGTTTTCGCCGTATCCGCGCAGGGCGCTCATAGCGATATGTGTATGTGTATTATAAAAGGCAGGCAATACGAGGTTTGATCTGCAATCAACAATTCTTTCGTATACTGAAGTATCCTCGGGGGCGTTTGTACTTATCGAGTCTATCACGCCGTTAATTACGGATATGAAGACCTTGTTATCAGCAAAGCCTGCGTTTTCTGCAAGTCTTGCATTTTTAAACAGAATTGAGCGATTCATTGTAACTTCCTTCTAAAGTGATATCAGCCTACAAACTCTCTGTAGAGAGAGTCTCCGACTATATATTTGGTGGAATCTATTCCCTCTATGCCCTTGATGCTTTCGAGTATCTCGTCAGCGATCCGGCGGTATTGGCTATCGTGCGCGATCTCAGAGAGTATGAGTCTCAGGTGAGGCGCAAGGATATTGAGCTCAAACGGCATAGTTGAATCAACTACGTAATCGCAATCCTTGATATACGGAAAAATATTTGCGTCTTCATTGGCTCTTACGCTTTTCCAAAGATAGAGTGTCTCCTCGGGGGATGCTCCTCTGAACATATAGTCGCGGACTAATCTGCGCATAAGTCTTATATCGTTAGGCTGATGCTCAATGCCGTTACAGATAAGTGAGGAGAGTGGGCATATGATCATACTGCAATAATTATATTGTTTCAGAAGCGCGGTTATTCTTGGGTAGACCGCCTGTATGCCTTCAATTATAAAAATATCGTTTGGATCGTATTCGATCTTTTCAAATTGCGTAACCTTTCCTTCTACGAAATCGTATATTGGAACTACGGTCTCATCATCGGAGAAGATCTCGTCGATACATTCGCGAAGCTCGTCGAAGTCGATGGTATCGATGGATTCATAGTCGATGGTCTCAAGTCCGAGGCGCTCGCTTCTTTCCTTGAGGTATTCCTGTGGATAATAAAAATTATCTATCGAAATTATGTGGACGCGTCTGCCAATCTCGGAGAAATTCTTTACAAGCTTATTGGAAAGTGTAGTCTTTCCGGAGCAGGTAGGGCCTGAAAGCCCGATAAGCTTCAGATCTCTGATCTGCATTATGCGGTCGACCACGTCGTCAAGGCGTGCTTCAAAATCCGCCTCGCAGTGGCTGACGTATTCTCTGATCTGTATATCATTTTGAAATTTTGCTAAAGGCTCAAGCATTGGAGGTGTCCTTTCTGTGCTATGATCTTTTTGTGCTTATAATCTTGAACGGAAAAATTCGTCTATGAGCGCCTGATTTGCAAGTGTTGCGTTTACTACGGGCGCACCGCTTGAATTATTGACAGGACCGCCCGAAAGATATTCATACGGGTATTTATGATTACAGTAGCGTTGAATAAACGTCTTATCTCCGCTTTCAAGTGTGGGACGGTAATCAACGAGCTTGGAAACTGCACCCGCGCCTGCGGCAAAGATGGAGTGTATCTCTTCCATCATATAGACATTATACAGGCATTCACATCCCGGCAGAGAAAATCCGACGTTCTCCATATTTCCGACTGTCTTTTTCTGACGGTACATATAGTAGGGTATATATCCAGCCTTTGCTACTTTGATCTGTGAGTAATCGACGCATTTCCCTACGTCGCCGCCGTGGACGGAATAGATGCTCGTTCCGTTTTTAAGTATATCCGCGCTTTTCTTAACCGAAAAGGTATGTACCGTGATATTATGAGGTCTCAGAGCGATGAGCTTATCAACTGTTTTAGCAAACATCGGGAAGCTATCTCCCGGAAGTCCTGCGATAATATCGGTATTTATATATTTTATGCCACTTGCCACGGCAATATCATATGCTTCATAAAAATCCTTCACGGTATGGTTTCTGCCTATTCTTTTCAGCACGGAATCGTAAAGGCTTTGTGGGTTTACGCTGATGCGCGTTACTCCGTGAGCTTTAGCGACCGCAAGCTTTTCTGCCGTGATCGTATCCGGTCTGCCTGATTCAAGTGTATATTCCTCAACTGCGCCGACATCAAAGCAGGAATCAATTTTTCCGAGCAAGAAATTCAACTGCTGAGCGGTCAGAATCGTAGGGGTACCGCCTCCGATATATATTGTACGGACATTAAGACCGTATTTTTTGACGGTTCTTGAAATATCCTCAATTTCATCTACAAGCTTCAAGAGATAGTCCGGGATAAGAGAGAGAAACTTAGTGGACGGATACGCCACGAAGGAACAATACGCGCAACGGTGCGGGCAAAACGGAATATGCACATAAATACTGCAATCCTTTATGCTTGGTTGCTTGATAAGTGCCGCCTCGGTCAGAGCTACGTCTGTGGCAAGTGCAGCCTTTTTTGCTACCATATAGTAGTCCTTGACGAGAGTGCGGACCACCTCGTCGCGTGAGCCAAGCTTTGAAAGAAGCTCGGATGCGACCTTTGCGGGTCTTACGCCTATAAGTATTCCCCACGCGGGCTGATAATTGAGAAGTGCGCCTGCCGCCTTTATAACGGCACCGCCTATTGCTATTTTTATTGTACGTTCTCTGTCGTGATCCTTATCGAAGGCAACGGTTTCCTCGTGCCAGCAGAAATCCTCTCCTACAGAAACTTGCGCTTTGACTTTAACGCTTTCCGCCATTTCGTTTACGTCAAGTTCAAGCACGGGAGTGACATCGGTCATTTCCTCATCTTCGGCAAACTTGGTTTCGGGGAAGAAGATCATACAAAGAGTCTGAACGTAATAGGTATTTATTTTACAGTTTCCCGTTATTTTAAGTATCATCGTCTTTAGCCTTTCCGTTTATTTTCCGTTTCTTGGGAGTTTAAGAATATCGGTATCCATAATGATCGTTACGGGGCCGTCGTTAACAAGTGAAACCTGCATATCCGCGCCGAACACGCCGTTTTCGACTTTAAAGCCGAGCTGTCTCAGCAGATCTGAAAAATACTCGTAGAGTCGGCGCGCCTCGTCGGGTGCAGCAGATGCCTTATAATCGGGACGGTTGCCGCATCTGTAATTTGCAAGAAGCGTAAACTGAGACACGACGAGTATTTCTCCTCCGACATCCGCGCAGGATCTGTTCATTTTACCGTTTTCGTCGGAAAAGATCCTGAGGGAGGATATTTTTTTCGCGAGCATCTCGGCTTCTCTTTCACTGTCCCCCTCTGCGACACCGAGAAGTATCATAAGTCCGTGTCCGCATTTTCCGACGGAAACTCCGTCTATTCTGACGCACGCCTCGGTTACTCTTTGCAAAACTGCTTTCATTTTATTATTCTCCTTAAAAGTCTATCAGACGCTGGGTCTTACTACGCTTTCGACGTCCTTGAGTCCGCGCAGTCTTGAAATGATGGATTCGCAGTGTGAGATATTCTTACAAGCGATCCTGAGGTTAATTGCGATCCCATTATTATTGTATTTCTGAGAGTTTATCTCAAGAATGGACACGCGCATATCGGCAAGTGCCATAGTAATATCAGCGATAAGGCGGATCGAGTTGTGGGCAACGATCTGGAGTCTTGCCTCAAACTCTTCTTTATTTGACGTGAGTGCACCGAGCTCCCAATGAGCCTCGACCCATCTGTCATTATCCGCCTCGTTAGCTCTGCCGAGAAGGACGTTATGGCAGTCGGACTTATGGATGGATATACCGTAGCCCTTGGTAATAAATCCGATAATTCTGTCTCCGGGAAGCGGATTACAACATTTAGCGAATTTGACCGAGCAGCCGTATTCTCCGTCGACAATGACACCGCCTGAGTTGACATGCTTGGATTTTTCCTTAACCTTAACCTGAGCGGTATCGGTCGGGATAGGCTCTTCGGAAACGGTGGGACGGACGACACGGTCGAATTCATCGCGTATTTTAGTTGCGATCTTGGATATCTGAAGTCCGCCGTATCCGAGAATATTATAGAGATCGTCAACAGACATATAGCCTGTTCTTTTGGCAACGTTGGTAAGAATCTCAAGCTTTTGTGACTCGGTGCAGGCAATATTATAGCGTTTGATCTCGTTGGCAACGATGGTTTTGCCGAGGCTGATATTATCGGTGCGCTTTTCCTTTTTAAAGAATTGACGGATCTTTGCTCTTGCCTCACCGGTTTTGACTATTTTGAGCCAATCGCGGCTCGGCCCCTTTGAAGATGACGAGGTGATGATCTCCACGATATCGCCGTTAAGCGGTGCGCGGTCTATAGGGACTATCATTCCGTTTATCTTTGCGCCTATCATCTTGTTGCCTACTGCAGAGTGGATGGCGTAAGCAAAATCTATGACGGTTGCGCCCTGTGCAAGTGCGATAACGTCGCCCTTGGGAGTAAAGACGAACACCTCGTCGTTAAAGAAGTCGCCCTTGATCATCTGCATAAATTCATCGGGATCTCGGGTGGTATCGTCGGTTTCGATAAGTCTTGCGATCCATTCAAGCTTGCGGTCAAGCTCTGCCTTGGAGTTTGCGTTGGATTTATATTTCCAGTGTGCGGCTACACCGTATTCTGCTATCTGGTGCATCTCGCGCGTTCTTATCTGCACCTCAAACGGTATACCGTCCGTTCCTATGACAGTGGTATGGATGGAGCGATACATATTAGGCTTCGGGGTGGAGATATAATCCTTGAATCGTCCCGGAACGGAGCGGAACATCTCGTGCATAATTCCAAGCACGGTATAGCATTCAAGCTCCGTATTTACGATTATACGCAGTGCATAGAAGTCATAGATCTCGTCAAAGCTTTTACCTTTAACGAACATTTTTCTATATACACTGTATACGGATTTTATTCGTCCTTCAAGGATAAAGCCCACTTGGTTTTCCTTTAACTTTTCGTCTATCCAATCACGCGTTGACTCGATAAAATCGACGCTCTGACCGTATTTTTGCTCTATATGCTTCTGAACCTCGGCATATCCGTAGGGGTCGAGGTATGAGATGGAGATGTTCTCAAGCTCCTGCTTGATCTTCTGCATACCGAGACGGTGCGCCAACGGTGCATATACTTGCATAGTTTCAAGTGCGGTGGTGCGTTGCTTTTCCTCGGGCTTTGCAGAGAGCGTACGCATATTATGAAGTCGGTCGCAGAGCTTTATGAATATGACACGAACGTCACGCGACATAGCAAGAAGCATTTTTCTGATATTTTCGATATGTGCCTCTTCCTTATCCTCGACGTTGATCTCGAGGTTTTTGGTAAGACCGTCAACGAGAACTGCGACGTCCGTACCGAACATTTTCTCGATCTCTTTGAGGTTTGTTTTATCGGAGCAATCCTCGACGGTATCGTGAAGAAGAGCCGCGCATATTGAATCCGTATCAAGTTCAAGGCCTGCAACTATCTCCGATACCGCGATGGGGTGTGAAATGTACGCCTCACCGCTTGCTCTGAACTGACCGTCGTGTAATGCCTTTGCGTATTCATATGCCTTTTGTATTTTTTCGATATCGTATTGCTTGCCTGTCGCTTTAAGGATGTTCAGCAGCCTTTTGATATCGGTACTATAAGTGATTGCCATGTTTTTCTCCGTACCCGCGGAATAAGATACTGTGTCTATTTACGGGTTCTGCATCTTTGTCTGAGTTTTTTAAGAATTGAAGATTTTTCTATATTGGTTTTATTGGGGTTGTTATATATGTCGAACCTGAAAAGTGAGATTCCGTCTGCTTTATCCGCATCCACGCGACATATCTTCAGCTCGTTGAATATTTTCAGGATATACACAAGCTTTGTATAGTCCATAGCCTCTGCACAATAGAGGTTCACGAGGGAAAGAAGCTCGGGCTCGGTAAAGGTATTCTTACCGGAGCGAAATTCTTTGCGCACTGCGGTATAAACTGCGGCGCATTCCTCTCTTGAGGGGATAACAGTTTCAGGAACTGCAAGGGATTCGTCTTGGCTCAATGCCTCATAGAGTTCCTTTGCGGCGAATATCTCGCAATCGAGTTTATATGACGGACGCATATCCTGAACGATAAGCTGCACGCTTTTGACACCCTGATATTCGTTGATATCGAGGTTAAACAGAACGTCTACGCGCTGACCGACTATGTATTCGAAATTTATGCCTGCCATACCGAAGTACATTGCAAGAACGGTTTTTCCTCCTGAGGAAAGGATGAGCTTGGTATGCTTACCCGTACCTACGGGAATAATCTTCTGAATAACTGCGTCCTCGAGCATAAAAACGGGAGTAGGATTAGAAATACCATAAGGCTCGAGGAGGTACAACTCGCTTGCCGTTTCGAGGGTTATTTCATCTGCAGTCAATGAGCAATCCACCTCTACAACGGGGCGCATTTTATCAAGACTGATACCGGCTCTGATATAATCGTTCAATCTTGCGCGCAGTTCCGCAACATTTGAACGGGTTACCGAAAGGCCTGCGGCAAGCTCATGTCCGCCGTATTTTTCGAGCAGATCGGCACACGAAGTAAGTGCTTCGACAAGATTAACACCTTTGATACTTCTTCCCGATCCCTTACCCACGTCGCCGGGGCTTGGAAAACCTGAATTAGAGCTGTCGTATGTTATGAGAATTGACGGGCGTCCGTATTTTTCCGTGATTTTGGAGGAGACTATACCGATGATACCCTGATGCCAATTATCGTCATCAACCACTATTACGCGGTCGTTTTTCGGATCAAAGCTTTCATCTATCTTGACATACGCCTGCTCTGCAATACGGTTTTCCTCAATCTGTCTTTGGCGATTGATCTCACATAGTTCTTCTGCAAGAGCGGCTGCCTCCTTCGGAGACTCCGCCAAAAGCAGGTCTACTGCTTTTGTGGCTTTTGAAATACGTCCTGCGGCGTTGATTCGCGGTGCGATACCGAAGCCAACGTAGCCTGAGGTGATCTTTCTCTTTTTCTTTTGTGTTGGATATTGGGATGCACTTTTTGTAAGTGTTCCTGCGGAAATGGCGTCTATCAACGCGGAAAGTCCTATACGGTCGGTATTCTCAATCAGCGAGAGCCCCTTTTTAACTATCAGGCGATTTTCATCCTTCAGTGGCATAACGTCCGAGATAGTACCTATCGCAACAAGGTCGATATAGCTATTGCAGATCTCCCTTACGCCCTCAAGAACATCTCTTCCCTGTTTTTTACATAACATTATTTCGTATGCGCAGATAAGCTTGAACACAACACCGACACCTGCAAGTTCTTTGAATGGATAGGGGCAGTCGGGACGGTGAGGATTTACGACGGCTATTGCGTCCGGGATCTCGGGACGGCATTCGTGATGGTCGGTAATGATCATATCCATTCCGAGTCGGCTCGCAAACTGCGCCTCTTCGCAGGCGGTAACTCCCGTATCAACAGTGATTATCAGCTCAACGCTCTGTCTTGCCAATTTTTCCACCGCGGAGAGAGAGAGACCGTAGCCATCCGTGCTTCTGTCGGGAATATGATAGGAAACGTCTGCACCGAAGCTTTTAAGGTAAGTATACAGAGTGGTAACTGCGGTAACTCCGTCAACATCATAATCTCCGTAAATACAGATCTTCTCTTTATTTTCAAGCGCCGCGGAAAGTCTTTCGACCGCTTTGTCCATATCCTTCATAAGATATGGGTCATGCAGAAGATCATCCTCAAATTTTAAAAACCGTTCAGCGGCGGTGGGAGTCGTATATCCTCTGTTATATAGAAGAGTCGCAAATATTCTTGAGACCTTCAGCGTATCGGAAATAATGCTTATTGCCGAGTCTGCGTCTGTGAGGTCTTGGGAATATCTCACGTCCCAGATTTTTTCTGTGCTTGTATAACTCATCAAATTGTTCTCCGTTTCTTTTTTCACGCATTGGGGTCAGCTCCGCAGGCGCGGAACCTTCTGATTATTTCGGCGGCGCATCTTATGCCGTCAACCGCCGCGCTTGTTATACCGCCGGCATACCCTGCTCCTTCGCCACAGGGATACACCTTATCGTGTCCTACGGCGCACAAATTATCATCACGGACTATGCGGAGTGGGGCGGTGGTTCGGCTTTCTACCGCGCTCAGAACTGCGTCGGATGCGGCAAAGCCCTTGATCTTTCTGTCAAAGGATGAAATACCGTATTTCAATGATGCGGTAATAAAAGGTGGAAGCACGCTGTCAAGACTTGTACATTTTACATGATCGCCCCCCATATATGTCGGTCTTATGCGGACGGGCTCATTCCCGGACGACGTTCCAAGGAAAGAGCCTACGAGCTGGATCGGCGCGGAATAGTCTGAGCCGCCTGCAATAAAGGCTCTTGATTCCGTCATACGCTGAAAGGTTATTGCAGCGCTTACGGGATCGTTATATTTTCCAAGTGATTGCATATACGCCTTTACGTCTTCTCCGCCTACAGAGACGCATACTGCGCAGTTAGCGTTCTTGCCATCTCTTGCGCGGTTGCTCATGCCGTTGACTACGACGGATCCGCTCTCACTCGTTGCGGCTACGATCTCGCCGCCGGGACACATGCAAAAAGTATATACGCCACGCTCTGTACGCGTATCGGAAAGATTATATTCACCCTTGCCAAGCGCCGGATGTCCGGCATATTTACCGAACAGTGCGCGATCGATATCCTCTTGTAAATGCTCAATACGCACCCCCATTGAAAACGGCTTTGGAATGAGCTGATATCCCGAATCCCTGAGCATAACGTAAGTATCTCTTGCACTGTGTCCGGTAGCAAGCACAATAGCGCCGCAGACTATATCTCCCTGAGTTGTTTTTGCGGTCAGGGTACCGTCTGCGTTTTCTTTAATTCCGTCAAGACGGCATCTGTAAACGGTTCTGCCGCCGTGCTCTCTTATGCGTTGAGACAGGGCGGTAACCACGCTTCTCAACAGATCAGTCCCGACGTGGGGCTTTGCGTTGACGAGAATATCCTCAGGAGCGCCCGCCTCACAGAGCTTATGGAGAACATATGAGCAAAGTGGGTCATGGATGCGAGTAACGAGCTTGCCATCCGAGAAGGTGCCTGCTCCGCCCTCACCGAATTGGATATTGGATTCAACATCAAGGCTCAACGTATGATAGAAATTATTGACAGAGGCAACACGTTCTTTAACACAATCGCCTCTTTCTATAAGTATCGGATCGTATCCGTTTTCCGCAAGCATAAGGGCACAGAACAGGCCTGCAGGGCCCATACCGACGACAAGTGGCGGTGCTTTAAGGTGCTGTGCGCAGCATTCGGTTTTTGCTATTGATTTTTCGGAAGGGTTCGTGCTATCGGTCACAGTAATACCGAATTTTTTGAGTCGGTTGGGATCAGCTTTTACTTGTTGCTCATAGGAAAGCGCCGTTACGGAGCAGACTTGCAGAATTGAATCCTTATTTCTTGCGTCGATTGATCTTTTACTGATGCAAAGTGACATTTCGCGTGTATCAATGCCTGCACGGCGCAGGCGTTGTTCAGCTTCATTCACAACCGCATCCGATCCTGCATCAAACGGCAGTTTGATATTTGAGACTGTATACTGCATTTTCTACTCCTTTCCGTATTTTTTATTAAACAAGATATTATTCGTTATTTTCCGATTCAACAGTCGCATCCGACGGGTTATCGGGGTACGCAAATGTTACCTTTATCTCCTGTGGAGAATCTGCGCTCAACTCTACTCCTTCGGGAAGTGAGATCGCTCCAACACCGAAAGTCAGTGTTGTAGGCTCTTTAATCGGGAACTCGAAAACCACCGCAGAATTAAGCTCTATAACTCCGCCTATTGAGTTAAGGACAATGGGATCTCCCGTAACTGTAATATACTGTCCATCTGTGGATGCCACGAAGTTCTGTGCATTTGCTCCGCATTTGACGGTTACGGGTATTTGTCTTGTGGTTCGGATCATAAGTCTTACGTTTACTGTACTATGTTCGCATTCGATATATCTGATATACTCGTTAGATATCGGTGACATATGACTGTCAACATATTCGATCGGAACGCCGTTGATATTACGGCTTTGGGAAACGCTTCCGAGGTCAAGAAATACTCTTGCGTTTACTATTTCGGCAAGCACAGTACCCGGGCCTGTAACACTCAGCCTATCGAGGCTGAGCTCGATAGCATCCGTATATTCTTCATAAAGAGGCGAGTCAAGGATATAAGATATATTATTTTTGATCTCAAGCTCTTTGGTCACCTCAGTATCTGCAAGAACCGTTACGGTTTTTGGGTAGATATCAACCACCTCAAGAAGAACGTCATTGCTTTTTGCGCTTGACTCAATTTCAAGGATATTTACTCCCATATCTGTTACCTTTGCAGCGTCGATATAGAATTCAAGGTACTCATCAAGGTTATAATTCGTGATATCGTAAATTTCCGCTCTGCGTCCTTTCAAAGTGACGGTCGCGGTAACAGTGTCGTCGATATAAAGCTTATAGCCTGCTGAGCCTTCACGTTCCTTCCCAGCAAGGACAGAGTCGGCATTAAGAATTTTTACATCAACTATAAAGGTTTTTTCGTGTGCGTTATCATCAATATTAAGCACATATATCCAGAAAACAGATGCGACTGCAACACTGAACAGCATAATGAATACAGCGGACAGAATGTGCTTTAATACAAGGGCAAAAACCTCTCTTTTCTTGGTTCTCGAAACATCCTTATTTACCTTACGCAAAAGGTCTCCGTCAACATCGAAGGACTCAAGCTCCGCCTTGGTATGAGTGGGGAGTTCTACAGAAGCGGTGGGATCCGGTGTTGGATCGGGGGCTTTTTCCTGCTTCTTTTCCTCGTGAGTCGCTACTGTGCGTGTCTCAGTCTCGGAATACATAAGCGAGATATTGACGGGCTCGTGCTCTTCTTCAAATATTGCGGGCTCAACGGCTTTGCGAGGCTGAGGTGCATGCTCTGCCGGAGGGGTATTCTGAGGCTCTGTTCCGTTAGATTTATTGATATCCATGGGCATAAGCTCCTTTCTTTGAAAGTACTATCAATGTACCTTTACCTTTTTGATGTTATCAATGGTTTTTTTGACATCGGCACCGCTTCTCATCATTGCGGCGGTTACTACATCCTCAAGCTGATCAGTTGTAAGGTCCATAAAAATCTGACCTCTGTACGCTACTGACATCGCATGTGTCTCCTCGGAGATGACAATTATCACTGCATCACATTTTTCTGAGAGTCCGATTGCCGCTTGGTGACGTGAACCGAGCGGATGTCCTGTGAAGCTGTTGATTCGGTTAACATACTCGAAATTCTCTGTCGGTGGGAAGTAGCAGGAAGCGGCATATACTCTGCCCTTACGGATGATCAGTCCGCCATCGTGCAGCTCGGTTCCGTTCATAAAGATGGTTTTCAGAAGCTCGCTTGATATTTCGGCGTTTATAAGAGTATTATGTCCTTTGCGTTTTTCTATGTGGTCATCAAGCTTGGTGTAGCCTTCAATAACGATGATAGCACCCATTTTTTCGGAAAGAGAGATACTTGTTACTGCATCCATTATTCTTTCGACGTAGACCTCTTTGCCACCCTTGTGATATCGTAATCCAAAAATATACTGTGGCATTGATCCAAGGCTTTCGAGTCCGCTCTTTATCTCCTTGCTGAAAAGAATAATAAGCGCAACGGTTCCTGCGTGATAGAAGGATTGCAGAACAAAAGCAACCGTATGGAAGCTGAGCAGGTCACACAAAAGATATATTACGAACAGGATAATGATTCCTGCGATCATTTTTCCTGAACGGCGTTTTTTAACATATCTGAGCGCGCAAAAAATCAGCAGAGCCAACAGAGCTAAGTCTATGTAGTCCGTAAAGTGCGGAATACCGATCATTTCCGAGAGATCAAAGCTATTTATTTTTACGAGCAGCTCTTGAATTTTCAAGTTAATATCTGAAAGTATATCAAAGAATCCCTTTGATTGTGCAGCAAGTGCATAGGCTGACTGATTGAACAATTCTGACACCTCCATAGAAAACCATCTGTATATTTTATCTGTTAAAGGTCACAAAGAACCTATTTTACCATTGTACCTTATATAATAACATATTTTTATATAAAATTCAATTAGTAAATAATAAATAATTAAAAGAATTTTTTGGATTGTTGATAATAAAGTACACAGTTACCCGTTGTGAAGCGCAAAAAAGCCGAGCCGTCTGCTTTTTGAAAGCTTTTGGCTCGGCCGTGATATTATTGATTAATCTGTCTGATTACTGTACAAAATCAGTTATAGAGCGGGAATGTCTTAACAAGGCGTGCGACCTCGGCTCTGATGAAGTCGGCATTTTCCTCGGGGGCGGTTGCAACGAGTGAGCAGAGATGAGCGATGGCCTTCATTTCTTCAACGCCCATACCTCTGGTTGTTATTGCAGGAGTACCCATTCTGATACCTGAGGTTATGAAGGGGGATTCGGGGTCATTGGGGATCGCGTTTTTATTTGCAGTGATTCCGAAGGAGTCAAGTCTGCGTTCAAAGTCCTTTCCTGTTATTCCCTTACTACGGAGGTCGACAAGGATAAGGTGATTATCCGTACCGCCGGAAACGAGGTTGAAGCCTTCGTCGAGCATTGCATCTGCAAGGGCGGCAGCATTAGTTACTATGTTCTGCTGATATACCTTGAACGAGTCGGTCAGTGCTTCACCGAAGCAGACCGCCTTACCCGCGATAACGTGGAGCAGAGGGCCACCCTGGTTGCCGGGGAATATTGCTTTATCGATCTTCTTTGCAAGCTCCTCGCGGCAAAGGATCATACCGCCTCTCGGACCGCGGAGAGTCTTATGCGTGGTGGTGGTAACGACATCTGCGTAGGGGACGGGATTCGGATGAAGCCCTGCTGCTACCAATCCTGCAATATGAGCCATATCAACCATAAAGTATGCGCCTACTCTTTTTGCGGTATTTGATATACGCTCAAAGTCGATGATTCTGGGATATGCGGATGCACCTGCAACGATCATTTTAGGCTTTACACGTTCTGCAAGCTCATCGAGGGCGTCGTAATCTATTGTCTGCGTAACGGGATCAAGTCCGTAAGGAACGAAGTTATAGTTAATACCGGACGCGTTAACGGGGCTTCCGTGAGTCAGGTGACCGCCGTCGGCCAGACTCATTCCAAGAACGGTATCACCGTGCTGAAGAAGAGCGGCGTAGGTTGCTATGTTAGCCTGAGAGCCACTGTGAGGCTGTACGTTGGCGTGCTCTGCTCCGAAAAGCTGCTTTGCGCGCTCGATAGCAAGTCTTTCGACCTCATCCACACGCTCGCAACCGCCGTAATATCTTCTTCCGGGATATCCTTCGGCATATTTATTTGTCAGCACGGTACCTACCGCAAGAAGCACCGATTTGGAAACGAAGTTCTCCGACGCAATAAGCTCGATGCCATTTTTCTGTCTTGAATACTCAGCTCTGATCATTTCTGCAACCGCAGGATCACTATCGGCAAGCAGATCCATGATGAGTTCTACAACATTTTCTGTGTTATACATTTAAAACCTCCGTAAAAAACGCACATTTTTTGCAACGGTCATACCCGAAGCGTTAATGCATATTATTATACCACACCTATATGGATAATTGTAGTGCTTTTCTTGGAATTTTTATTAACAAATGCAATTTTTTTGCTTGAATTATTCATTTTTTATAATTACCGAGAAGCAGTACGAGTCATAAGTCAAATGTTAAGATGGATAATTTCTGAAACAAGAAAAAAATCGAGTTTTTTTCTTAAAAATATAAAATGGCGATTGACAATTACAAAATTTTGTGATATAATAACAACATAATTAAGGTTTAGTCATTATGCACATATAAAACTTTTGCAGATGCGTGTATTTTGGTATATTGACGCAGTTTTGGGTTTGTTACTTTTTATATTAAAAATTGCAAGCCAAGATACATTTTAATGCATCTGAATTATTACTGAGGAAAGGGACATGATATGGAAATTGCGATCATTGCACATGACACAAAGAAGGAATTAATGGTTCAATTTTGCATTGCTTATTGCGGTGTATTAAGTCAGCACAAGCTCTGTGCTACCGGCATAACTGCAAATTACATTGCTGATGCTACCGGACTTGAGATTGAGCATCTTCTCTCAGGAGAGCACGGTGGAGAACAGCAAATAACCTCCAGAATAGTGTACAACGAGATAGATATGGTAATATATTTCAGAGATACGCGTCCAACCGCGTATGACGAGAGCATGCACGAGCTTCTAAGAATGTGCGATTACAACAATGTTCCCGTTGCCACCAATATTGCGACCGCTGAGGCGTTGATAAGTGCGCTTGCTCGCGGAGACTTTGACTGGAGGGAGATCTACAACCCTCGTTCCGATTACAATCTGCATAAGTCATCAAGATAATCAAAAATTTTTCTTGACAATTCGGCATTTGGGTGTTATAATATTTTTGTCGAGAGTTTTCGGCTAATCGGGACACGTCGTTATTCCCTATCCGTTCCAGAGAAAGAGGCGTTTGGTGAGAGCCTTTGCGGTAAAGAATATCGGTACCACCTGAGGATACAGTTTAATACAAATGAGTGAAAGCTCGGGTGGAACCGTGCGGATACTTTATCCACACCCCGAAACAGTATGTTTTGGGGTGTGTTTTTATTTGTTAATCATTCAGTTTTTTAATACACGGAGGTAAATTATTATGTTTACAGTAAAATTCAAGGGACACGACGGTGTTGTTTTTCAGTCGGAAGCTCCCATCAGCGTTTATGACGCTGCAAGAAATGCAGAAATTATTGACAGATCGGTAATTGCGGCACTGGCAGACGGTGTTCCCGTTGATCTTACGTCGCTTATTGAAAAGGACACCGAGATCACCCTTCTCACATTTGAGGACAAGGAGGGCGCACATGTTTTCCGTCACACCTCGGCTCATATTATGGCTCAGGCGGTAAAGCGTCTTTATCCTTCCGCCAAGCTTACCATCGGTCCCGCGCTTGATAACAGCTTCTACTATGATTTTGACAGCGATGTATCCTTCACGCCCGAGGCACTCAAGGCTATTGAGACTGAGATGACGAAGATCGTCAAGGAAAATCTCAAAATTGAAAGATTTGTGCTTCCGCGTGATGAGGCTATTGCGCTTATGACGGAAAGAGACGAGCCTTACAAGGTTCAGCTCATAAACGAGCTTCCCGAGGATGCAGTTATCAGTTTTTACAGACAGGGCGAATACATTGACCTGTGTGCAGGCCCACATCTCTTTTCGACGGGAATAGTCAAGGCATTCAAGCTGACACAGTGCACGGGTGCTTATTGGAAGGGTGACCAGAGCAACAAGATGCTTCAGAGAGTTTACGGTGTTTCCTTCCCCAAGAAGGATCAGCTGAAGGCGCATCTTGAGATGCTTGAGGAGGCAAAGAGACGCGACCACAATAAGATCGGCCGTGAGCTTGAGTATTTCACCACGGTGGATTACGTTGGTCAGGGACTTCCGATCATGCTTCCCAAGGGCTCACGCACGATTCAGGTGCTTCAGAGATTCGTTGAGGACGAGGAAAGACGCAGAGGCTACATCCTTACCAAAACGCCTCTTATGGCTAAGTCTGACCTTTACAAGATTTCGGGTCACTGGGATCATTACAGAGACGGTATGTTTATCATTGGTGACCCCGATGATGAGACGAAGGAGTGCTTTGCGCTTCGTCCCATGACCTGCCCATTCCAGTATCAGGTTTTCCTCAACAAGAAGCGCTCTTACAGAGATCTTCCCATGAGACTTGGTGAGACCTCCACGCTCTTCAGAAACGAGGACAGTGGAGAGATGCACGGTCTTATAAGAGTACGTCAGTTCACCATTTCCGAAGGACACATCATTCTCCGTCCCGATCAGCTTGAGGAGGAGTTCAAGCAGTGTCTTGAGCTTGCAATGTTCATGCTGAAGGCACTCGGACTTGACGAGGATTGCTCCTTCAGATTTTCACAGTGGGATCCCAAACGTACGGACAAGTACGAGGGTACTGTAGAGCAGTGGGATTTTGCGCAGAAGGTAATGGGAGACCTGCTTGACAAGCTTGGCGTTAAATATAGCATAGGTATTGACGAGGCGGCGTTCTACGGCCCTAAGCTTGACATTCAGATCAAGAACGTACACGGCAAGGAGGACACGCTTATCACAATTCAGATCGACATGCTTCTTGCCAAGAAGTTTGGTATGGAGTACGTTGATTCGAATGACGAGAAGGTTACGCCTTACATCATTCACCGCACGTCCCTTGGATGCTACGAGAGAACGCTTGCTCTGTTGCTTGAGAAGTATGCGGGAGCGATGCCCGTATGGATAGCACCCGTTCAGGTAAGACTTCTTCCGATAGGCACGGCACAGACCGAGTACGTCAGGGAGATTGCAGATAAGCTTGAGGCTGCGGGAATCAGATACGATTTTGACGAAAGAAACGAAACGATCAACTACCGCATCCGCGAAGCGCAGCTTCAGAAGATACCGTACATGGCAGTTGCAGGTGACCGTGAGATGAGTTCAGGCGCGATTGCAGTTCGTGCAAGAGACGGCTCCAACAAGGTCATGAGCGTTGACGAGTTTATTGCAAAGGTGCTTGAAGAGGTCAGGACGTTTGCGAAATAATTAATTATCATCCGGAATAAATAATTCAACGGGCTGTCTCACTTGTGATATAATCCCCTTAGAGTATACACTCGAAAAAACAAAAAAGTTTTCGAGAATACTTTAAGGGGGTTTTTTATGTATAAATACGATTATGCATTCAAGAAGAAAATAGTAGAGATACACAAACGAACCGGGAAGGGTT
>JAFVRO010000023.1 GCA_017504205.1 Clostridia bacterium | reverse complement strand
TCGTTTTCAAACTCATCAAGAGGCACGCTTCTCAATACGACGGACTGCGGCTCAAAGCAATCGGCGTAATAACCGTCAACTCCTTTTTGGTCTGCAAACAGTACCTTTTGCTCGCCCCCCCATGTATCTGCGTTGTTTGTAGCGATCTGATAGCCTAACCAGACGCTGCTGTCCTTCATCACCGCATCGAAGACCTCAGCGTTCTGCTCTGTGCGATTCAGATAATAGACCAGTACGAAATCAACCGAGGTTGGCTTTAAAACGGGCACCATATCCGCATGGATTATCCAGCTTGAGTCCTGATCTAAGCGCGACAGTACCGGCTCAGTATCATTGGAGCTTTGCGAGGCAGAGTCCGGGGCTCCGGTCCCTCCGCTCGGATCAGGGGGTTGCTGTCCGTCCGGCTTCAGCAGTACTATTGCAACGGATACTCCGGCGATAATTACTACTGCTATTAGTATAATAATTATAATTCGCTTAAGGTTGGTCATTACGCCCCCTCCGCTATCGGTTTGAGCATTAACTTATATTTTCCGTCGCTTTTCACAAGTGTACATTTTAGCAATTCTTTAGAATCAGAGTCTAATTTCGAATATTCTCCCCACACTTGAGAATTAAAATACAGGATTCCGGATGGAGGAGGATCTTCAGCCACTTCCTTTCCATTGACGAACTCCGAAAATTTTGCAAAAATATTATTTAATCCTTTTTGGGGAGAAACTGAGGATTTATCGTACCCGGGAAGCATACGACAACCATCAACGATGCTTGCTCCAGAATAAGCAAAAACCGATGGAGGAATAGTAAAATCGAGTCCAAGGTTTGTAGTGAGCTCTTTTCTGAAATATTCTTCGGGGATCTTTGAAACATCTGCCTCGTTGATCCAACGCTCGACCTCAAATATATCATCATATCCTTCATCCAAATCATAGGTGCCGGGTTTGATTTTTACTCTGTAATGTACCACGTCGAAGTGGGTGAATTCAAACACAACGTAATCGTCACCCTCCGGCGTGAGCGTAGAATCATCCTTTCCAAGCATTGATTCTATGAAATCCTCTTTTTGCTTATTGACTAATTGCTGAAGCCGGCGGGATTCTTCTGCTTTTTCTATGATGGAGGTGAATGTAGGAATAAGGACTGCGGCGAGGATGGAAATAACGGCAATTACAATGACGAGCTCGACGATTGTGAAGGCGCGTTTTGAGTTTTTAAATCTTACGTTTTTCATTTTTTGCAAAACCTCCTTCCGTAGGGTATAGTTTATCTTCCGCCACCTGTCACGGTGGCGGTATTTATTTTTGTTCACTGTAAGTAAGGATTGCTTCGTATAAGCGTGTTATTGAGGTTTCAGAATATTTCAGATTTTTCTCATTCACAAACGTAATTTTACCGTCATCGACAGTAAAATCCAATCCGTAGGGTGGATTAAGAGTGATAGGAGTTATTGGATTATTCCACTCAAAATCAGGGGAGTCCCTGAGAAGGTCATCTATCTGCTCAGCAAATTCAGCGTCAACGTAGAAGTAAACCCAATATTGCACAAAACCGAAGTCGAATTTATCCCCGGGGTAGAATTCGTATAGCGTTTTCTTTTTCATCTCAAAGCTTTCGGACGGATATCCGTCGGCTCCTCTGACGTACATCTCAACTACTTGACTATCAATGTCGTAACCAATCTGCCAGTTAAACCTGCAGGTGATTTTTTCGACGTGAGCCATTACCGTATCGAATATTTCTTTATTCTCTTCGTTGCGGTTGAGATAAAACGCCATTTCAAGCGTGGTTTTCTGATCTTTTTCTACCGCAATGACATCCGAATGCACGATCCAATGCTCCGGCAGATCCAGCCTTTCACGAGGTGCTTCACCGTTTGATGAATCGCTTGAGCTGTTGTTTGAGTCCCCATCTACCTGGTTCTCCGATCCTTGAGGGTCGCGAGGGACTTCAGCTCTTTTTATCATAAACGCGGCGATGGAGATAAGGACTGCAGCTACGGATATTACGATTACAATGACGATGGTGAAGGCGTTGCGGGATTTTATCTCAGGCTTGTATTTCATAAGCATTCTCCTTTTTAATCAATGTTTCCTTGGGCACGATTGTGTTCTAACAGTATCTCGGGGGTGCAGAAGATGAATTCGGGGTTTTCGGCGTTTTCATTGTAATAAAACAATATATCAAATTTTATGAGATTTTCATTGAATTGCAGTGCCGCAACATCCGCAGTAATGGGCAGAACGTATATGTTGTCCGATACTGCATTTTCCGGCATATCTTCAAACGGTGCATCAACCGATTCGATTGTTTCAAGCAAGCGGTTTTTCTTGATCATAACTGTTTTGGATTCTGCATTCAATATCGAGTATTCCACCCAATAATAGCTATTTGGATTATAAATAAATTCACTTAGCGCAGAACTAAAAATATTATTGAAAGGCCCCTCTCCAACCCATTGCGAGCCGAATCCCAGATATGCTATGCTGAATGTACCTTCATATGTATCGACCGCGCCAACCGATTCCAACGAATCTTTTTTATCATCAAATTCTTTTCGGAGCTCTGACACACGTTCTTTTGTTATTCCAAACTTAAATTTGAAGGCATAAGCGTCCTCGGTGTCCTGATCCGGCAAACGGATCACCTGCATGGCAAAGCCGTTATAAGAAAGGATAGGTGTTGAACTTCTCTCAGGTTCTTCAGTCGTTGTTCCATCAGAACCCAAAACTGATTCTGCTATATTCTCTTTTTCTTTTCCGTTCAGCTCCGCTTCGAGCCTTGCGTCTTTTGCTTTGCGGATCATAGAGGCGAAGGTAGGAATAAGGACTGCGGCAAGGATGGAGATGACGGCGATTACAATTACTAATTCTATGATGGTGAAGGCGCGTTTTGAGTTTTTAAATCTTACGTTTTTCATTTTTTTCAAAACCTCCTTCCGTAGGGTATAGTTTATCTTCCGCCACCTTTCGCGGTGGGGGTACTGTGCTCTGCGATATTTGATGCTTTCATACGAACCACCTCTTTCAAATCAAAAGGACGGCAAGACTATTCAGTTGTAGTTCACTGCAAATAGTTCTCGCCGCCGTGTTGTTTATCCGTATATAATTGGTATCTGCCTATATAATACAGGAATAATATGTCAGAAATATAAACATCTGATTAAAATTTCGTTACAGTAGTGCTTTTTCTGAAAATTCTACGTTTTAAACAAAACAATTATTTTGCTTTTGTGCAATTTGGCGGAATGGTTTTGTTTTTCGGGGCGGTTTTAGTGAAGAATGCGCATAGAATGGGCGTGGGGAGCGCATTGAATGGTGAGATAAATAAAACAGAGCAGGAATAAAGGCGTAAATTCCTTCTGTTCCTGCTCTGTTTATTATGCCTATGTCGGCTTATGAGTTAAATGAATCTATTAAACCACATGGGTAACTCCTTGAGCATTATGGGGGAGAGTTTATGTCCTACGCCGTCGAGGAGGTGGAGCTCGATATAAGACCCCGAGCGACGGACGGAGTTTACGAATTCCTCGACCATAACGGGATCGACGGTCTTATCGGCGGTTCCCTGCCAGATCCTGATGGGGCACGGCGGGATGACTACTCTTTCGCCGTCTGAGTTAATGAAGGAGCGAGCGCGGTAGGGGTTAAAGCCTACGGTATTGAGTTCGTACCATTCGTTGGTTGGGAAACGGTAGATCTCTATTATTCTATCGTGAGTCGAGGGTTCGCCTTCCTTTTTGGCTTTGATTTTATCCCAGGTTCCGATGCATTCGTGACCGTTTACGGTGACCTTATCCATATTGAGTCGGGGGTAGAAGATACCGATGGCGCGGACGATACCGGGGAAGGTATTTGCGAAGTTCATAGCAACGTGACCTCCCATGGATGCGCCCGAGAGGAGCACGTCGTGGGAAAGGTTGAAATGCTTTACGGCGTATTTATATGCTTTATAGGCGGCGAAGATATGCTCGGGGCAGCCCATGGTAGTGCCGTAGGGCTCAGAGCCGCAGACGTCAAGGACGGCATATCCTGAGTTTATACAATCGGGGCAATACTTTACGCCGCCGACTTTATCTGTCTCTTCGCATACACGGCTTCCTGCACCGTGGAAGGAGAGGATCAGGGGTGTTTCATCGCCGTTATCCGAATATGAGTCGGGGAGACAGAGCACGCATTCGCATTCGGCAATTTCCTCTTTATCCCTTACCTCGAGGTCAATGGATGTGGAGGTATCCCTGAAGTGGTTATATCTGACCTTAAAAAATATGAATGGATGCTCGCGCACGTTGCCGTCCGAGTTGGTCAATGTGAGAAGTTTTTTGATTTCCGTATTTCTTTCCATAATATCCTCCGTGCTTGAAATTCTGACAAAACGGGTCGGTGCCGCAAAAGGGACATCGACCTTATTGTATTTATTTGGTTCAGCTAATGATACCGTCCTCATCGGCACTGCGTATTGGCTTTTCGACGAGTTCGACGGATACGGGCGCGCTTTCGGGGGGTATTGGTCACGTTTTCCTTGCCATATGTAAAGAAAGTGAGAATCCCTTCTGTTTTTGCTCTGTTTTTTTGTCAACTGGCAACTTTTTGTTAAATAAACCGGTTGAACCACATAACTTGCTCTTTTTTCATTATTGGTGATGGCTTATGACCTATACCGTCAAGGAGATGAAATTCAATATACGAGCCTGATCGGCGGACGGAGTTTACAAATTCCTCTGCCATAACGGGATCGACGGATTTATCGGCAGTTCCCTGCCAGATCTTGATGGGGCACGGTGGGATGACTACTCTTTCGCCGTCTGAGTTAATGAAGGAGCGAGCGCGGTAGGGGTTAAAGCCTACGGTATTGAGTTCGTACCATTCGTTGGTTGGGAAGCGGTAGATCTCGACTATTCTATCGCGGAGCGATGGTACATCTTCTCGTTTTGTTTTGGATCTGTCCCAGATGCCGGCACATTCATGGCCGTTCACGGAAACTCTATCCAAATTGAGTCCGGGATAGAAGATACCGATCGCGCGGACGATACCGGGGAAAGTGTTTGCAAAATTTATAGCGGTATGTCCGCCCATGGATGCGCCCGAAAGGAGCACGTCGTGGGAAAGGTTGAAATGTTTTATGGCGTATCTATAGGCTTTATAAGCTGCGAAAAGATGTTCGGGACATCCCATAGTGATGCCGTGTGGTTCAGATCCACAGACATCGAGCACGGCGTAGCCTGCTTTAACGCAATCAGGGCAGTACTTTATACCTCCGACAAGGTTTAACTCCTCACAGACGCGACCTCCTGAGCCATGAAATGAAAGTACAAACGGTGTTTCGTCTCCGTCATCCGAATATGAATCGGGGAGGCAGAGCACGCATTCACATTCTGCAAATTCCTCTCTATCTCTTACTTCAAGATCGATTGCGGTAGATGTATCTCTGAAGTGGTTATATCTGACCTTAAAAAATATAAACTGATACTCATTAACGTTACCGTCCGAGTCTTTCAAAGGGAGATGCTTTCTGATTTCCGTATTTCTTTCCATAATTCCTTCCATATTCCTCCGGGCTTACAATTCTGACAAAACGGTACTATATGATTGAGAGTGCCCCTTGCGACTATATCGTATATGTATTTCAGATAATGATACCGCCCTCATCGGCACTGCGTCTGAGTTTTTCGACAAGTTCAACGGATGCGAGTGCGCTTTCGGGGGTATTGGTCACGTTTTCCTTGCCGTATGCAAAGGTTGAGATGAAGTACTTGATCTCCTCAGCCATTCTTGCCTTATCAGGAAGGTCTACAACATAGGACTGACCGTCGTTTATACTGTTATCCATGGGGTATACCGTGACCTTACCGCCATCAAGTATAACCTCTGCCTTTTCAAAGCCTACACGGTAGGACATCTTAAAGGAGGAAAGCGGAGAGGCGCTCCAGCTACCCGTTGCGATAACCACGGGGATATCCTTATAATTGAAGCGGCTATTTATAAGCTGCCATTTTACGGTTGCGTTCTGTGCTACGGATGAAACTGAATCGGGCTCACCGAAAAGAAATCTGACCATATCTACGTCGTGGATATGCAGGTCGAGTGCGCAACCGCCGCTATGTCGGGTTGAGCGGAACCAGTCCTTATAGCCCCATTTTGGAAGCGCACTGATTCTGTCAAAGAATGCGTAATTCACCTTACCGAAAACGCCGGTATCAACGAACTCTTTAAGGCAAAGGTACATAGGCTCAAATCTGAGGCACTGACCTATCATAAGTTTTTTTCCTTCAGCCCTCGCGGTTTCGATCATCTCACGGCACTGTTCGCTTGAAAGCGCCATCGGTTTTTCGCACATAACGTGCTTTCCTGCCTTGAGCATTTCGATAGTATATTCTGCGTGCAGGTAAGTAGGTAGGCAGATATCTACCATATCTATCTCTTCCTTTTCAAGCATATCATATACGTTGTTGTAGAGATTGATGCCTGTGAGGTCGAATTTTGCTTTACCTGTATCGATATTGATCGACTGAGCTATCTCGAATCTTACGGGGTTAATATCACAGATAGCGACAAGTTTGACATCGCTATTCTCAGCCATAATTTTTTCATATCCGCGGAAATGTGATCTTGCTATTCCTCCAAATCCCAAAAGTGCAACCTTAATACTCATTTTTTATCCTTCCTTTATCTATGAATTGCAACGGTTCAAAATACCGTATACATTAATATAATAACATACGCCCCAAAAAAAGTCAACAGAATAATAAAAAAATGCGCCCAAGTTTTAAAAAGGGGGCTGCCTTAAAAAGACAGCCCGCAGTTAGTTATATTATTTTCCGTCAAAGCCCGTGACAAATCCGCTACGGTCGGCGGAGCAGATATCGCCGCCTATGACTCTTTTGCGGTAGACGAGAATATTTGCGTACACTACGCCGTCGTAATCGGGGTAATTGGTCACTATGTAGGTGTATCGGGTGACGGTCTTGTTTTTGTATTTGGCAAGATCAAGTCCCTGGGAGCGTTGGAGCTCGTTATATGCGCCGAGCACCTTATCAAACTGTGTGGGGATCGTGATCTCTTTTATCTCGACGGGCTCTTCCTCGGTCTGCCAGCCGAACTGTTTCAGGAAATTGATCCGATCCTCGTTGGTTTTGATCTTATCGTAGCTCACCGTGTCTGACTGCACAGCTCCCGTGGGAACGCTTGAGTCATATGAGGGAACAAAGGCGATCAGGGTGATCAGGGCAAGGAGAGTGACGCAGAGTACACCGAAAAACCTTACGGTGCCTGCCTTAAAAGAATAAATGAACATATAAAATACCTCCGTGGGATACGTGCTTTTAGTGCATTATATTCGCCACGGAGTTTTTTTATTACTGACCCAAGTCAAATCATATATCTTCTACACTATGAAGTTTTTCGCCAACGTTATAGGAGTAAATTTTTCGGGTCTTGTGTGAATATACGCTATGTGCCATTGCCATTATGATATTGATTGCAAGAATAGATGAGCCGCCCGCGCTCATAAACGGCAGTGTTATGCCGATTACGGGGAGCATAGCAAGACACATTCCGATATTTTCGGTTGCCTGAACCACAACCATAGCGGCAATTCCGATGCAGATCAGTGAGCCGTAGTCCTTTGCGGCGCCTTTTGCGATATAGAGGAGGCGAACAACGAGAACTATCATTACGGTTATCATAAGAAGTGCGCCGACAAATCCAAATTTTTCACAGAAGGTGGAAAAGACGAAGTCGGACTCGGAGATGGGGAGTATTTTATAAATCTCGCCGCCGTTTATTCCGTTGCCGAAGAAGCCGCCGTTTTCTATTGCGCTTCGGCTGAGCAGGGGCTGGTATCCTTTGCCCAGAGGGTCGAGCTCGGGATTGAAGCCTACAACTATTCTGTCCTGCTGATAAGGACGAAGATGTGGCCAGATATATGGGAATGCAACCACCACCGCAAGCAGACCGCCTGCGTAGTAGAGTGGCGAGAGTCCTGCGCAGAAAAGCATGACAAGCACGATACCGACGTAGACCAGGGCAACGCCGAGGTCACCTGAAATAAGTATCAGGCCGATAATTGCTGCGGCGTGAGCACCGAGTCCAAGCAGGGTCAGGGGTTTATTGACGGTGTTTCTTACCTTATGTATATGATAGGAAAAGGTCAGGATAAAGGATGCCTTGACGAATTCGGAGGGTTGGATAAGTATATTGACGAACGGGATATTCAGCCAGCTTTGGTTTTCTCCGACGGATTCGCCGAACAGAAGCACAAGTACGAGCAATCCGACGGACAGTGCGGCGATGAATGGCCAAAGGCGCTCGACTATAAACTGATACTCGATATTGGCAATTATCACGGTGATGACAAGTCCGGCAAGCGTCATAGCCACCTGCATAAGCACGGCGCGAGTACCGAAGGCGTCTCTTCCGCCGTATATTGTGACGATGCTCATTGTGGACAGAAGCAGAGTGCAGGCAAGCAGGATGGGATCGAGCCTTTTGAATATACCTACCACCTGGTTTATTATTCTTTTCACCTTTGCGCGCCCCCTTCCCTTTTGTTTTTCGGTGTTGTTCTATTATACCGCATTTTTGAGGTTATGTCAAGAGAATTGATGTGATGGAGGGAACAAAAGCGATTTTACTGCCATATTAAACAATATATCTATATAATAATTGTGAAGATTGCACAAAAAGATTGGCATAATTTTTACATTTAGATACATTCATACAAAAATGATAAAATTTAGTCAAAGCCCTTGTTTTTTTGATGAATTTGCGGTACAATATAAGGTGGTTGGAACTGGGGTACAAGCAGTTCCGAGTAAAAATGCCAAAAAATTTAATTATTTATATATGGAGGATTACCATGTCAGTAAAAGTTGCCATTAACGGCTTTGGCCGTATCGGTCGTCTGGCTTTCAGACAGATGTTCGGAGCAGAGGGTTATGAAGTAGTTGCTATCAACGACCTTACTAGCCCTGCTATGCTTGCTCACCTTCTCAAATACGATTCCGCACAGGGCAGATACGCTCTCGCAGATACCGTAACCGCAGGCGAGGACAGCATCACTGTTAACGGAAAAGAGATCAAGATCTATGCAGAGAAGGACGCTAACAACTGTCCTTGGGGCGAGCTCGGCGTTGACGTCGTTCTCGAGTGCACAGGTTTCTACACCTCAAAGGAAAAATCACAGGCTCACATCAATGCCGGTGCTAAAAAGGTTGTTATTTCTGCTCCCGCAGGAAACGATCTTCCCACTATCGTTTACAGTGTAAACGAGAACACTCTCACCGCTGATGATACCATCATCTCCGCTGCATCCTGCACCACCAACTGCCTCGCTCCTATGGCAAAGGCTCTTAACGATTACGCTCCTATCCAGAGCGGTATCATGACCACCGTTCACGCTTTCACCGGTGACCAGATGGTTCTTGACGGCCCCCACAGAAAGGGCGACTTCCGCCGCGCACGCGCTGCTGCAGTTAACATAGTTCCTAACTCCACCGGTGCTGCTAAGGCAATCGGCCTCGTTATCCCTGAGCTCAACGGTAAGCTCATCGGATCTGCACAGAGAGTTCCCGTTCCGACCGGTTCAACCACCATTCTCGTTGCTGTTGTTAAGGGACAGAACATCACTAAGGAAGGCATCAACGCTGCTATGAAGGCTGCATCCTCCGCTTCCTTCGGTTACACCGAGGATCAGCTCGTATCCTGCGACATTATCGGTATCACCTACGGTTCACTCTTCGATGCTACCCAGACCATGGTTGCAAAGATCGACGATGACACCTACCAGGTACAGGTTGTTTCATGGTACGACAACGAGAACAGCTACACCAGCCAGATGGTAAGAACCATCAAGTACTTTGCAGAGCTTGCATAAGTTGACGGTTTAGTTTAAAGAAAAAGGGTTGCGTAATAACGCAGCTCTTTTTGCTTATAGCTCGTAGAGTGAAATGAAATTAACATAATTCGGCAGAGAAGTTGTTTTTTCTGCCGATTTGTGTTATAATGGAGCTAACAGAAAGCCTCCCTCCGAGATGGAGGGGGACCGCGCTAGCGGTGGAAGGAGCCTGCGTCGCTTTAGGTTTGGATAAAACTTATTGTATCGCACTCTCCCTCAGTCACCTTCGGTGACAGCTCCCTCCCGGAGGGAGCCTCAGGACACATGCAACCTTAGGGGTATGGGCTTTGCCCGAAGCCCGCGTTGCTTGCAACGCTGTAATACAAAGGCGAAACTTGCGATAAAAGAGGTATCAAATGATTTTACTAACTTCAAATGGTTTATCAAGTAATGAATTAATGGGCAGAGTAAAAACATACATCAAAGCAGGTAAGGCTGCTCTTGTTGTTACTGCTGATAACGAATATAAAGAAAAAAACTATCATGTTGAAAGATTAACAAACGAATTAAGAATGCTTGGGCTGTCTGTTGAATGCTTTGACTTTGACAATCAATTACCAACAGAGCTTATGCAATATGACGTGGTAGAATTAATAGGAGGCAATCCTTACTATCTATTGAACTCAATACAAAAAAATTGTTTTTTTGATGTGTTAAAATACTTCGCACAAAATAGGTATTTGATAGGATGTAGTGCAGGCGCACTGGTTCTTACACCTTCTCTTGATTTGATAGATCTTTACTCTCCCGAGATGAACATTGTAGGACTAAAAGATTTATCTGCGTGCAATTTTACAGATATTTGCATACTTCCGCATTACAGCAAATTCTTGAAGAAATACACAGGTTTTGAGGAAAAATGTGCTCAATATGAACATACACTTAATCGTGAAGTAATTCGATTAAATGACGGACAAGGTGTGATTATAAACGAAAGTAACATAGATATTATAAAATAACGTAAGCCCCGACAGACATAAAAAATCTGTCGGGGTTAATCTTTGCTTTCTGCATATCAATTTTTGTTTATCCGTAGGGGCGTTCTTTGAACGCCCGCGGGCGAACGCAGTTCGCCCCTACTATGTTGTAACATCTAAACGTTTACATTGGTTCTTCCCGCGAGATCCAAACCGCTTTGGCGGTTTGCCCTTCGGGTTTCGACTACAACCGCCCGTGTCATCTTGAGCTTGCCGAACTTTCGTGCTTGCACG
>JAFVRO010000022.1 GCA_017504205.1 Clostridia bacterium | reverse complement strand
TCAAGCACGATCATAACTGATATATCCAAACAGCCGCCAAGGGTTTGATCGAAACCCCGGCGGCTTATTCTTATCTTTTCTTATAGATCACAAGTTCGGGATTCTCGCCGTTTTCTTCATAAGTACAGACGAGAAGGAAGTCCATATTTCCTGCAATACCAAAACAACGGTTACCGCCGAATTCGCATTCAAGCTGATTAGCGAGATAGGTGGTATTATCATCAAGGAATTTTACCTTTTGTCCGTTCGGAAGCGAGTATTCCATATTTATATAACCGCCCACAAGGAAATTGAGCGTCTTGACCTCGGGCATTCCTTCGATATGTAGATCGTTAAATTCACGGATAAGCTGCTCTTTGAATTTCTTGAAGTTTTCATCACCGCCAAGCTCCGCATAGCGTTTCCAATAGTTGAGCTTGGGAAGATGCTCGTCAAAATAAGCTCTTGCCGCTTCAGCCGGCCAATTTTCATTCGACATATGACCGACCAAGAAGTCGGTCAGTTCTTCAAGACTTGTATAACAGAAATTGCCGTCGGCATAGCACCACTTGCAATATTCCTCGTTGAAAAATCCGTCCGGTTCTTTGCTGATGTTAGTGTCCTCAAGCGGCATACCGCAGCATTGGCAGATTAGATTTTGAGGGGAGCCGAGAAGCGTATTGATTGAAACGTCAAACTCCTTTGATAGAAGCTTCAGCGTTTCGGTGTTTGGTATCGTCTCTCCGTTCTCCCAACGAGAAACCGCCTGTCTTGTCACAAATACCATTTTGGCAAGTTCCTCTTGCGAAAGACCTTTTTTCGTTCTGAGTTCTAAAATAATATCCTTTGTTTCCATCATTTAACCCTCCTGTATTTTGTGGTTATATTTTACCACAGATTGCCTGAGTTGACAAGCAACTGTCTGTTGCTATCTGCACGCTAAATACTTATCGGTTTATCTCATCCACCGCCAGGCAAGACTTTGCCGTCATTTCCACCCACGCAGGACGGAAGCCACTTTTGATGGCGTTGCGGACGGACTTTACGTTACACCAAGCAGCGCAGTAAAACGGCACTTTTCCTCGGTTTAAAATCTCGATGGCAAGTCGGCTTGTAAGCGCCGAGGCAATTCCATGTCTGCGATACTCGGGAAGCACGTCAATGCCAATTTGCCACATAGTATAGCAATCGGCAGAGCATCCCGCAAGACCGACCAGCTTATCTCCGTCATACGCCCCCACGCCGAGAACGTCGAGATGCTTTCGTTGCTCGCAGAGCGCATTCCTCCATTCAGGCAGATATAGGTCGGAAAAGTCATTCTGCTCCAAAATGCGAAGCTCATAGGGGCAATCGAGCGCACGGAGCGCGTTCATGTCAGGCAAAAAATACTCCGCCATAAAGCAGATCTTCTGCTCTTTTTTCATCAACGCATCGTTCAGAACGTGCAGATGCGGCGTTTCAAACAAATGCTCAACAGGATATTTGTTTATGTAACTTTCTGTGATCTCTCGAAATTCGGGCAACACCGACGCCACCACATTATTGCCATAGGACACAAGCTGACAGGAAAACGGGAGCTTCAAGTACCGCCTCGCGCCATCGCTCTCGCGCGATATGACGATAACGTTCTCTCTCTTTTCAAAGTCAAGAGGCTCGGCGCAAAGGTCGATGGCGGATTGCGCCATGGCGATTTTCAATATTTCTTGGTTGGTCATATTTTTTCTCCTTTACGGAGCATCATGTGTCTTTGCTTTCTTTTCCCATTCACGATGAGCCTTGAACCACTTTTCACTATGCGCGCCGAGAGCTCCTATTTGTCTTGGATGAGCAAGAGGCAGTACTTTTATCGTTTTTCCGCAAATAACAACATTAGTAGCTTTTCCGTAACCGTACAAATCCACATACTCGCCAAGTGTTGAATATGGAACGTCGGCAACCTTTTTGAGATATTGTGCAATCGGAATATCTCCCAAAAGTATCAAAAGTCCGGCTTCCGATTCCATAAGCTCGGCAGTTATCTCTTCCGCTCTCTTTTGATCACAAAAAGCAGTGGGGCGGTTGGGTATGGTAACGGGATTTAATCCGTATTGTTCAATCAAGGGATTGTATCTCTCCTTGATGACCTTCGCCTGACTTGAATTGATGCGCGTTTCGGGAAGGCAATCACAAAGCCAGGCATCCTCGCGAATATACCCCAAGGGCTTGAGAATATTATCGTCAAGAACTTTTGCAGATGGGCCGTTGAGTTGCTTTCCGGCGGGCTCAAGATAGCCGAGCTCAGCCGGAATTGCGATTTTGTCTATTATCTCTTTTGCATCTTTTCCATTCCAAAAGATGCAGGGCTCACTTGCCACGGCAAGTGCCTGACAAATAATTTGTCCGTCTTTCTTCCATTTTGCGTGAACGGCGCTGGCATAAACTCCTAAAACAAAAACCTTTTTAGGAGATTTGTCTTGCTGCACCAGCGGATGCAGTTTCTGTCCGAAAGGAAATAGGTATGCCATAATTATACTCCTTGGTTATAAGTTCGTTGTACATTCTCAAATTTATGCTAATAGATGAGATCGATTCTCACGGTACGTAATCCTTTATAATTTCCATGATATCGCGCTCGTACACGTTCCCCCCGAGAACGTCGCCATTCGGTGAGAACGACACGCACTGCACATCGTGAGGATCTTCCACATACGGATTTTCTGGAAGTTCGTCCGTGAAATACTCCGCGAGATATTTCCGCGCGTTTCCTTCCGGGAAAATGACATTTCCCTCTCCCACAGAAAGCTCCATATCTACAAAGCTGTCGAGGATCGCTCGCGTTTTTCGGTTGTACGGATTGTCATCCGTCATGCTCACCAACCACGCAGGCTGAATGCGGATCGGGATGCCGCACTTCTTTGCTTCTGCGGCAAATTGCTTTACTACGTCAAGTGGTATGGTTTCCTGATGGAACGCATCCACCGACAAAAGCAGGTCGTTCACGCCGCACGCGGCAAGTCGCTCGGCGACCTCTTGGATTTTAACGGCATTCTTTGAAAAATAGCCGTTGGTGATGACCTGGCGTTTGGGTATGTTCAACTCTGTTGCGGATATCATGATCGCATAGACTGCATCCGTATGCAAAAGCGGTTCACCGCCAAAAGTCATCACGGTTTTGATATCATACTCCGCCGCAATCTTCCGCACCGCATCCGCGGCAATCTCGGAATCGATATGCTCACCACAATTTGTATGGTCTCCCTCGGAGCAGTGACGGCACCGTCCCGTGCAGGCGTAAGTTACGACGAACTCAATTTTGCTCAGATTTCTGATGTGCGGATTCATAGATACCCCCTTCGTGGCATTTCACGGATAAATAATTATACCATCAAAATTGCTTTTATTCAATATGATTCTGTAAACAAGTCGGAATTACTTATAACTATTTACTTTTGTCAGGATATGAAACGTAAAAATCTGAAGCGAGGGATAAATACGGCTATGATATCTGCTTTAAATACTGCTATTGAAAAAGCCTCGGTAAATGTTTGAAAAAGTTATATTTTTATATTGCAATAAATAAATAAATATGCTAAAATATGTGTAAATATGCTTGAGGGCGTATGAATTTTACAACCAAAAAATGGAACAAGGGTGCTGAATTATGACAACAAAAAAGTCTATAGCAGAACACACAAGACCTGCTCGTCCTGTGAAGATAGCGCAGTTTGGCGGCGGAGTGTTTCTCAGGGGATTCTTCGATTGGATGCTTCAAAAGGCGAACGACGCGGGGATATATAACGGAAACGCCATGATCATTCGTGCCAAGACGCGCGGAGCAGATCCATTGGCAGAGCAGAATTATACTTATACGCACGTTGCGCGCGACGGCGAAAACTGTGATATTACCGTAATTGACTCTGTTGAAGGAAGCATAAGTCCTGCGGACAGACCTGAGGATCTTCTTGCACTTGCCGCGATACCCACGCTTGAGACGGTAGTCTCCAACACGACCGAGGCTGGAATTGTATATCAATACTGCGAGTTTTCCGAGGACAGTGTGCCTGAAACGTATCCTGCGCGTCTTACGCGTATGCTTTACGAAAGATACAGAAAAGGACTCAACGGTTTGCTCATTCTGCCGTGTGAGCTCATTGAAAAGAACGGAGATACTCTTTGCGAGGCGGTAAAAAAGCATGCTGCTGATTGGTCTCTCGGAGACGGATTTAACGCCTGGATGGATTCGGAATGCTTATTCAGGAACACGCTTGTTGATCGCATCGTATCGGGCAAAACCGACGAGGAGATCGACGTTCCCTACTCAGACAATGAGATAAATACGAGTGAGTTCTTCCATTTATGGGTAATAGAGGGTGCGGAGGACAGCCGTCTGCCGTTTGCATCTATAGGAATGAACATAAAATGGGTAAGGGACGTTGACGAGTATCGCACCTTGAAGGTCAGGATACTGAACGGGGCACACACGTCCATGATCCCTTACGCACTTCTATCCGGTGTGGAAACGGTGGGAGAGTGCATGAAGACGCCTATTACATATAATCATCTTCGTGCGTGCTTGTTTGAAGAAATTATCCCCTCACTTGGAGAGGAAAAGGCAGAGGAAGCAATCGCATATGCCTGCGAAGTAATAAAGAGATTTGATAATCCGCACATATGCCACCGTTGTGAGGCTATCTCTTTGAACTCGGTAAGCAAGTTCAAGGTGCGCGTGCTTCCGTCTATTCTTGAATACCGTGCAAGGTACGGTAAATCCCCGAAAAATCTTATTTTTGCTTTGTCTCAACTGATAAAATTCTACAAAGAAGGAAAACCAAAGGATGACGAAAGGGTTATTGACCTTATGCGTAAAGGCACTTTAAGTGAAATCCTATCAAGCACTGAGCTTTGGGGAGAGGATATCTCATTCCTTCTTCCGCACTTTGATTTACCGCAGGCAGAATAAGCCGGCATACAAATCATACTTGAAAGGATCAAAAAAATGATAAGCGTAAAGATCAACACAAAAGAAAAGCATGACGTATCCCCATACCTTTATATGCAGTTCATGGAGCCATTGGGAACGTGCGACTCTTCAGTAGATGCGGCTTGGGACTTCACCGAGCAGGATTGGTATCCCGACGTTGTTAAAAAGACACAGGAGCTTGCGCCCCGTATGCTTCGTTGGGGCGGATGCTTCGCATCATACTACCACTGGCGCGAGGCGATCGGGCCGCTTTCACAACGTATTCCGATGGTCAACTACTGTTGGAACGGAATGTTTAACAACCAGGTAGGTACGCACGAATTCCTGGACTTCTGCAAGAGGGTTGGCGCGGATCCTTTGTTGGTAGTCAACATGGAATCTGACGGCAGGATGAATTGGGCACATCCGAAAAACGGAACTGACCGCTTTGGCACAGAAGCAGAGGCGGCAGAGTGGGTAGACTACTGCAACAATCCGAACAATGCCGAGCGTATAAAGAACGGTTCCCCCCTGCCCTTCGGCGTAAAATACTGGCAGATTGGAAACGAGACTTCATACGATGCAAATGGATACGGAGCCGCAAAGACCGCAGAGGTAACGAGGCGCTTTGCCGCAAGAATGAAGGCGGTTGACGACAGCATCAAGCTGATCGGTTGGGGTGACTATGATCTTAAAAAGGAAGACACGAGTTGGTGCGGACGCATGAGTCAGATAGACGATATTGATCTTATCGCATTCCACCATCATTTTACTCCCGAAGGGCCGGACGCGCCATTTGACGGTGTAGAATATCGCAAGGACTACGCGCGTGCCTGGGAGCATATGCAGAGGGCAAGACTTTCGCTTGAGGCGCATATCGCGGATATGAGGGCTGATTGTGGCGGTAAGAAGATTGCAATGACCGAGGGACATTTTGCTTTACACGGCAGAAACAGAAACGAGATCCTTTCCTCCTGGGGAGCAGGTGCATCGTATGCAAGAATTCTGAACGTACAAATGCGTAACAGTGATATACTTGAGATTGCCACCATGGCAGATTTCTGCGGAAACGTATGGCAGGTTAATGCACTTATGATCCCGACTCCAATGCGAGAAGGAATAACCTATCTGCAGCCTGTCGGCGAGGTAATGAAGCTTTACGGAACACACGTTGGTAAAAAGTACCTCGACGTATGCTATTCGGGAGACATAGATGCTACTGCTACCAAAACGGAAAACACGGTATATCTGCACGTAACCAACACCTCAATGACTACCGCGCAGACGCTTTCTATCGATTTTGGAGAGCTTAACGGTTCGGTAAAAGCCGCAAAAATGTACTGTATCAGTGCCGACCCCGAGGAGGAGATAACGCCTGACAACGTGAACGCTTTCAAGCCTACTGAACATGACGTAGCATGCGAAAGCATCACGCTTCCTGCAGCAGCTGTTGCCGTAATTGAGATCACGCTGAACTGAAATCTGCACAGGAATGCTACCGTTACACGATAGAAAGGAACGAACGGAATGTTAATTCACCGTAATGACAACGTAGAAGTAAATTTATCCGACGGTCAGAAATACGCCGCAAGGGATATTAAGCAAGGCGAAGCCGTCATAAAGTACGGTTTTCCCATAGGAACTGCAATGTGTGATATTGCAAAGGGGGAGCGTGTCTCTCCGGACAATCTCACGTCGCGGCTTTCAGGGATAACCGAATGGAGCTACCGCCCCACGGGTGGAAGCCCGATAAGCGCCGAAACCGGATTTTTCAATGGGTACGAAAGGATGGACGGGCGCGCGGGTATCCGCAACGGCATATGGATAATCCCCACCGTTGGGTGCATAAACGGAGTAGCGCGTGAGCTTGCAGAGGCTATTGGCGGAACGGCTATCACGCATCCGTACGGATGCTCACAGCTTGGAGATGATCTTGAAAACACCAGGTTAACGCTTGCCGCGCTTGCAAGGCATCCGAATGCGGGTGGAGTACTTGTGCTCGGGCTTGGATGTGAAAACAACCTGATCGGCGGTGTGCGTGAGGCAATTGAGGGCTACGGCGGAGAATACGATCGCAACAGGATAAAGTATCTGAACATCCAGGATTGCGGAGACGAGATTGCAGAGGGGCTTCGGCTTCTTACAGAACTTAAAGCCATAACTGACTGTGACCGTGCGGTATCACTCCCGATAAGCAAGCTCAGAATAGGAGTAAAATGCGGCGGAAGTGACGGATACAGTGGAATCACGGCAAATCCGCTGATTGGGCGTGTTTCCGAGCTATTTGCATTAAGAGGTGCATCAATACTGATGACGGAGATACCAGAAATGTTCGGCGCGGAGGAGGTACTGCTTTCAAGATGCAAGGATGAAGTAGTATTTGAAAAAGCCGTCAGAATGATAAACGGGTTCCGTCAATACTATATAGATCATGGAGAGAAGATTTCTGAAAATCCGTCTCCCGGTAATATTGCGGGTGGTATCAGCACACTTGAGGAAAAATCGCTTGGGTGTGTGCAAAAGGGTGGTCTTGTGCCCGTTGTGGGAGCCGGACAGTGCTGGGAGCGCACCTGCGGTGCAGGACTTCACATAGTGAACGGCCCCGGAAACGATCTTGTAGCCGTAACCAATCTTATGGCGGCGGGTGCAAATATGATATTGTTCTCGACCGGAAGAGGCACGCCGCTTTCCGCACCTGTTCCGACTGTAAAGATATCAACGAACTCAGCACTGGCAGCGAAAAAGCCACATTGGATTGATTACGATGCCGGAGCGATGATTTCCGAAGGCAGTGACGATCTTCATACCGAACGTCTCTTTGCGCTTTGTCTCCGTGTAGCTGAAGGCATGGCGGTAAAGGGTGAGCGCAGGGGATACAGTGACATTGCCATATTTAAAAACGGAGTTACACTATAACACTCCTACACAGAACCGGGCTGTCTCACGCAAGTGAGACAGCCCCTTTTTTGCTTTTACGGGAAACTATTTCTATTGATCCATAATATAAAATCAACCGTTTTATGCATTTTCGTCCAGGTATCCTTCAAGATCCATCTCGTCCGCTCTGCAGGCTCTTACAGTTGAAATTGCTTCGCTCATTGCATAGTAGCTTCGTTCAACGCCCTTCCCTGTCTGACTATAATTGGCGGCGCGCTCGCGGCGGATGCCTATGCTTTCAGCGGTTTCAACCGCATCGATATTTGCGGCAAGGAAGATAAACTCCCATCCGTATTTTTCAGTCTGACGTTTGATCTTTCTTTTGATCTCTGAGCTTGAATAGTTATGGCTTGCATTTTCCATGCCATCGGTAGTGATAACGAAGATTGTATGCTCGGGAACATCCTCGGGACGGGCGTACTTGTGAATATTTCCGATATGGTGTATCGCTCCGCCAATCGCATCGAGCAGAGCCGTGCATCCGCGCACCTGATAATCCTTTCGTGTCATCGGTTTGATATCGTTGATGTCTACTCTGTCGTGGATGACCTCGCTATAATTGTCAAACAGCACTGTTGAAACGTATACCTTTCCCTCTTGTGCCTTTTGTCTTTCAATAGTGGCGTTGAAGCCGCCGACGGTGTCATCCTCAAAGCCCATCATAGAGCCGCTTCTGTCAAGGATAAATACGAGTTCTGTTACGTTGTTTTTCATAATTTAAGCCTCCCTTTGTTTTTGTGCCTTAATTATAGCACTTTCAAAGGGAGGCTTGGTCGCTTGACGGGAGACTTTTAAAATCCGCCGAGAAGAGTTTGATCGAATTCAAACAATGCTTCGTTGATCTCGAATATATTATAATTTCCTTTCAGGATAAAGTACCTGATTATCTTATCAAAGACCTTACTTCTTGACAGAGTAAAGCCGGCGGTTGCGAGCAGCTCTTGGGTAGTGTCCAGATCAAGACGCAGAGAGATCGCAAAGGCGATGACGGTCGGCTTGGAAGGCTTATAGTCCTTATTGCTCTTGATTTTGGAGAAGGTACGTTTATCCACATTTGCTCTTTTGTAGCATTCGACGTCGGTCATACCGCTTTCATCGATCAGATCAAATAGCATTTCCCTGAAGCTTCTGTCCATCTGCTTCAGATACTCGTACAACGACTCGTCCGTACGGCCTTTATTAGGAGGAGCGGAGCTTCGGCATACTGTTCTCTGTATCCGACTTCGATCCGGAATACAGTCGGAAAGTATATGCGCATCTGAGATATCAAGGTCTCCATAGAAATCAACTCCGTGTAAGTCTACATATCTATCGTTGATAAAAGACTGAATATCGTTGTAAAGCTCTTTGCTGAACGAATAGGATTCTTTATCAAAAACGCAGAGATAAACCGTTAATTCGTGTTCATACAGAAATTCGGTAATAACTTGAATGGCAAACTTAAGTACCTGTTCCTTCGGGTATCCGTAAGTACCTGAGCTGATCAGTGGAAATGCAGCAGAGGTACACCCATTTTCGACAGCAAGCTTCAAGGATTCGACGTAGCAAGAGCGCAGTATAATACTTTCACCAAGCAGTCCGCCGTGCCATACTGGGCCTGACGTATGTATAACGTATTTACAGGGCAATCCGAATCCGGGCGTAAGCTTTGCCTGTCCGAGCCCAAGTGGGGCAAGTCTTGCACATTCCGCGTCAAGCTCTGCACCTGCAATAGAATGTATTGCAAGATCCACGCCGCTATAACCGACCATTTCCTCATTCGTCGTATTGACTATTGCATCTACGCGCATTTTTGTGATGTCCTGTCTGATAATATGCAGTGGCAATCAATTCACCTCACTGACGTATCTTATGATTATTTCTTTCAAAATCTCCTCATCTGCCGGGCAGAATTCGTAATCTGCTATTTCAACCGGTGAGATCCAACGTATATCGTTATGTTCAAGCATCTGAAGTGTTCCTGCTACTATTTCAGCATTGAAAAGTGTCAGGTGGATCGTAAGATCAGGATATTCGTGGACAACGTCCATAAATACATTTCTGACCGCCACCGTCACGGCAAGCTCTTCCCTGCACTCTCTTATGAGAGCCTGCTCCTTGGTTTCTCCGTTCTCGACCTTACCGCCGACGAACTCCCACAAAAGTCCTCGCGCCTTATGAGACGGGCGCTGACATATCAAGAATTTACCGTCCTGCCATATAAGGGCGGCGACTACCTCGAGTATTTTCATACCTATAAATCCTCAAACTTTCGAATATCAATACAATTATTGTATCACTTTTTGCGTCACAATACAAGGGATTTATGACAATTTATAAAAAGTCAGAGGACGGTCACAACGCCCTCTGAAATTTATATTTTGATCAGTCGAGAAGGTTGATAAACAATCCGCCTACTACCGATCTGTTTCTGAATGCACGATAGTCCGCGGTGCTTGTGAAGTACCAGTCGGTAAGAGGTACACGATCAAGCGTTTCATTGACCATGTTTACCATACTTTGACATACTGCGTCGAAATACTCCTTGTCCTTCCAGATGCAAGTAGACCACATAAGCCAATCTATCTTAGTATAATCCGCGCGGTTATCAAGCGGTACACCGTAGCGGTTCATCTTGGACATATAGAGTTTGATCTCGTTCTGCTTTACCACATCGGAGAAAATATTGTATCCAAGAAGTGTATCCCAGACGATATTGTACTTAAGGCTCCAGCCGTCTCCGCTATCAAACGTAAGGCGTGTTCCCTCGTGATCTGCTTTTGCGTCTATCTCCCACTGTTTTGCATATTTCTTTGCAATTTCCATATAGGAAGCGTCACCTGAAAGCTCTGCATATGCCGCGATACCAAGTATTGCCTTAAGGCTCAGGTTACAGTTACGCGCAAGATGTCCTGCGAAGTCATCAGTACAGAGCTGAGTTGCAGGATTGTAACCGAATTCAACAAGATAATCTACCCACTGTTTCATAAGCTCCTTATTTTCGTCGAAGAGCTTCTGATCACCGCCCGAATATTTCTTTACTGCCGCCAAGCAGAGGAGCATATTTCCTGCTTCCTCTACGGGCATCTGGCCGCGGAGCATAAGCTTTCCGCCTATTCTGTTACCACAGTTTATACCGCCTGAGAGAAAGAGCCATTGCGCACCGTAGACCTGACCGTTACACAGGGGATACTGACCTGCATCGTGCGGTGTGAAATCAAACTCCCAATCATCTGATTTTGCAAACTTGATAATGGGACGGAGCATTCCGTTTACAAGTTCGGGGTTATATTTAAGGAAAAGCGGAATAGAAGGATATGTAACATCAAGAGTAGCGATGCATCCGTTGGAATCGTCCTCCTTGGAAAGGAAGAGAATATTACCATCTGTATCTTCAACGAGCTTATGCGCCGCAATAGCCTGACGGTAAGCAAGTGAGGTAATATTCTTATAATTTTCGCCAAGCGAACCGGCTTCTGCCGTAAGCTCAGCATCGAACTTATCGCAGAGCTTCATGATCTCGGGATACTCGCTAACTGCCGCCTTAACCATATCCCCGAAACTATCAAAATACTTAGTATAGTACTCGTCAAGCTGTACTCCGAAATATTCGATAGGCTTGATCTCGTCATACGCAAGAACTACAAAGCCCTCGCTCTCATTCTTAATGGAAATTATGTAAGGCACATCGGAATAGGCGTTATAGGCGCGGTTTATCGGGAGGAGTTCGATTTTGTCCTGATCGGCAATTTTTATGACCCTTGCATTGGGGTCGCAAACGTGGAGATATCCCCAATCGATCATAACGTTATCACCCGATTGAGAAAGTACGTTCTGGTTAACATTACCGAACGCGAGTGAGTAATCGGTTTTCTTAACCTCAACGCACTGATCCCTGTTATCAACGCATCCGCGTGCGCTTATACCAAAGACGAATCTGATCTTCTTCTCACATTTTGGCACAAATTTATAGGAAACGTAGCTCACGGGACGTGTCATAATGTCAAGTCTGTCAAGAAGGAGGGGTGTGGTAAAGGTAAGCTCAAGCTGCACCAATTCGTTCTCAAAGGTATACTTTGAGCTTGTAGGAGTAACCTCAACGCTTCTTTGATAAATACGGCGTTTGATGAGTTTTCCATCGGGATCAAAGCCTGATACCGAATAGAACGTGTTATCGACGAAAACGCCTGCAATAATAGGACAGGGTCGGCCGGACCAGTGCTCAGTGGGAGTGGCATAAAGAGCATCACTGCACGACCAAACAGAAAAGAATGGGTCAACTGTGATAAGCGGAACTGCCGCTGGTCTGAATTTCATAATTTTTTCCTCCGAAAATTATTACGTCATCTGGTTAACGATAATCCGTTACAGTATTCGACAGATGCTTCATTTATTATAGCATAATATCAACGGGATTGCAAGTGCTTTTTTAAGGCAACACAAAAATTAATTATAAATGTCTTACGGTATTGACATAAAAACCATAATATGTTAAAATACCAATAATAAAGATATTACTTAAACACGAGGTATTATGATGACAGTCAATAAAGCAGTTATAACCATTTCCGGCGTAAAAAGAGAATACCGTTTTTGGCATATTTCCGACGTTCACATTGCCTATGCATCCCCGGATGACTCCGATGAGACTCAGGCGATTATCAAAAAACGTGCAAACAAGTGGAAAATTGACGGACGCCTTTCAAGCGAGGTATTTTCAGATATACTTGACGAGGCGAAAAAAAGCAACACAGATCAACTGATAATAACAGGAGACTGCTTGGATTACTGCTCGGAAAGTAATTTAAAATATATAACCGACAATCTGAAAAATCACGGGATACCTACAACGTATGTTTACGGAAATCACGAGGGCATTTGTTTATTAAAAACGCCAGGAGACCCAAGACGTTTTTATCCAAGCTATTCAGAGCTGATGGGTGAGACTCCTGATTTTCAGGTACAGGACTTTGGAGATTTTTTGATGATTGCAGTTGACAACTCCGATCACTATATTCGCGAAGAGCAGCTCGACAAGCTCAAGGAGCAGTTTGCAAAAGGAGTCCCTGTAATTCTGTTAATGCACATTCCGTTGACAACAGAGGCAATACTCCCTCCCTTATTGGAAAAGTGGAGCAAAAATCCCGCATACTTTATGCTCGGAACTGATACAGAGCCGGAGACAACCAGAGAGTTTTGCAGACTTATCACTGCCGAGAACAGTCCGGTCGTTGCAATATTTGCAGGACATGTTCACTTTATGCACGAGGGTGAGTTTATGCCCGGAAGAATGCAATACACGGCAGCTCCCGGATGCTGTTGGAATATAACGGTAAAGGGCGATAATTGAGCAGGGGAATTGATTTTATTCGGTAATAATATAAGGCGGTAATCGCGTGTTGGGATTACCGCCTGTTAATTTAGTTTTTAACCTTGCTCGGAGCACTTTAAATATTTTATAAGAACGCAGTTCTCTTGACTTCCGCAGCATTCATAATAGTAGCCGCAATAAAGTAGTACCATAGGGCAATATTTGCCCGTACCTGCTACGCATAGTTTTTCCACCTTTTCTGTATCTATCTCTGCCCCCTTGAGCGAGCCGAACGGACAAATATCACAATTGTTTTTTTCGCACATTCTCGGCACGAAATCGAAGGTGGTATCAAATTCCTCGGGGTAGCCAATTCTGTCATGAGATGCGATTCTGTCATACTCAGCTCGGAGTACGGCACCAAGCTTTCCGCTTGTGTTGCAGGTTATGCAACGTCTGAAAATACTGTTTTCGTTCCAGACGTCGCCGGGAAGCTCGAGATAGCGGCATGCGTTGGAGGAGTTATTATCACTTGAAAACAGTTTATCCAGGAAGCTGCTGTCCACCTTACCTTTCAGATGTACTTTTATGCAACTGACAAACCATCTTTTATACTCCGGAGATTTTAAGTAATCGCGCAATGAGCACCAGACACGTTTCATTGACAAGTATTTCTTTTGATTTTTCTTATCCGGAGTGTTTATATCGAAAAAATTATTCAAGCGAGCAGCGAACGATTCAGCATCCGCATCAAAAATATCCGCGATGACGGATTGTGCATGATTATTCAAGTATAAGGTGCTCGAAGTCAAAAAATCTTCAAGATTCAGGCTTTTTTCCGTGGTATTTTTATAAGTTATTCTTTTTCCATCGTATGAGTAGCTTACGTCATAGGTAAGTCTGTAAAGTGCATATGCCATACCGAGAACGCAGTATCTGATCTTTTCACTATTTTCAAAGCAAGCACTGTTATACACCACATTAATCACAAGAGAGAGATACTTTGTAAATGAACCGCTGAATTTTTCATCCGACAGAGTTTGAAGTGTATAGAGCATGCACAGATAGTCATCGGTATAAAAGCGTGACCTGAATGCTATCTTCATATCGGTTTCCTGCGCCTTATTTAAATCCTCGATAGAGTAATAGGGATCAAGCCTTCTCTTCTGCTCATCGTTCAAGCTTGAATAAGAAATATGTGAGACGAACTCATATCCATCTTCTTCGCTTTTTTGAAACATTCCGCTTTCAAGGTCTGTCAGGTGAGTAATGCTTTTATTCAAGTTATATGTATGAACGATTTCGGAGAAGATCAAGCCGCCCTTATCCCAAATCTGCTGAAACGGCATTTGTCTGTCGGTAATATATGCCAGCCAATGAGTAAGCAATTTTTCATCCTCAGTCAGCTCGGTTGTGTCTTCATTATTGGGATAGGCAAAATTTATCAGGTAGTATCCGCTTGTTTCTTGCCATCTTATACCATCGAGAAAATGTATGATCTCGAATTTTTGTTTGAATAATCTTTCTGTCATGAAATGCTCCGTGAAGTATTGTGTGGTATCATTCTTCCTGTATTCTGATATATCGAGTTACAAGTACTCCGTTTCGCTGTTCGGCTTTATTGAGCTTGAAATCAAGGATTTCGCCGTCGGTGAAGATGGACTTTGAATCCTTATCGGCGGTGGTGGGGACGGTCACAAGTGATATTTCGTCAATGCAATCAGCGCGAAGGAAGCTTCCGTTAATTATACTGCCGCCTTCAAGGATGTAAAATTCGGGGGAGAGATGAGTATACAGGACGCTCAGCGCAAACGGCACGTTGATCTCGGTCTTGCCTGCGAAGAAATAGGCGATCTCCTTTTCCTCAAGGTAGGAAAGATAGCGCGGATCGACCTGCTCAGTCAGCACCTCGACTATCGTAGCACCGTCGTATCCGGGGTCGCTATCGCAGATCACGTTTGACTTCCAGCCAAGCTTTCCCTTAGGATCAAAGGCAATTGCAAAATAGGTTGCGTTTATGGCTTGGTCGGGCCAGAAGTTTGAAAACTGACCGCATATTTTTGGGGCGGGCTCATATTGGGACAGGTCGGGATACGCTCCTTCGGTGAAGCTTTCCTCCATAGTAACGCGACCGCAGATAAAGCCGCCGGAGCCTTTGGCTTTGTATTCTCTGTTCAATTCGTAGTAGATTTCGGTTGCCGCCTCGCACTCGAGGCGGCTTAAAAAGTTGCCTGTGACCTTGCCGTCAAGGGAGGTCAGCATGTGGCAGAGGATGTATGGGATGGACATGGGGGCTCCTTTATAAATATTTCATAAGTTCTACAGTGACTTTACTTCTGCCTTATACGGTTTGAGATCATAGTATTTCTCCGTTCAGGAACGCATTTGCCTGTTCACGGCTTTTGAGTATCACTATACGTTTATCTGTATGTTTTTCAAGCAATGAAAGCACTGTGGGCCTTTGCAGTTTGTTGTAGTTCTTTATGAACTCAACGAATTCCGCGTCCTCCTCGGTTTCTATCCACGGCATATCGCTTCGCGGCTTTGCGCGGCGTTCTCTGACGCCTTCAAGGCAGACCTCCGGAGGATAGTCGAGAAAAATGACGGTATCGCACGCCACCATTCGCAGCTCCATAGTTGAGCCATAATTACCGTCGATTATCCACTCGTCTTTTTGGAGAGCCTCGGACAGACGCCTGAGAAATACGCTTTTTGAAACAGTAGTCTTATCGGAATTCCAGTACATCATATCGAGATGAAAGAGCGGTATTCCTGTTTTGATATGCAACGCGCGAGATAGTGTGCTTTTTCCCGATCCCGGGCAACCTATAACGATTATTTTCTTCATTACGACCTTTACCTGATTAGTTTCTTTGAGTAAAATTCGGCAAAATGCGAAAGTTTATTTACTTCCATTTCATTATAGCAAAAACTCGATATAAAGTCAATGCCCGACAAGTATACCGACGGTTATTTTTGAATATAATACTTTATCAAATGTTTTGGGGGTATTATGAAAAAATCTATTGGGCTTTGGCAGCTCATGGGCTTTGCGGTGACCTCTTTGGGAGGTACTATTTTACATTTCCTATACGAGTGGCTTGGAGGAGCGGTATGGATAGCTCCCTTTTCGGGGGTTAATGAATCGACCTGGGAGCATATGAAGCTGATCTTTTTTCCGATGCTTATCTTTGCTGCCGTTCAAAGTTTTTTCTTCCGTGACAGGACGGATTTCTGGTGTGTGAAGCTACGCGGAATTATTCTTGGGATTATCCTGATTCCCATTCTATTTTACACATACAATGGAGTGGTCGGAGGATCGCCCGATTGGATTAACATTGCAATCTTCTTTATTTCTGCGGCGGTTGCGTACGTTTACGAGACACGATTATTAAATAACGAGGGGGGACGTTGCCAATATCCCAAAATGGCGGTTACGGTGCTTGTTGTGATCGCGGTGCTTTTCGTTGTCTTTACATTTGCAACGCCCGAGATTGAGATATTTCGGGATCCGTTGACGGGCAGCTATGGAATATAATTATGCCGATGAAATACCGAAGGGGCTGTCTTAATAAGACAGCCCGTTCGGCGGTTTATTTTTTTAATGCGTTACCATACGAACGGTAATATTCTGTATTTCACTCTTTTTTTATACTCCATATAACCATCAAGACCATTCTCGAGTACCTTCTCCTCGTTGTGTATACGGATGACTATTACTGCGATATATGGCAGAAAACAAAGAAGTGACCACCATGAGCCGAGCACCAACGGAATGGAAAGGAAGAGCCAGAGTGTTACAGCGTACATCGGGTGACGGACGATGCCGTAAAGTCCCGTATCGACGACGGTCTGATCCTTCTGAAGTTCGACGGTTCTTGAAAGATATGCGTTTTCGCGCATCACCTCGGCGTAGAGTGCGTAAGAGATCAACAAAATAGCGGACGCGGTTATCACCACCCACGTCGGCACTTCTGACCAGCCGAAGCGATAATCAAGCCCTGCGACGGCAAATCCTGCGACGAACAGAAGTCCGGATGCGGCTACAACGCCTTTTTGGGTGTTTTCCTTTTCTTTTACGCCGAGACGTTTTTCAAGCAGGCCGGGAGATTTTATCAAAAGCACGATGCCGAGGACAAGCATTGGAGCAAAGAGAAGTACAATAAAGAGCCAAGCGTTCAAAAAACCAAGACTGCCTGCCGGAAGAAACAAAAGTACGCCCACGAGAATAAGCCCGACCGTGAATTTTATCAATGCGTTGAATACGAGTTTCATATGCGCCCTCCTTTGATCCGTCCTTGCGGATGCGGTTTTTATTCGGGTATATTATACCACAGTATCAATTTGGTTTCCATAGTATTTAAGAAATTATTCGGTTTTACAAGAGAAAAAACGCGAAAAATTATAGGATCTCCATTACTTTTTGTGATAGAGATCCTATTTATTATTGATTTTTTTAATATCGGTTAAAAGAAAAGTTTACGCTCCATTGATTCTCGCGCGGACTTATTTATTGCAAGATAGATCAGGCCGCCACCTAAAAGCACGAATGCAATAAGTGGATACACTGACCACGCGATAAATGGTATACCAAACGTAATATCGAGCAAAAACTCAACCAAAAGCATAAATCCGCCGAAGGCGATAAAGCCGCCTCCAAAGATATACAACGCTCCGCGTCGGACATAGCGCATCAATGCAACCATAGCGCAGACGATAAGTCCAAAGCCGCCTACTACGGGAAAGGCGAAGCTCATAAACCAATTACTGTCCAGAGTATGGTTGATATAAAGCAGATAAAGCAGAATTGCCGCAAAGTTGCAAGGGACAAAGATTACAGGATTAGGTCTTTTGAACCACATTGGCAGAGCGATAGCAATATAGCCAAGGAGCAACCCTCCCGCCGCGTAGCCGAACCAGTCGAGATTGCCGTCTCTTTTCAGATCTGCCAGGAAGCAGATGAGCATTGGAATAAGCAACATTATTATAAAAAAGCCGTTAATTACCTTTGGATTGGTTTGTGGCTTCGGGGTTCGGTTATTAGGATATAGTGGGCGCGCCTCCGGACGTTTAATATCCGGATGATAGACCACAGTTCCGCACAGTGGGCATTTTTTTTCGGTATCGGCGAGCTTTACGCCGCAATTTATACAATACATATCGTTACCTCTCAATTCCGGTTGCTTTCTACCGTGGCGGTTATGCCCATTTGCTGAAGGACGGCGTAAAAATGTCTCTCAAGCTCCGCATCGCGCACGTTGCGTATAAAGTTCAGATATATTGTGTCACCGTAGGAGATCATACCGCAATTATACGGCGCGGATGCCTGAACTCCCAAAATAAAATCCATTCTCTGAATATACTGTCCCATTATATCGGGAAGCTTGACGAGCCCGAGATTTGACAGAGTAAGGCAGGATTTTCTTTCCCCCACGCTTTCAAAAACTGCCTTCATAACGAGATTTTTCAGCGGAAGCGGGATGAGACGAACCAGCGGATTTATCTCGTCGTTTACGTTTTTGGCTATCATACTGCTCATATGCTTAGCGGTGATCTCAAGTCCCATCGTATGCTGAATGACCCGACAGATCTCATCAAATTCATAATCACCAAGTCTTGGATCAAGCTCGGGAACAGTATAAAGCGCGAAGTTACGCAGAGATTTGCTGGGAAATATCTGTCTGAGGTTCACGGGGATCAGCAGCTTTATTCTCTTTCTTGCACGGATATTATGGACGTTTTCCGCCTGCCAGTTCAGGAGCGCCTTCATCATTACCGCGCTCATGAAAACCGTCACTGTCACCTTATGCTTATGTGCAAGATCAAGGACGTCTTTTATGGGAATATTGAAGCAGGTAAGGCTTAAAAATCCGTCACTCATCGGCTCGACTGCCTTACGCCATGCGTCTGCGGATCTTCGACTGCCCGGCACCTTTCCCGCGTATTTAAGGAAGCTATCCTCCATTTCTTCTGCGGAAGGCTTTTTCTGTCTGTCAAGCACGCCATGTTCAAATGGGACAGAGATGCCGTACTTTTGCTCAAGGTATTCCGCCACGAGGTTTTTCAGGAAAATCAATGCGCCCGTTCCGTCGGTAAGTGAATGAAAAAATTCAACTGCTATGCGGTTATGGTAAACTATTACGCGGAAAGCGCAGCGGCGCATTTCTCTATTATTCATAAATATAAGCGGATAACTTTGCTCTTCACGGATTTCGGGAGGCGACTCCACCTGTTGCAAATAGTACCAGAACAAGCCCTTCCTAAGCCTTGCGGCTATTGAAGGAAAGCGTTTGACCGTTACCTTAAGCGCAGATCTCAGCACATCGGTGTCTATGTCTTCGTACAGAGTTACCGATTGACGAAAAACATTACTCCAATTACTTCGTCTGGCGGCGGGGTATATCTTTGCTGCATTATCCAACCGCAACCAAGGCAACGGCTTTTTGATTTTTTTCGTCATTTAGCACCTCTTGTAGTATATATTTACGGTTTGATCATATAAGAATACCGTTACAATGGTCTATCTCGTGTTGGATGATCTGAGCTGTCCAGCCTGTATAGATCTTCGTATGATACACAAGATCGGTAGTTTGAAACTTAACCTTAACGGTTTTATAGCGCATGCATTTGCGCGGGCCGCCGAGAAGTGACAGACAGCCCTCAAATGCTTCGTAGGGTGTATCCTTACCGATGATCTCCGGATTGAGCATTACGGTATACATTGGAAGAGCGCCGCTTTCGTCAAGAAAGGCAATTATCCGCTTTCGCACACCAATCATATTTGCCGCCATACCGACGCAGTCGGATCGATGGGCAAGCAATGTATCAAGCAGATCCCTTACAGTTTGAAGATCGTCAGCGGTTGCGACGGACGATTTTGCAGACAAAAGTATGGGATCGTGTATAAGTTCTTTTTTCATTAATTCTCCTTAAAGGCTCAGGATATTCAATTCAGTTCAGTTTTTTTCCGTCTGAAAAGGCTCTGCCGACCTTTTTGCCGAGATTCCAATATGCGTGAGAAACGCTATCGTAAATGATGGGGTCAAGCTTTCCTGCGTCAATATTTCCGTTTTCATCGAGTACGCTTTCATCTGCGCTGATGTTAACAATCTGACCGATGCAAATACCGTCCTCATTGAACTTAACGAGTGTGCATTCGAGAGTCATTGGAAGCTCCTCGATGATGGGAGCGTTGACGTGTTCACTTGGGAAAGTGTGAAATCCCGCTTTTTCAAGCTTATTCGGGCAATCGTTTGCAGATACTATTCCGACGAAATCACAAGGGGTAACGGTAGAGGCGGTGGCGAAGCTTACGGTGAATGCACCGCTTTTTTTAATATTTTTCGTTGTCATATGGTCGTGAGCGAGGCAAAGCATCACTTGATTCGTGTCATAGATGCCACCCCAGGCGGCGTTCATAGCGTTTGGGGTACCGTTTTCTCCGTATGTGCCGACTATAAGCACAGGCATTGGATAAAGCCATGTTTTAACTCCAAAATTTTTACGCATATTTTCTTTCTCCGTTTTTAAGTTTTGCGCGTTGTTTGATTGAATCAAAGGAATTTTACGTTTGATGAATCCTCATCGAGCTCAAAGGCATGAGCTATGGCATCCTCACGGGATCTGATCTCGTCACCGAGAATGACCAGATTTTCAAAGGTGATATTGCGCGTTACGCGTGGCTCGACATCACCGGGAGCAAAGGCTGAAACCTTTGAAGGTCTGAGTACTCCGCCGGCAAGCGTCATATTGCGTATAGTGATATTTTCAATGCTTCCGCGGCCTTCGCCCCAGTTGGGCTTATTCATATGAGCGATCTGCACGAGGTTTTCATCGGTACTTTCTGCATAGATATTCTCGTAGACTATGTTGCGTACGGTGGCGTTACCGGAATTATGGATAGAGATGATACTGCGGTGGAATTTATTTTCCTGCGTTTCACGGTGAATAATATCTACGTTGCGGAACATGACGTTTTCGACGGTGGAATTATTCGTCTCGTAGCCAATCTCCATAGAGTTTCCGCGAGGTCCGTTCCAGAACACGCAATCCTCGACGAGCACGTTACGCACGTTAAAGCCTTTGAAGTTGCCTTTTCTTGAGAAGGAGGATTTAATGCACACGCAATCGTCCTCGTTTTTAATGAAAATATGACGGATCAGCACGTTTTCGCCGCCAACCAGGTCGATTCCGTCCGACCAGACCATATCTGCAAGGATCTTTACGTTCTCGACCACTACGTTGCGACATGCATTCATTTTGAAATTCCAACAGTTACGTCCAATGATAGTGATGCCATTCACATTGATATCTTCACAGTGTTCAAGGTTGATGGGGTGCGAATCGTACTTTGTTTTATCGGTTCTGAGTAAGGTACCGTTTCCGAAAATGTGAATATCCCTTACGTTTTCTCCGTGAAATGCGATATCCACTACAGCGCCCTCCGCAATATAAACTGCAGTATGGGAGGCAAGCTCTATATAGCCAATGTAGTAAAATCCGGGCTCGGTGAAAGCCATCACGTTATAACCGTTATACACGCTCATAGGAATTGGTTCGTCGGCAAAGATCAGAAGAGGGCGCTCTATATCTCCGTTAAGTTCAAATGACAGATACTCTCCGCGGCAAACGGTAAGCGTTACCGTATGATCGTCCAAACGGATATACTTCTTTCGACGTCGGGAGGGGCGGATATCAATACGTTCTATAGCATCGGCGGTCGCAACAGTCAATGTCTCAAAGTCGTTGGTTATAAGATGCACATAGTCAAAATCTGCGCCGCTATATACTGCAAGCTCATGGCCGTTGCAGCTTACCTTAAATTTTTCCGATTTTGCGAGATTAATGGGTTCACTCGTATACGTCATTGTTTCCTCCTTTTTGCGGTGGCTATTTAACTTTTTTATTGCATTTATTGTATCATAAAATTCGTATACAGTCAACTGATACTGCAAAAATTATATAACACAATATTATATCATATAAATAAGTATTTTTCAACAAGTGAAATAGCATCTTTCGGGATTGAGTGAAAAAGCACGAGGCTGTCTCATTAAGACAGCCCCTGTCAGAATTTAATTTTGAAGGTTATTTTGAAAGCATAACCTTATCACTTGTAAATTCGCTTCCGCTTGAAGCCTCGAACATTTTTAGCAGCTGCTCGATGGTGAGTTTTTTCTTTTCCTCACCCTTTACGTCTACTACGATACGTCCGTCGTGCATCATTATAAGTCTGTTACCGACTCTTATAGCGTCCGCCATATTGTGAGTGATCATGATCGTGGCAAGATTATTTTTGCCGACAATCTCTTCGGTTATATCAAGCACCTTTTTAGCAGTCTTTGGGTCAAGAGCGGCGGTATGCTCGTCAAGAAGCAGTACCTTTGGCTTACTGAGTGTTGCCATAAGCAGAGTAAGCGCCTGACGCTGACCGCCCGAGAGAAGTCCTACCTTGGCGGTAAGTCTGTCCTCAAGCCCGAGATCAAGCATTGTGAGCAGCTCTCTGAACTCACGCCTTTCCTTTGCGGTAATACCTGCTTTGAGTCCTCTTATCTTTCCGCGTCTTGCGGCAAGAGCAAGATTCTCCTCTATCTGCATATCTGCGGCGGTTCCCGTCATAGGATCCTGGAAAACTCTGCCGAGATATTTAGCACGTTTATATTCGGGAAGTCTTGTAACGTCCACGCCGTCAATAACTATACTTCCGCAATCGACGGGATATACGCCGGCGATCATGTTAAGCATAGTTGATTTTCCGGCGCCGTTGCCTCCGATTACGGTGACAAAATCTCCTTCGTCAAGGTGGAGGGTTATGCCGTTAAGTGCCTTTTTTTCGTTGATGGTTCCGGGATTAAATGTTTTTTCAACACCGACTATATCAAGCATCTGACCTACCCCCTTTGTATTTTCTGATATGATTCTGATCGTATTGTTTTTTCAAATGTGGGATTCCGAGGAAGATGGCGACTATCGCTGCGGAAAGGAGTTTGAGCAGATTTGCATCAAATCCGAGAGTTACTACAGTTTGTATAACAATATAGTAAATTATTGATCCGAAAGCAACTGAAAGAAGTCGAAGCGCAAAGTTTTTGAATATCTTTCCGAAAAGTGCTTCTCCGATAATAACGGCGGCAAGAGCGATTACGATAGCGCCCTGTCCCATTTTTACGTCTGCAAAGCCCTGGAACTGCGCCAAAAATGCTCCGGAAAATGCAACGAGTCCATTGGAAAGCATAATACCAAGAACCTTGTTGAAATTAGTATTGATACCCTGAGCGCGGCTCATGTTAAGGTTAGCGCCTGTTGCTCGGATCGCGCATCCCATTTCGGTTCCAAAGAACCAATACAGAATTCCTATAAGGAGAGCGAGCACGATGCCGACGGTTATAAGCGGATTATGGAAGGCAAAATCTCTGACCCAGCGGAGTGAGATCAGAAGCTCCGTCTTGTTTACGTTAACGGATTGGTTTGCTTTACCGAGAATTTTGAGATTGATAGAATAAAGTGCAAGCTGAGTGAGAATTCCTGCAAGAATATGCGGAATTCCCAAAAGAATGTTTAAGAGTCCCGTGATAACACCTACAAGTATGCCTGAGACAAAGGCAAGTAGCATAGCAAGCCACAAATTGCAACCGTTGAGGATAAGAACGACCGCGACAACGCCACCCGTTGCAAATGAACCGTCAACTGTAAGATCGGCTATATCGAGAATACGGTATGTGAGGTAAACACCTATTGCCATAATTCCCCAGATAAGGCCCTGAGAAATGGATCCCGGCAAGGCGTTTAACAGTTGTGTGATAATATTCATTTAAATTCACCTATAATCAAAATTTAGCAATTAACCGGAGGGAAGAAAATTCCCTCCGGGTATTATTTACAACAAGTTATTATTCAATAACTACATATCCTTCAAGAGGAGTGATGCCAAGTGCCTCGCAGAGATCCTTATTATATTTAGGGGTCTGCTTATCTGCGTATGCTATGGGCATAGTGGAGATGTCGGCGCCGTCCTTGAGGATCTTAACTGCCATCTTACCTGTAGTGTAGCCGAGGTCATAGTAGCTGATGGAAAGAGTAGCAATTCCGCAGCCTGAGCAGATACCTTCTTCGCCTGCGATTACGGGGATCTTCTTAGGCTCGCAGATATTGTTGATTATACCGGTATTCTCTGCAACAGTATTATCGGTTGGAACGTAAATAGCGTCGCAGTTATCAGCGGCGGTCGTGCATATTTGCGCAAGCTCGTTAGAATCGGTGAAGGGATAGAGAATTGCTTCAACGTTCTTCTTTTCAAGCTCTGCTTTTACAACAGCAACCTGGTACTCACTGTTAAGCTCCTTGGAGCAATAGAGGAGACCGACCTTCTTTGCATCGGGGCACCAGTCAAGGATCATCTGCGCCTGCTTGTCAAGGGGGGCGAGGTCTGAGGTTCCGGATACGTTACCGCCGACTGTTCCGGAGAAGTTTTCAATTTCAAGTGCCACGCCGTATTCGGTAACGGATGTGCCGAGTATCGGGATGGTATCGGTTGCAGAGGCTGCGGACTGAAGTGCCGGTGTTGCGTTAGCCATAATAAGATCAACGTTATTTGAAACGAACTGATTTATAATGGTTGAACAGGTATTGATGTCATTCTGAGCATTCTGAAAATCGAACTCGACCGCATCCTCACCAAGCTCATCTATGATAGCCTGCTTGAAGCCTTCGGTTGCAGCGTCGAGAGCTACATGTTCTACGAGCTGACAAATACCGATCTTATATTTTTTACCGTCGTTGTCGTTATTACAAGACGTAAGTGCCAGACAGGTGCCGACACTAAGGACAAGTGCTAAAATAAGCGCTAATAATTTTTTCATGGTAGGGACTCCTTAGTTTTTTGAATTATTTTGTGTATTTATTCATAGCGGTTGTTTATTACGCCGTGAAAACAATAAAAAAGCCTGTTCCACCAAAGGAACAGGGACAGTCACATAGACCGTGTTACCACTCTGCTTCGCTCAGCCCTTGCGAGTTGAGCCTCATAAGGTGCCTGATGGCATCTTGGCAATATAACGGTTGCAACCGGCAAGGCCTACACAATTTTTCTTCAACCTGCAGCTAACGGAACGTATTCACCGAGTTCGTGTACTGTTTTACACCAACCAACAGCTCTCTGTGACACGGTGGGACGGTTACTTGCTTCCGCTCAAGCGCTTTTCTAATTTGCTATGTATTGTACCACTTTTCGAGGCGATTGTCAATAGGTTTTTGAATAAAAATTTTAAAAAAGTGTTTTTTATGCAAAAAAAACGAAAAAATGCACATTTTATGCAAAAACATGCATTTTTATTGATAAGCAATTATAATCACGCGAGCAATTATGTCACGCGTTGAATTTTTTGATTGGAAGAAGAGCGTGGGTCTGGTTTTTATATTCTGCAAAGCCCTCCTTACGCGACTGTCTTCCGTCTGCCATGGGGATACTTACCGCAAAGAACAGGACGGTATTTGCAACGGCGCCTGCGATGAGATACCGGGCAGTAGGAGCTGAACAAAGCACTGCGAGCGCTATTCCCCACCACATCAAAATTTCGCCGAGATAGTTCGGGTGGCGTGAGTGCTTCCAAAGGCCGTTACGGATAAACGCACCGTTTCGCTTTTTACGATATTTGTGCATCTGTATATCGGCTATTCCTTGCATTATCGCGGCACCGATCGAAAGACATATGAAGATTATAGAGGCAGGCTTAAGATCTACCGTATACACGATTGCGTGAGCGGCAGGAAGGATGCATCCATATACTACCAAGGTTGGAACCATATGTATCCCTACGAAATTTATTATTGGATAAACAGCGCCCGTCTTATCCTTCAGCATTGAATAACGCCAATCCTGATGCTCAAGTCCTTTAAAGGTATATGCCCAATTTGCAGTCAGGCGAACCGCCCAGAAGGTTACTGTAACAATGAGCAAAATACCAAGAGCGGTCAACTCGGTATCAAACGCAAAAGCGATAAGAATTACAGGTGGCTGTACACTCCAATACGGATCATAGACTGATGCATTTTTAAATATCAGGCTGAAAACGAACGTAATGACGGTTGCGGCAACGTCTGCTATCAAGAGTGAGAGACGCCAATCAAACGGAAGCATACCGTATATAACGATCCCTGCTACTGACGCAAGGACGTAAACGAAGGTGACCGCAACGAAGCTTGCGGCACGGCTTTTTTTAAGCTTTTCCATATAAACCCCTTATATTTGAAAGCAAGTTATCAGATCAGCTCGTCTGACAGACTGAAGGTCGTAAGTGACATCATTACGCCCATAGCGGTTTCCCAAAGCACGTAGACCTTACCGCAAGGATCGACGGCAATATCACAGTAGCCGCCGTAGTTTTCGGTGATCTTCAGCTTTTTGGAGAAGGTCATTCCGCCGTCAAGACTGCATTTTACGGTAATATATCGGCGGTATTTAGGGTCTGCGCAGTTAACGGTCAGAAGCACACGAGGTATGTCCGGATGAGCAAAGGACACCATACCGCCACAGCAGCCGGGGTCTACAAGCTCATCGGGGTATGCAGTTCCCCACCATACGGGCTCTGCGTCTGCAGTAAAACTGCGGCATACGTTGAGAGCTCTAAATCCCATTCCCGTGCGGGAGTTGATGATAATCGCGCCGTCCTCAAGCTCGGCAATATCCGTTTCGTTCGTATTTTGACTTATCTTTTTCGTTATATGCCAGGTTTTGCCGTTATCTGCACTATACACCACATGAGCGTACGACGGAACGTGAAGGAAGATATCCCTTCCTTCTGCTGCGGGAACTGCCCACGCAGCGCTCATTAATATTCCGCTTGACGTGCATATTCCGTGGGTCGGGCCGAATGCAAAGCAATTGAACTTATATCCGATCTCATCACTTATCCCGACAGTGATCTCGCGTGCCACACTCCACGTTTTACCGTCATCGGAGCTGCATGTATACCAAAGTCCCCCACCGCAGATGCCGTAGCTTTTACAGAACAGAAGATGCAACAATCCGTCATTGCCCACGATCATAACGGGGTTATTAACGGTTATATGCTCTGCGTTTCCGTCCTCGGCACAACCTCCGCGTGTTATATATATCGGATCTTCAAACGTGCTACCGCCGTCCTCGGATCTCTGAAGCAGTATATCCATACGGCACCAATCCGCGCCTTTGCCGAACGTCCCGGCGGTATCTGTGGTATCTCTTGCTTCGCAATAAATGATAACAGTACCCTTTTTCGTAATTACAATGCCCGGAATACGGTGATGTGTATACACTCCGCCGTGTGATGCCGGGGTCCAAATGGTTTTGGTGCTGATATTTCCGTGATATAATTCTGCCATATTGATTCTCCTTATCTCATTAAGGTTCTGAAGCTATTATAACACATTAATTTATTTTTTGCAACGGCGTTGAAGCGTTATAAGCAGAAAAATGGCAACTCAAGAAAAATTACCGATCAAAAAAGCAATATTTTTTAAATTCCCAAGATAAAAAAGGAAGACGGGCTGTCTCATTAAGACAGCCCTTTCGAACGGTTTTGGCGCAGATTTTAATGATATTTGATGCTATTTTCGTGCCAAAACGACGAATTTGATTCGTCGAGTTCGATTTCAGGGGCTGTCTCACGCAAGTGAGATAGCCCCTTATATTAATGTCAGCTTTTCTTTGAAAGTATATTGATACGTTCATACGGTACGTCTGCAAGAATGGCGCATACGGCATTTTCAGTAAGACATTCTTTGCCGCAAAGCTCGGCCATTTTCTGCTCAAGGATAACGTAGCATTTTTCATATTGCTCTGCCACAGCGCGTCCGCAGTCGGTCAGATGGGCAAGTCCGAATGACTCCTGCACAACCACTCCCATATCCGAGAGGGATCTCAGCATATTGTGGACGCTCGGCTTGCTGAGGCCAAGTGCCGTTGAAAGCTCTACGTTTTTTACTCCGACTCTGTCGCGCGAAAGTCTGCAGAGCCAGATCATATAGCGTATCTGCGAGGCGGTGAAGGTTCTACCGTTATCCAATGTGTATCTCCGTTTCATACTTTAGTGATCGTCTTGTTTAGTTTTTTTGTTTCCGCAGTTGCATTTTTCGCCGCATTGCTTTGAGTACGGGCAACTGACACATTTCTGTCCGCGCTTCTTAGCGCGAATGATATAGAATGCTGCCGCCCCGACGATCAGAATTATTACGGCGATTGCAATATAATCAACAGTGTTCATAGTTATGCGTTAAGCGCGTATTCAGCCTTAAGCTGCTTGTTCTTTCTGATAATCATGAAGGTGAAGACTGCGGCAATCGCAAGGGTGATAGCCCAACCGAGGATAGGCATCCAAGCGGCACCGAAGCTTCCGCCCGTGAAGAGCGTACCGAAGAAGAATACGAGGAAGCCGATTGTGTATCCAACCGCAAACTGAAGTCCGATACCTGCCCAGAGCCACTTCTTGCTCTTGATCTCGGAGTTCATAGCACCGAGAGCTGCGAAGCAAGGAGGAGTAAAGAGGTTGAACATAAGGAACGCAAGACCTGCAACAACGGAAATGCCGCCCATGTTGGATGCTCCGATTGCGCCAACAGCCTCGAGATCCTCATTGATCAGATGCTCAAACATAAAGACGGTTGCAAGAGTGGAAACAACGCACTCTTTTGCGATGAAGCCCGTAACAGCCGCCGCTGCGAGCTGCCAAAGAGCTACACCCACGATAGGAGCGATCACATATGCAATAGGAGTAGCGATAGTAGCGAGGATTGATTGTGACGGATCTTCAACTGCTTGGAAGTTCCAACCGTATGTCTGCATCATGTAAACAACGAAGTTACATACAAGAATGACAGTTCCAGCCTTAACTATGTAAGACCAACCTCTCTGACACATAGACTTGAGCGCCTGAACGAAGGAAGGGGCTTTGTATTCGGGAAGCTCGATAATAAAGAAGGACTTTCTTGCCTTGTGACCTGTAAGCGCGTTGATAAGAAGCGCACAAAGAAGAATGAGAACGATACCTACGAAGTACATCGTAACGCCAACCCATTCAGAGTTCTCGAAGAACGCGCCTGCAAAGAGTGAGATTACGGGGAGCTTTGCACCGCAGGGCATAAAGGGAGTAAGCATAGCGGTTGCTCTGCGCTCGCGCTCGTTGCGGATAGTACGGCAAGCCATAACGCTGGGGATAGCACAACCTGTACCGATGATAAAGGGGATAACGGATTTGCCCGAAAGACCGACTTTCTTGAAGATAGGATCAAGAACAACAGTCGCACGAGCCATGTAACCGCAATCCTCGAGAAGAGCGATGAGGAAGTACATAACCATTACGAGAGGCAGGAAGCCAACAACTGCTGCAACGCCTTCGATAATACCTTCAAGGATAATTGCTTGGATCAGATCGTGAGCACCGCTGAGCCATCCGGCAACAAGTTCTTTGAACCAGCCAATGCAATCAACGAGACCCCAGAGGTGAGTTTCGCCAACATCAAGACCTTCTGCAAGCCACGCGCCGGGACCTGCCTGGGAAATCCAGAAAACAGCCCACATAATAAGCGCGAAGATCGGGATACCGAGCCACTTATTCGTAAGGACTGCGTCGATCTTATCACCAATGTTTTTATCCTTAGTAAAGACCTTACGGGTTTCAACCTCTTTTACGATGCCGTTTACAAACTCGAAGCGCTTACGGTCAGCAGCTTCAACAACTGCTTTATCGGAAAGGTCGACGTCCCCCTGATGATAGGGAGCTTTCTGTGATTTGCCTGCTAAGGACGCGGCGGCTTCAACAAGTGCCTTAAGTCCTTTTGCCGAGGTGGAAACAGTAGTGATTACGGAACAACCGAGCTTTGCAGACAGAGCCTCTACGTCAATTTTGGTTTCCTTTTTCTCGTTCAGGTCACTCTTGTTCAGAGCAACGACAACGGGAATACCAAGTTCAAGGAGCTGCGTGGTGAAGAAAAGACTACGGCTGAGGTTGGTAGCATCCACGATGTTGATGATAACGTCGGGATTTTCTTTTTTCACATAGGAGCTTGTGATGCTTTCCTCGCTCGTGAAGGGAGACATGGAGTATGCGCCCGGAAGGTCAACGGCGATGAGCTGTTCGCTACCTGCATACGCCTTTTTGATGGGGTGTTCTTTCTTGTCAACGGTAACACCGGCCCAGTTGCCGACCTTTTCACTGCGTCCGGTCAGAGCGTTATACATGGTGGTCTTACCTGAATTGGGATTGCCCGCCAAAGCAATTCTCATATTGGATTTCCTCCTATTTTAATCCTTTCGGATATTGATTACAATTCAGTTAGCGGTGGCTAACTATACTCTAAAAAACAACCAGCCGGCTGTTGCGTGCTTATAATACAATCTTACACTATAAAATTATATAATAATAGCTTCAGCAAGCTGATTATCTATATTGTATCTGCCGTCCTTGATAGCAACGATACATCCGCCTTTGAGGTGGCGGATAACGGTTATGCTTTCACCGCTATAGCATCCGAGCGAAAAAAGGAACGCGTTGAGATCCTCGTCATCTGTTTTTATACCGGCTATAATATATTCTTTTCCATCCTGTGCTTCGAGCAAAGTCATCGAGGTCTCCTTTCTCCAACATTCTACGTTGGAAATGCAATCGGTTAGCATTTGCTAACCGTGGTATATTATACTACCGATGACGATAAATGTCAACGGTTTTTGGCAAGTTTCCGTAAATTCGTATGTCTGAACAAATAGTTGTTTTTCGCTTAATTATTATACACAGAAATATATACAAAAATGTTAGCCTGTGCTAACTGAGCCTGATGTGCTATGTCACTATGGCAAAACGGATCGTTGACAATAACCGTCATTTATGTTATAATATCAACGGTAGATATATGCTCGTTATGCTGTTGTTGTCATAGGAGAGATACAGTTATGAAAAGCGTAAAATTCAACAGAAGTATACCCACGGTCGGGGAATATGATGTAATCGTGTGCGGAGGCGGCCCTGCGGGGATCGTGGCGGCTATATCCGCCGCGCGATGCGGGAAAAGGGTTGCACTTATTGAGCGCTTCGGTTTTTTAGGGGGCGCGGCAACTGCGGGCTACGTTGTTCCGATAAGCGGATTCCATTTCAAAGGTGATCGCGTTGTTGACGGAATTGCGTGGGAGATTGTTGAGCAATTGGTCGCGGTAAAAGGAGCACAGATAGAATACCCGAAGGGGAATGTCTCGTTTGATCCCGAATTATACAAATATATCGCGGAGCGAATGGTCGTTCAAAGCGGTGTGGATCTGTATACCAATGCAAGTCTGGTTGACTGTGTAATGTCTGACCGACATCTGACGCATGCAGTTATCGTAAGCAAGAGCGGAATTGAGGCTATAGCCGGTAAGTGTTTTATAGATGCTACGGGAGACGGAGATCTCTGTTATATTGCCGGTGTGCCTATGCTTGCGCAAAGCGGTGAGTGCCAGCCAATGTCGCTATGCTTCATTCTCAGCGGTGTCAAAACGGATACACCGCTTCTTCGTAATTGTATTCATCACGACGGAAAAAGCGGAGCTTCGTGCAACGAGGAGATAAGGGCATACCTTATGGGAGAGTTAGAAAAGGAGTGCGCCCCAAAATTCGGAGGCCCGTGGTTCAACACTATCCTTACGGGAACTTCCGTTGCAGTGAATGTAACGCGTACGGAATGCGATGCGACCGACAGGGCGGCGCTGTCAAGCGCCGAAAGAAGATTGCGTGAGGATATGCTCCGCATTGTGGAATTGCTCAGAAACAGATACGATGAATTCAAAAGCTGTGAGCTTGTGGCATCCGCAGTAAGTGCCGGTATACGCGAGAGCAGGCACATCAAAGGCGTGCGCACGATGACATTTAAAGACTTTATCGACGGTACTGTTCCCGAATGTCCCGTGGCACACTGTGCGCATCCGATGGACATTCATTCCGCAAGCAGTGCATCACAAAGTCTGACAGTATTGAAGCGTGATTGTTACGTTCCGCACGACGCTATGGTTGCGTACGGATATGACAATCTGATTGCGGCGGGACGTTGTATTTCAGCGGAGCGCGAGCCGTTTGCGTCTCTGAGAGTTCAGGCGACTGTGATGAGCATCGGTGAGGCGGCGGGCATTATGGCAGCTCTGCACTGTGAGAGCGGTGCGGCGGTCTGTTCCCTTCCCGTTGATGTTCTGAAGGCGCGTATTGAAGAGAGAGGATTTGTGAAATAGAGTTACCTTGGGTAATAATTACCGAGAAAAATAAAAACGTCGCGGCTAAATCCAAAAGCTGCGACGTTTTTTATTAAGAGATTAGATACATGTCGGATCCTTGAATATCCATTTCAGAACGTCCTGTATCTGAATATCCCAACAGGTCCACGAGTGACCTCCTTTGGATTCCTTATAGATGTGAGGAACGTCAAGCTCTGCCAAAAGCTGTTCAAATTCGTGATTTTCCTGAAGCAGAGCGTCCTGAAGTCCGCACCACATGTAGATTTCCGGAAAGGTTTTATCCTCTTTTTTGCATTGGTTGGCAAGCGCGAACAGATCGTTCTCACCGCCTTCAAGTTCTAATGGACTTTCGATGTTGAATCCAAAAAGGCTTCTCCATTCATCCAGATTACAGGATTTTTTCTTCCGCGTAACATCGAGTGCCCCCGAAAGCGAAGCACAGAAGCCGTACCGATCCGGATATGTAAGCGCCGCTTTCAGTGCTCCATAGCCTCCCATGGAAAGGCCTACGATTATATTATCCTCACGTTTTTCGCTCAAGCACTTCAAAGTACTGTAACACAGTTGCGGTAATTCATTTGTGATATAGTTAAAATAATTCATACCGTAGGAAGTATTTGCATACCAGCTTCGGTCTACGTTCGGCATTATGACAGCCAGCTGCAATTTTGTCACATAACGCTCAATTCCTGTGTTTCTCATCCATGAATTATTGTCGCCGCCGAGACCATGCAAAAGCCATAATACTTTATATGGGCGGTCGGGGTTTTTATTTTTGTTTGGCAGCAAAATGTTAACCTGTGTTTTCTTGCCCAATTGCTTTGAGTTTAAATTCAATTGCAAAAACATTTCTGTTATCTCCTCCGTTTTTTTACATTATATCACAATGTGGGAGTACTGTCAAGTATGAGACAAAATGATGAGGCCGTTTCAAGCCAAGCACAAAAAATACATAACATACTATCTTCAAGTTACGGCAGGAAAGTTCGGCGTAACCATTTATCATATAAAAAGCAGCACAGGAGCAAGCTCCTGTTCTGCTTTTTATGCGGGTAACAGGACTTGAACCTGCACGAAGGTAACCTCACTAGAACCTGAATCTAGCGCGTCTGCCAATTCCGCCATACCCGCGTATAACTGCAATCTAAAATTGCAACGAAAATATAATACCACAAAAGAGTTGATTTGTCAAGACTTTTTGCTAAAAAAACGGATCAATAACAAATAAATTAAAAAGCGCGCCCGAGGGCGCGCTTTGAGTTATTATTTATATGAGCTCTGTGCTGCGTTTTCGAATTTAACGTCGCCGAGGTAATCGACGGGGTTAAGTCCGACATATTTGCACATTTCGAACATTTCAGCAACGGTATTGATATTGACGTTGATGCCGTTCTCAAGTCTGTCTGCCTTTGCGATGATTTCCTTTTCGCCGTGGGTGTAGATTCTGGTTGCGCCCTCGGACTTAGGAGATTCACGAAGCTCGCGCAAGAAGGTGGAGAGGTGCTCTTTGATCGCTGCGGGATCACCGAAGATCTTGGGATCAACAGCAATGAAGCCGTGGCAGGTACCGCCCTTGCCGCCAACGTGGGTATGGTTGGAGGTAAGACCCATTGAAATAATAGAGCAGAAGAGCTCGCAGAACATACCGTAGCCGTAGCCCTTATGACCGCCGAGCTGTTCGGTTTCGCCGCCGAGAGGCATAATACCGCCGCCCTTCTTTGCGACGATGTTAGCAAGAACGTCCTTAGCGTCAGTTGAGCCATGGCCGTTTGCGTCGAGAGCCCATCCTTCGGGAAGAGGCTTGCCGAGCTTATTATAGATTTCGAGTTTTCCGCGGGTTACAACGGTGGTTGAAGCATCGAAGAAGAAATCGTAGGGATCTGCGGGCATTGCGATAGCAATGGGGTTACTTCCGAGCATTGCAAGTCTGCCGAAGGTTGGAACCATGATTGCTTCGCTATTGGTCATAGCCATACCGAGAAGACCTGCGTCGCAAGCCATCTTTGCGTAGTAGCCGGCAATACCGAAATGGTTTGAGTTACGGACGGTAACAATAGCCATACCGGTGGTTTTTGCCTTTTCGATTGCAAGGCTCATTGCTTTATGTGCAATAAGCTGACCCATACCGTCGTTACCCTCTATAACCGCAGATACGGGAGTTTCAAATACTACCTCGGGCTTGGCGTCGATCTTGATAAGGCCTTTTTCAATCCCCTTATGGTAGCGAGCAAGTCTCTGCATACCGTGAGACTCAATGCCGTAAAGGTCGGAGAGCAGAAGCACGTCCGAGATAATGCGGCTTTCATCCTCAGAGAAACCGAACTTTTGGAAGCAGTCGTTGCAGAATTTTTCAAGTTGTTTGTAGGAATACTTTATGTAGTTTGACATTTCCTTCACCTCATATAATTTATTTGATTATATTATACCACCTAACTATAAATTTTTCCACTGTTTAGAGAAAAAAATTTATTTTTTTTGAATATTTTCTTTTTTATCCCATATAAACCGATATTTTTACAATATTTTTCATATTGGTGAAGAAATATTAACAAATATATTATATAATATTATGTTGTTATTCAAGCTTATCTATGTACGCGGAGGCTATAACTATGGGATATGATTGGAATTCTGAATACTGGGGGCGCCACTTAAGTCAGCCCGAGCGAAATGATCTCTTTGATGATATGTGGATCAAGCGGCACGAGTCGGTACTGAAGGGACTCAGCGGCCGCGCGCTTGATCTTGGGTGCGGCATTGGACAAAATTCCGATTATTTATCCGAGCTTGGGTTTAGTGTTATTGGTGCCGATCTTTCCACAGTAGCGCTTAGTGAATTAAGGCGTCGCAATCCGAAAATTGAGACGGTTGCGCTTGATATGACATCCCCACTACCTTTTGATGACAAATCATTCGATATTGTTGTTGCAAGTCTTTCAATTCATTATTTCAGCAGAAAGGATACAAGGAGTTTATGCGCGGAGATACTTCGGGTATTGGTTGACGGTGGCATATTTATTGGAGCGGTCAATTCAAGTCTTGCTTACAAGTATATCGCAGACCATGCAATAACTCTTGAGGACAATTTCTATCTGAGCGGAAATCGCTTCATACGCTTGTTTGACCGTGCGCAGTTTGACGAATTTTTCGGTGATTACGAGCGCATTCTGCTTGAGCTGACGCACAGCGTAAGGTTTGGTGAGCCTAAGGATATGTGGGAGTTTATATTCCGCAAACCGATATCCAACTGATACAAAAAGATGCGGCGATGCCGCATCCCACTAAAATGTTACTTTGAGTTCATATGCTTTTTAAGTGCTTCAAAAGCCTCATTACTTATATCGTGCTCGATCTTACATGCGTCCTCCGTAGCTATATCCTTAGGAACACCGATGGAAACGAAAAATTCTGTAAGCACTGTATGTCTTTCATAAGTTTTCTGCGCGATCTGTCTTCCCTTTTCCGTCAATTCAAGGTGGCCGTATTCATTGGTTACGACGTATCCGCCGTCCTTCAACAGTCCAACGGCGCGGCTTACGCTTGGCTTTGAGTATCCGAGATACTCACCGACGTCCACGCTTCTTACGTAATTATGCGTGCCTGAGAGAACGAAGATCGCCTCAAGGTACATTTGTCCTGATTCCTGCAAGCTCATTCGCAAAGCCCTCCTTTATATCTTCTAATATACTATTATACAACACCGGTTGTGATTTGTCAACAGTTAATGCTTGTGTTCTGATCCGGTGAGCATACGCGCAAGGTGCAAAAGGTCATTTTCACTCGCAAGCTCATGGTCAATGCCTATAAGACAATCGCCGCACCTGTCCTTGATGACTTTTCCGCAGATACAGCACACGCGGATCTGTGTATTTTCATCGTTGTCGTTCTCCTGTATAATTGGGAACGGAACCCCGAAATAATGTATTATCTCAACATTCTCACGGAACAAAAGATTATAGCCCTCGTGCAGAGGTAATTTAAGTGTACGTATTCCCTTATCTGCTGTATTTATCTTCAGCGTCATTACCGTATAATCTGACGGCATCATTTTACAACCGGGTATGCCGCGGAAAATGGTGAACTCGTTTGCCACTGACACAGAGATTATTTGTCCTTTGTAGGAATTATCCATAAGGATACCGTGAATTCCGAATAGGATATATCCAAGCACAAGTACTCCTACAGAAAGTAGAAGATATTTAAGATCGAGAACATAGTTATCATATGCGGCATACTGATATATGGAGACGCCCCAAATTACATACCAGATCAGAAGTCCTACAATTCTTTTTGCATATCTAACGGTGGCAAAACGCCTGATACGCTTTCCGTTTTTCATATTCATCAAATTGATATCAGTCATACTCCCTCCTTACTTATTCAATAGGGAGATAGAAGTCCGAACCGTATTTTTCTTCTACCTCTGTCGGAGACATCCAATCCTCAATGACGGCAGAAAGCTCGCCGTAGGAATCTATGCGATATGTACCTACACAATATATGGTGCTTTCAGAATAGAATGTAACACTGTTGCGCGCGATCTCCTTGAGTTCGAACCGTTCCCATATGAATTTATGTGTTGAGTACACCTCGTAGTAGGTGCGTGGGATGTTTTCGTAAGTAATGGCGCTGTCAAATCTCTTAACATACGACGTAGAGGTAATGCATTTTTCATCGGCATTGACCGTGGGATTGACGAGAGCGTCGAGGTCTTTGTGAGAATAGAAAGTATCATCGGAATTGCAAATAAAGTTAAGGTACGATATGCTTTCTTTGGTGAGGTCGGATACCACACGGAAATCAAGTCGGCCGTCAAAATTCAGGTCTATCGTCTCAAAGACGGAGATGCCGTCAAGCTCACTGAAGTTTTCACTTTTGATCTTATAGCTTCCCTTCTTTTCTCCGTTTTTATAGACAGTGATGTTAGTGAGACGTTTTGAGTTTCCTCTCAGTTCAAACTTAAGATCTGAGTTATCGGGTATCACGGTGTCTATAAGCTCTCCTCGTGAGCAGGAGGTCAAAAGGCACACCGAAAGCATTGAAAATAACAGTAAAATACAAATAATTTTATTTTTCATTTTGAGCACATCCGGACATATTGATAAAATTATGAGGTTAACACAGTTTCTTTACTACAATAATAATATCATACACTTCGCTTATTGTCAACAGTCCGGTAGCAATAAATAATCTAAAAAAGTAGGTTTCATTATGGACAACACAAAAATCAAAAAGGATGTTCCCTTACACGCAGGACACAGAAAAAGAATGAAGGAGAGATTTCTTGAGGCGGGGCTTGACAGCTTTGCGCCGCATGAAATACTCGAGATGTTGCTCTTCTACTCAATTCCACAAAAGAACACCAACGAGATCGGACACAGATTGATCAAGTGTTTCGGGGATCTTCAAGGTGTATTTTCAGCTCCGATATCAGAGCTAACAAAAATTGAGGGTATATCGGAGAATTCTGCGACTCATATTAAGTTTATCTCGGCGCTCTTTCAACAGATTGCAAAGAGGCGGTTATCCGAGAGCATTGTAGGTAAGACCGCAACGCTGGAGGAGGTCGGGGAGTCACTGACGCACCTGTTCTTTTGCGCAGAAGTAGAGACAGTATACCTTCTTCTGTTTGACGGTGAAATGCGCATAATTGATTGCGTACTGCTTCATGAGGGTGATAACTGCTCGGCAAGGATCTCTGAGAGAAAGATAGCGTCATATGTTTTAAAGAATGAAAATACGCAAAACATTATACTTGCGCACAATCACATACATTCGTCGCCGTTACCCTCAGTTGAAGACATACAGTCAACGCATCAGCTGAAAAATTGGATCGCGAAGATGGGAGCATATCTCGCAGAGCACTTCGTCATATCGGGAGGTAAATATCATCCGATATTGAACACTGTCGGCGGTATCAGATCTGCTGCAGACGTAGTTATCGACGAAGCAACAGAAGAATCAGCCGTATATTTCTAAAAAAACCACCCGTTGAAAGCAACGGGTGGTTTTTCGACCGTAAATCTATATCAATTATTCAATAATATGTTAGCAAAAGCGTCCCAGCGATTCAATAATGATACCGATATCAGCGCGATCTCAGAATAATCATTTCTTTGATCTTCTTGCTTCGAAGCAAGCACTGCAGTACACAGGTCTATCGCTTGAGGGCTGGAATGTGAGCTTAGCCTCGCCGCCACAATCCGCGCAGGTTGCGATGAAGTACTGACGTTCAACGGGAGCCTGACCGCCGTTCTTTTTTGCATCACGGCAAGCCTTGCAGTCCTTGGGCTGGTTCTTGAAGCCCTTTTCCTTATAGAAAAGCTGTTCGCCTACTGTAAAGGTGAAATCCTTTCCACAGGTTCTGCAAACTAAAGCGATATCTTCCAGAGTTTCAACCTCTGCTTCAACCTCAACTTCAGCGGTTCCTTCGATTTTTTCTTCTTCGTACATGATTTTACCTCGCTTTTTATTGATTGAGTAAATATATTATAGCCCCGCGCCCGATCCGCGAACGACGGAAAGCATATAATCAAGTTGTGTGGGAGCTGTCATCCATCCTGTCGGAAAGTGAAAGCTTCAGCTTTGTACGGATACGGTACAGAGCGTTGTTGACGGAACGTATCATTCTGGTATCAGGAAGACCGTTACATTCGGCACATTCTCTTGCTGCGATCTCCTTGGCAGAAAGTCCTGAAACGTACATCCACCAGATCCTGCTCTCATAAGGAGAAAGGAGCTTATTGATTGCGTATTTCAATCTCTCAAGGCTTTCCTCGGCAATTATTGAATCTGCAGGGTTTTCATCCGATCTTGAGCCGGGGAGCATACGCTCCTGCTCATCGGCATCGATCCCCTCTATGGAAACTGTTCTGATCTTATCTCTTTTTCGATAGACACGGCAAGCAGTGGCAAGGCGGTTTTTTATGCAGATCTTTGCGTACAGACCAAAGCCAACCTCATCCTGGTCACAATCATAGCTGAGCGCGGCATTGTAAAGGCCAAGAGATGCTTCACACTCAAGCTCTTCTTTATCCTCAACGGAGAGATCGGTACCGTATTGATTTACAAGTGAAAGGATAAGGGGCTCAAACATATCCAGAAGCCTTGAGAACGAATCCTGATCATTCTCTTTAACATCAAGAACTATGGAACGAATTTCGGATTCTTGTCCGCTTGTTTCATGATGATCGATAAGCTCTGTCGGATTGTTTTTCGGTTGATTGCCCATTACTATACCTTTCGGGAGAAATACTATTGATTATTGACGGTTATGCGTACAATATTTACAATAAACTAAGTTAATTATATCATACAAATAAACTTTGTCAATAGGAATTTGTTAAAAATATCAAACACGATCTGTTATATTAGCGCATTTTTGACAATATTGTCAAAATACATCATTTTGATTACATATATTTTTATTGGTTATTTTGTGTTTTGAGCTGATTTGCACAATTGTTTTGCGTGATTTTGACAAAATTTCGTATAAATGCACAACTAATATAAATATACAAAACCCGTCCTGTCGGACGGGTTTTGTACATTCAGATCACATATGCTTATCAAAAAGGTAATTTACATTTCCTGCAAGCAAGGCACAAATGCCGCGGTAGATTACGTCGGGGCGTTCCGAGAAGTTTCGCTTGAACTTCTCTGCTCTGATCCTGCTATCTACTACTATGGAGCTTTGCATTATAGTCTTCTGACGTTCTTTGAGGAAAACTGTAACGTTATAGCTTCCGTCGCCGAGTCTTTCGATAGTGCAACCGGTTTCGACCTTACGCTTCTGGAAATCGATATATCTGAGTGCCTCCTCAAGACTTTGCTCAAGAACGGAATATATGACGTCACCCTTCAGCTCCTCAGCGACGAGTCGTCCCTTAGAGGTTACCTGATAGTAGTCGATGTCCTTTTCCGTATATGCCACCTCAATGAGGTCTCCGTCGATCAGTTCATTGAAGCATTCGGCAAAATCGAGAAATACTACATAACCTGCCTGCAGAACGATATCGTTTATCATTACGCTGTCAAGTGGGTATCCAATGTTGTTCATTAAATAAAGGATATAAATCTTTACATTATCCTTGCCGCCTATGGGTGATGTTCTCATTTACGACCTCCATATATGGAAAATTGGCTAAAAAACGGAGTTTTTAACACTTTCATATATACTATACCACATTTTTTTATTTTTTTCAATATAATATTTGATTTATCTCAAAAAATATGCTATAATATTAAATCATTATTCAATAATTCATTCGACCGGGGCCATCTCGGTCGGCAGGAGGTCAAAATCATGTTCAACATAGCTATTCTCGGATTTGGTACTGTAGGACAAGGAACTTATGAAGTGCTTACACAAAACGCCTCTATCATTGAAAAAAGAGTTGGCGACAGGATCAACATCAAGTATATACTTGATTTGAGAGATTTTCCCGATCATCCGTACGGTGACAGAGTTGTTCACGATTACAGTGTCATCCTGAATGACCCGGAAATCGATCTGGTTGCCGAGATGATGGGCGGATCTCATCCCGCGTATGATTTTTCAAAGGCAGCTTTAATGGAGGGAAAGCACGTTGTAACGTCCAATAAGGAGGTCGTTGCGAATTTTGGCGTTGAGCTTTTGCAGATCGCACGCGAAAACGGTGTTTGCTATTTATTTGAGGCAAGTGTTGGCGGAGGCATTCCGATAATCAGGCCGATGATAAACGATCTTGCACAAAACAGAATAATATCCGTCAGCGGCATTCTTAACGGAACGACCAACTACATTCTTACTCAGATGTCGGAGTTCGGAGCAGATTTTTCCGAAACACTAAAGGATGCGCAGGCTAAGGGTTATGCGGAAGCAAATCCTGCCGCCGATATAGAGGGCACTGATGCGGCAAGAAAGATCGCAATACTTGCATCTCTTGCATACGGTAAAATGATACCTGTTTCAATGGTGCATACAGAAGGCATCACCAAGATCACCACGGCTGACATTGAGGCGGCGAAATCCCTTGGATGTGCAATAAAGCTGATAGGTCACACCTGTGAGATCGACGGACGCATATTCATTGCGGTTACCCCGAGACTTGTCAGCGAAAGAGATCCTCTCCACGGTGTTTGTGGCGTTTTCAACGGTATATCGGTAGACACGGATATGCTTGGACGCGCAATGTTTTACGGACGAGGAGCCGGAAAGTTGCCCACTGCAAGTGCGGTGGTTGCGGACATAATTGATGCGGCAATGAACGGAGAAAGTGCAACCGCGCCGTGTAGCATCACATCTGCAGATGCAGAATGTGTATATCCGTTTGAGGAATATGTCTGTGAGGTAGTATACAGATTTACAGACGGATCTCTTAAAAAAGTAACCGAGCGTGAAGCAGATGCATTCACGGGTGAGGGCGTCGGAGCCGTAAGCAGACTCAGGATGCTCTGATAATTATAAATTTGATTTTTTTGAAGCATCACATTGCATAATTTTGCATTTTAGTTGCATTTATGCACTGAAATATCATATTTTTTGCAAAAACAGTTGACACACGCACCATTTTTGTGTATAATATCATTGTAACGAAAAGGTTATTTTATATCTATTTTGGAGGTAAAAATATATGGCATTCAAAACACAGTATCTTGCTGACGTTTATGCAAACGTTTGTAAAAAAGATCCTGATCAGCCCGAATTTCTGCAGGCTGTCAAGGAAGTACTTGAGTCTCTTGAGCCGGTAATCGAGAAGCGTCCCGACCTTGTTAAGGCAGGCGTAATTGAGAGAATAGTTGAGCCTGAGCGCACGATCATGTTCCGTGTAAGCTGGGTAGACGACAACGGCAAGGTTCAGGTAAACCGCGGATACAGAGTTCAGTTCAACTCTGCGATCGGTCCGTACAAGGGTGGAATCAGACTTCACCCCTCTGTTAATCTTTCAGTAATCAAGTTCCTCGGCTTTGAGCAGATATTCAAGAATTCACTTACAAGCCTTCCTATGGGCGGCGGTAAGGGTGGCTCCGACTTTGATCCCAAGGGCAAAAGTGACGGAGAGATCATGCGCTTCTGTCAGGCATTTATGACAGAGCTTGAAAAGCACATCGGCGCTGACACGGATGTTCCTGCAGGCGATATAGGAGTTGGCGCGCGTGAGATCGGATTTATGTTCGGTCAGTACAAGCGTCTTCGCAACGAGTTCACGGGCGTTCTTACCGGCAAGGGTCTTACTTACGGCGGCTCTCTTGCAAGAAAGGAAGCTACGGGATTTGGTCTTTGCTACTTTACAAAAGAAATGCTTGCTGAGGCGGGCATGAGCTTTGAAGGTAAGAAGGTAGTCGTTTCCGGTTCAGGTAACGTTGCTATATATGCTGCCAAGAAAGCACAGGAGCTTGGCGCTACTGTTATTGCTATGAGCGACTCCTCCGGATATATTTACGCTCCCGAAGGAATCAACATTGACGTTATGCGTCAGGTAAAGGAAGTTGACCGCGCAAGAATAGTAGAGTATGCCAACAGAGTTGAGGGTGTTACCTTCACTCCCGGATGCAAGGGCATCTGGACGGTTAAGTGTGATATCGCACTTCCCTGCGCTACTCAGAATGAGCTTGATGCTGAGGGTGCTCAGGCACTTGTTGACAACGGAGTTATCGCGGTTGCGGAAGGTGCAAATATGCCCAGCACCCCCGAGGCTATTGCAATATTCCAGGGCAACGGAATTCTCTTTGGCCCGGCAAAGGCAGCAAACGCCGGTGGCGTTGCAACCAGCGGTCTTGAGATGTCTCAGAACAGTCTCAGACTTTCATGGTCCTTTGAGGAGGTTGATGCAAGACTCCAGGGCATCATGACCAACATTTACAAGAATGCATCTGCCGCCGCTAAGGAATACGGTATGGCAGGAAATCTTGTTGCAGGCGCAAACATCGCCGGCTTCCTTAAGGTTGCTGACGCTATGCTCTGGCAGGGTGTTGCATATTAATATAGTTTAAGTTGTTTTGCGTTACAGCGCAGAATAAGTAAACGGTAAAGGGGCTGTCGCACTTGCGTGTGACAGCCCCTTTTGTTTTATTTGATAATATTTGACAGTATCATCGGATCTTTAATTTTATCATTCTCTGCGAACAGAAGAACCTTGGATATGATCTCGGCTGTTTTGGGATCGTCATCCACAAAAGGCAGGAATATCTTTCCTCTATGCTGTGAATGTACGGGCAGGACGGGAATCATTGCTCCGCCAATCTGATGCACAACGCCGCTTCCGAGGTGGATCGAATACTCTGCAAGCTTGCCTTCCACGATAGCGTGGTGTCCTTCCACTTTTACGTTTGCTATGCGGAACATGGGCAGAACGAAGGAAATGATAGCGGCGCGCATTTCCATTGTGGAGTGGCTTGTTTCGGGATCGACACCGCCGGCATGTGCTACGCTGACCGCGAGATCTACGTCACGCATAACCTCCGAGAATACAATATCGGGAATATCCGCGATCTTGATTTCCTCTCCTGTCTTTCGATTGGTAAAGCAGACCCATTCAAGCGTTGGAGCTTCAATATCCGCAGGTGAGAACCAATCGGCAATCGCATATATCTGTGCTACGATATTCTCTTTGTAATATACCTTTTGCAGACCGTCCTCAATATCCGCTACCCAACGGCGACTCTTAAGTGCGCCGACCGTTTTAGCAGGCTGTATCTGATTGCCGGCATATCTGAGAGAGTGAAGCATAGCCATTTCTTCTGCCGTCTTGATATACAGTTCGCGGAATACTTGACGGAAGGACTGTGCGATCTTGTTTTCAAAGAGATACTTCTGATATGCTCTCCAACAGCCTTTACTGTAAAGATCGAAGGGATGAGCGATTTTAATTTCAGCGCTATCATTGAGAGCCAGTATTTCTCCTGCATCGGTACGAAGCCCTTTATCGTCAAGGAAACCTATGGCATCTCCGCTGATCAGTACAAGACTTTTTAGCATCGGATAAACCACGGGATGTGCAGACAAAGCCGAAAGCTCACCAAAGGTAAAGGTGGTGCTGTCTTCCATTGCTCTTTCAAGCATCACTCTTGTGCGTCTGTACTGTTCGGTGAGCGTCTTCACCATATCGGTAAGAGCCACAACCGTTTCGTTCTTTTTCAGTTTTGCGGGAACGCTCTTGAGCGTCTTGCCATCCTTTGCGCAAACGAGAGATGCCTTGCCGTTTTCATCAAGCGTGATCTTCAATGATACACCATCGATGATCTGTTCTTCAAGGAGCATTCTGCTATCGTCGATCACCTTGGTTTCCATACGCAGGGTAAGACGCATAGAGTCTGAATAGCCCGCATTGATTGCGAGATTGGTGAGAGCCATTTCAACCGCCTTGCCTTCGCTTGCTACGCGCTGTGAACCGAACTGACGGCTTTCCTTGCGGAATCGTTGAATATAGAGATAACGGCGGCAAAGATCTTCTTCCCCATTAAGCGGTATAAGGGCGTATGCCATCAGAAGGTCTTTGTTTCTTTTATCGGAAACAGCCTTTTCGGTTTCATCTACATCAAATTTACCAAGTGTCGCATCCGCATACTTTCTCGCGCGAGAATGCTTTGCGCCGTCGGAGATATACTTGGCGGCATCGTAGATCAGATCAAATTCCTTTTCTCCGATAGAATCGTATGCACTGCGGAACCAATTCACATCAAACGCGCCGAGATTTAATTCATCGTCCGAGAGAGGTGTAAATCTTGCGATCATTGCCTTGCGCTTATCGTCGAACCTTTCGTTCATATGCGCCATAAAGTAATAGCACACAGATTCAAAGGAATCGATCTCAAGATATTTGCCGATAATCGGTATCCACTCGGGGGAGAACAATGCCGCTTCGATCAAACGCTTGGTAGTGATCTTCTTTCCTGTAAGAGCCTCACGGAGCGTGTCTACTGAATCATCATCTGACGGAATACATACAGAAAGAAGGTAGGAAAGCGAGCCTTTGCGGTCAACGGCTTCGCCCCAACCGTAATATGCGGTTCTGTCGAGGGTATCGTTACCCATTGCAGACAATATCTCCGAGAGATACTTCGCGCCGTAAATACGCGCAATGCCGTGAATACCCTTGGTATAGGTTGCAGGGCTATCGCCACGACTGAGCTCGGAGGCAAGCACTACGGGAATAACAGTTTCGTAAATATGAGCAACGTACTCGATGAGCTTCATATCCTCTGTATTCGGTTCATCCTCTTTGCCAAGGAACTCCTTCGCCTTACGCGCATTGCGGATTCCCTTACAGGAATCGTGAGCAGAGATCTGTTTGCCCTTTTCATAATAGGTCGTTGCAACAGCGGTTACGGTTTCCATCGATTCGCGGAGATTATCGACATCAAGTAAGAATTCAAATAACTGAGCCTCTGTAATAATACCTTGATAAGCCGCAAACAAATATACGTTTACGCCAACAAGGGGGTTATTAGCACTGTACATAGCCTCATACGGCTCGTGCAGAACACGGGTGCGTGAATTGCCAACGTAATAATAAGAATGACCGATTTTCGTTTCTTCCTTGGGAATCTTCTTAAAAGCCGCAACACAACGTTCGGCAGAAGCCACCGCAAGCGGGAATGTATTTTTGAGATCAGCGGCATTTTTACAGTTCAGCCATCCGTAAACAAGACTCAGCTGCTCGTGTGCAAGCAAATGAGCCATCTCAAGCTGAGCGGGCAACTTTTGCTGTGTGGGAGCGTGAATCATCACCATATCATCGGGGACACACGCGATAAACCACATTGCAATTGCCGATGCAAGCTTTGTGAGTTCTTCTTTTGGCACACAGTCAAGCATATGAATTAGAATCATACTTATAATAGCGGGATAAGGGAGATTTTCGCCACGCTCAAAGCCTGTTCCGAATACGGTTCTTATCATTTCTTCACAAGATTCGGAAAAGCGCGTTTTTTGTCTGTATGCTTTGAAAAGAACGAGTGCACGAACAAGGCGTACATTTGTTATCCCATTTGTCTTCTTCCATTCGTCCCAAAGCTCTGCAAATACGAATTTTCCGTCTTTGTCTTTTAGACGTGGTGAATACGGTGGTACGTTTCCAAAAAGTTCAGTTTCACCCCACGAATTTACGAACGAATCTCCTTTATGCTCATCAATAAGCTTTGAGAGTGACATAATGTCTATTGCTGCAACAATAGAAGACTTGCAGGCAACGTTATCGGTCAACGCCGATTTGATCTTTCCAAAAATGTTAAATCCGCATTTTTTGCCACGAATCAGCTCCGGCAATTTCGATTCTGGGAAGTATTCCGCAAAGGTCTTTGCGCAGAGATCTATATACTCCACGTCAAATTCCGTGGGCAGATATTTGTCCTCTGCACTAAACAATGCGACCTCGTCCATCTTCGATTCCTCTACGGCAGGAACGAGCGAGTCAAGCAATATCTTTTCCTTTGACGGAAGATTATCCGCTTTTGCTCTTTCGGAAAGAACACTTGCAAAGGATTCAGTGATCTTGCTACGGTTTGCATCCTTTTTAAGCTGCAACAGCATATCAAGTCCGCCAAGGCGCACTTCTTCCTTATTACTTCCAAGAAGTCGCTCAATGCACGCAGTAAGCTCGCCATCGTTTTGCTTCAGCAAAAACTCTATTACATATTTACGGATATCCGCACCCTTGAAGCGCAAATAATCCTCAATTGAGCGATATTCATCAGACGACAGCGTTATCTTTGAAACAATGTCGTAAGCTGCTTTGCGTGTGTATGTTTCTCTATCCACAATAACTTCAAGCGCAGTTTTTCGTTGAATCGGAGTCTTGGGGTTACGAAGGAGGACGGAAAAATAATACTGTCTTTGATCGGAATTACATTCTTTGATAAGATCACAAGCTTCATCAATCTTTTCATTATCGCCCGACAGTGCCGCCAAGGTGCAAAGAATTTCAGCAAAGTCGCTCTTTTTGATCGTTGCTTCATACCACGGGAAAACGCAAGGTGAAAAGGTCTTGGTCTTTCCGGAGAAAGCGGAAAACAGCTTTTTGATAAGAAGATAATGTTCGTGTATCTCTGCCCTACTATCAAACCAAGTCTTGTATTCGATATCCTTGTCATATCTCACAGCATTCCACAAAGCAGATGCTCTTGTGGGCATAAAGCACGGAAGCCATACGGCAAGAACTTCGTCTTTATCATAATGCTGCTTCAATACGATCTTTGCGATCTGATTTGATATATAAGGCAGATCGAGATTTGCGGCAAAATACCCCGCCACGAGTAACTGATGGATAGAACCGTTATCTGCGATATCCACGATTTTTTGAACGGCATCGTCAATATCATCAAGACCGTAGCTCCAAAGGGCGATATATATCTTCATCGCATCCTCGGATGCAAGACATTCACCCCGAACGCTTTCGTTTTCAAGGCAATCGATAATCAGACGCACGCTCTTTTCGCTGACACGTTCAAGGTCGCGGGATTCTTCCGTCAAGATACCGAGCCAAGTGCCAACGGCGCGTTTAACGGACGAAAAGCGGATCAGGTTATTGTCGGCAATTACCTTCAATATGGTGAGAAAGCCAGCCTTTGTACCGTAGTCTGCATTTTCGCAGATGACTTGACGGAGTCCCTCTTGAAGTCTTGCGGCAAGAAGCAGCTTTCCGAGAAGGTCGTGAAAATCAGCTCTGTGGCTGAAAAGAACACCGCGCACAAGCTCGTTTGTCATCATTCCCGAACCGTTTTCTTCGGTCAGAATGCGACGAACTGCTTCTTCCACCTTGCTGTTTTGATGGTCAAGCGCGTATGCTACCTGCCAACCCGTGTATCCGCATCCGCGCCATGAATATTCATCAAGAAAGGCTTGGGCTTCTTCGGGAAGCTCTCTGTTCAGAACCTTTTCAATCGGTTCGTCAATCAGATTCATATAGGACGAGCCGTACCCACGAATAATATACGCAAGTTTAGATGCGTATGCGCCGTTTCCTTTTGCTCTGAACGATCTTCTGCCGTAAGAATCCGAGTAAGGATATTCTTGTAGTCTATCTGCAAAATATAGAATAACATCCTTTTCGCGGATTGGAATTGCCAAGTCAAAAAGCCATCCCAATTTCTTTGATACGTATTCCGAGGGAACTGTGCTCGGATCTCTCATTGCCGTAACAAGTTCTGAATATATTGTCTGATCAACGGAATGCCCTTGGTTTCTGAAAAAATCATATTGCGCATTGCTCAAGCGCTCTTTTAGTGTTTCCTCATGCTTGCGCGCGATATCTGCATATTTAGCGGCAAGTGCTTTTTTTCTTGCGGCTTCTTCGTGCTTATCTGCCATTCTGCATCCTCCTTTACCACATTCTGCCCGAAAGCATTGTGAGTCTTACGAACGTAAAGACATCGTCCTCGGATATGTCGATCTCGGCATCGAGATCTGTAATTTCGACGTTACCCTTGAACACGCGCACAAGTCCGTCCGCAACCGCATCAATCGCCGTTTTAATAGCTTCATTCTCGTCTATCACGTTTTCGTTGTAATGCACGCCGAACGCGAATTTGCCTATTTCGCGCATACATTCATACTGCTCGTCCGTAATCGGAACCGGACTTTTGGCACTTATGGCTCGCGCTTTATATACATCTATGCATGAATTAACCGACGCTTCAATCAGTTCACGGAGGGTACGCGGTGTTTTCCCGAGCATAAACGGATATTCTTTTACCCTTTTTGTTACATTACCGGCGTGCTTCATGGCAACGTAGATCTGAATATTTCTTTTTTTCATACAAATTTCCTCATATCACTGCGATTCGCCGTCTGAACAGAGAATGGAAGATAATTTGCACATATCCCCATAATTTGCTCTTTTAACTCCCGCAGGCACATTGTTGGCAAGTACTAGCGAGGTATCAAGCATAATCTCCACGCGTTTGGGCGTTATATGCTTGATTGTAGACCTGAGCATTATTCCGCTTTCTTTGGAAACTCTGTTGAACGCGCGTATTCCGTTTGACTCGTTTATCAGATCATCTACAGTTCTCTTCGGTCTGATAGACAAACGGAAGTAAAATCTTGCAAGATACATATCCTCATGTCTGATGATCTCAACGTCCGGTATCCGTATACCGCCTTTTTCGCAGGAAGTCACGGATGCAATTATCAATAAGGCTGAAAACAGTTTTGCTGACAGACCACCGCACTGATCCGCCTCGTCGATAAATCTCAGTCTTACTCTGAAGTCCATAAGCTCGCACAGAGCGCGTACGGAACATCTTATATAATCTGAGCTGATAAGATCGCTTTCATCTATACCAACCGACAGGGCTATAGCGGTAAGCTTGAAAAATGCATCAATTTCTCTGTTGACTCCCATAAAAACGTCAGAGAGTGGATATATTCTTTCGGTTCTTTCGCAGTGCTTCAGGAGAAGTTGCTGAAATCTTTTATTGGGGACAACTATAATCGCAAAGCCGTTGAGAGCAAGGTGACCGAGAGACAGTACCGCGCATCCTTTTTCCGTATTTATCACGGCAAGAGAATTTGCACTTAGTGCATCGACCGCAAGCGAATATATCTCATCAGGCGTTAGCCCGAGGCGCAGAAAAGGACAATCCCCATTTTTCATCATCAAAAGCGGTTTGCGTGATCTGCGTGCATTTTGTGAACGGTAATAAGATATAATTTCCGTCCTGATGTGTCCTTTTTTGATAAGACACTCGTTAACGTCAAAGCTGATAACGGCAACAAGATCCGCCTTCACTGTACTATCGGAGATAATGCTATTCAGCTCGTGTATTGTCATACTATTGTTATTCATATTACACCGTAAAAAGTTATTTTATTTGACTTAATTATAATATCTCATTGCATAAATGTCAACAGCAAAATCAAATTTAACAGTCAGATATATGATGCCGTTAAATAACTACGTTGTGTATCATTGCTTTTTTGCATAAAGGTGGCGGTTTGCTATTGTAATTTTGAAAAACGTATGGTATAATATTATATTATAGTATATTTTTTCAACCGGGGCATTTTTATGGGCATTTATAAAAACATGAAAACAATAAATATAGGTCTTGTTGGATTTGGGGCTATGGGAAAGCTCCATGCATTTTGTGTAAGTTCACTTCCCTATTATTTTGAGCGGTGCGGATTTGAGGCAAGCCTTTACGGCATTTGCACCTCAAGCTTGGAGCATTCAAAGGATGTGCTTGAGCGCTACGGCTTCAAAAAAATATATGAGGATGCTCATCAGATGATATCAGATCCCTGCATTGACGTGATCGATATATGCACGCCGAACTATCTCCACCACGAGGTCATTCTTGAGGCGTTATCCGCAGGAAAGAATGTGCTTTGCGAAAAGCCACTATGCGTGACAGTTGACGAGGCGTTGGAGGCTTACCATGCATCCATGCGCACAGGAACGGTATGCGGCATAGTTTTCAACAACAGACATTTGTCTCCAATAATTCGTGCAAAGCAGCTGATTGACGAGGGGCGTATTGGTGATATTATTTCATTCTCGGGAGAATATTTGCACGATTCCGCGATTGACACGAAAAAGAAGGCCGGATGGAAGCAAAATTCGGATTACGGTGGGGGTGTACTTTACGACCTCGGCTCACACATTATTGATCTGATATACTATTTATGCGGTGAATTTGAGAGTGTTTTCGGTCGTGCGCAGATCGCGTTTCCAACGCGGCCCGGTCAGAATGGAGAGGAATGGCAAACAAATGCAGACGAGGCGTTTTACATAAATGCGCGTCTTAAATGCGGTGCGTGTGGAAGCATCACCGCCTCAAAGCTTGCTACCGGAACAAATGACGATCTGAATTTCAGTATATACGGCACTAAAGGAGCTATAAAATTCTCACTTATGGAGCCGGATTGGATATATTTCTACGATACTGCTGACAAGTCCGATTCTTTTGGCGGTGACAGGGGCTTTAAGAGAATAGAATGCGTTCAGCGTTACGGTATCTCCCCTGCTTTTCCTGCAGTGAAAGCATCTCAAGGGTGGGTACGCGGTCATATTGGATCTATGGGAGCTTATCTCGGTGCGGTAGCAAGCGGCGAAAAATTTACGCCATCATTCAGGGACGCCTTGCATGTTCAGGCCGTTATCGAAGCCGCATACAGATCTGCGGCAAATGGAAAATGCGAGAAGATACGGAATTTCGAGCATTAAATTTTACGGAGGTATTCGCGTTATGGGAAGAGTTGATATCAAAATAATCGGTCTGACGGGTCCCAGCGGTGCGGGCAAGGGTGTAGTAGCTTCAAAGCTTGCGAAGCTTGGATGGGCGGTAATTGATGCGGACAAGGTGTATCACTCCCTCCTCATACCTCCATCAAGGTGCCTTGACAGTATACGGCGGGAATTCGGTGACGGTGTTATTCTCCCCAGCGGTGAGCTTGACCGTAGGGCTTTGGCAAGCATTGTTTTTGCGCCCGATGCAAAGGAGCGACTTGAGACGTTGAACTGTATCACTCACGGCTTCGTTATCAAGGAAGCTCGCAGACTGATTTCCGAGTATGAGGATATGGGATATTCGGGAGTTGTTTTTGATGCGCCGCTTCTTATCGAATCGGGATTTCTAACAGATTGTGATGAGCTTATAGTAGTGATTGCAAGTGAAGATATACGTATTCAGCGCATTATGGAGCGTGATGGATTAAGTCGTGAGCGCGCAGAGGCTCGCATTAAATCGCAACCGAGTATGGAATTTTACATATCGCACGCAAGCTACGTTGTGGAAAACAACTCGGATATATATTCCGCAGAGGCGAAGGTTGCAGAAATATATAATTGCATTATGCGCAGTTAAAGTGCCGGGAGGGATCATATGAGTCAGGCGATCAAGTTATTCATATACCGTTGTGTCGCAGTCGTATTGGTCATTGGGCTTTCAATAGGCTTTGGATTTGCGTTTGATGCGGTCATGGTCTCGGTTGAGAAGAAGGAGTATCCGAGGCCTGAGGCATACGGTGAATATATTCAAAAATATTCTGCAGAATACGGTATTCCCGAGCATATAATTTATTCAATAATCAAGGTCGAGAGTAATTTTGCAAGCGATCTTGTCTCAGATAACGGTGAGATAGGGTTAATGCAAATAAATGCAGATACTTTTGAATGGATCAGTCGCGAGCTTCTGAAGGAGGAGCTTGAAAGCGGGATGCTCTACTCCCCTGAGATAAACATCAGATACGGAACCTACTATATTTCCTACCTTCACGGTATTTACGGCGTATGGGATACCTGCTTTGCGGCGTATGACGCAGGAATTGATACGGTAAATGAATGGCATACCGATGCCTCAAATGTAGATGAAAACGGAACGCTTATTAAATATCCGCAGGTCACTACAGATGAATACGTCAAGTCCGTAAATGAGGCTATAGACAATTATACGAAATTATATTATTAACATACAATTTAATGCGGACCAACGCAAAGAAAGGATGCTTTATCATGAGAGAAGAATTGGTTTACAAAAAGAAGACCGTCTATGAATGCGCGTCAAATGAGATTATTGAGGCGGCGTATGAATATGCTAAGGGATACGTTGAATATCTTGATGCTTCAAAGACGGAGCGAGAGGCAGTTATCAGTGCTATCGCGCTTGCCGAGAAAAATGGATTTAAGGAATACGTGCTTGGCGCACCTATTGCGGTTGGCGACAAGTTTTATTTCAACAACAGAGGAAAGAATCTTTTCCTTTTTTCAATCGGAACCGAGCATATTAACAACGGTATAAGAATTGCGGCATCTCACATAGACTCTCCAAGAGTAGATCTTAAGCCCTGCCCTCTTTACGAGGCAGACGGAATGAGTTTTTTCAAGACTCATTACTACGGAGGTATCCGTAAGTATCAATGGATGGCACTTCCCTTAGCACTTCACGGTGTAGTTATCAAGGCTGACGGTACCAAGGTAGATATTGCTATTGGCGACAGCGCGGATGATCCTATATTCTATATAAACGATCTTCTTCCCCATCTTGGACGTGCTACCAACGCCAAGACCGTAGCCGATGCGTTCCCTGCGGAAAATCTCAACATACTCGTTGGAAGCAGACCGATTGACGGCGAGGAGGGCTCTGATCTTATAAAGCTTAACGTGCTTAAGATACTCAACGACAAGTACGGAATAACCGAGGAGGATTTCCTTTCGGCAGAGCTTTGCTGTGTACCTGCCGCTAACGCGCGTGACATAGGATTTGACCGTTCACTTATCGGTGCATACGGTCACGATGACAAGGTCTGTGCATATCCTTCTATGAGTGCGATATTCGAAAATGCAGGTGGCGAGCATACGCTTATGTGCATACTTGCAGACAAAGAGGAGACCGGAAGTGAGGGTTCAACCGGTATGAAAAACTCGCTTATGAGTGATCTCATTGATATTATTGCCAACGCGCTTGGTGGCACACCTTCCATCGTCAGGGCAAACTCTAAGTGTCTGTCTGCGGATGTTTCTGCGGCGTATGACCCCAATTTCTCACAGGTATTTGAAAAGCGCAATTCGGCTCTTCTTAACTGCGGTGTAATTCTTATGAAGTACACGGGAGCCGGCGGAAAGAGTGGCACAAGTGATGCAAGTGCTGAATACATTGGTTGGCTCAGGCAGATAATGGCCAAGGACGGCGTTATCTGGCAAACCGGTGAGCTTGGAAAGGTTGACGTTGGCGGCGGAGGAACCGTTGCAAAATTCATTGCGGAATACAACATTGACACGGTTGATCTGGGTGTTCCTGTAATCTCCATGCACGCCCCGTGCGAGGTCATCTCAAAGGTTGATCTTTACGAGACCTATCGGGCATTCAGCGCATTCTGCAAATATTGATCTGTTTGTTCACGCATCTCGGGAGAGCCCGCTCTCCCGAGAAGCGACTATATTTTACAAGTGGCAAATTTATTTTAGTGGGAGTTTTTGATTATGTTTGACAAGCTACAGGAAGCAGAAGAAAAATACTTGCGTCTGGAGGCAGAGATTGCCGATCCGGAGCTTTTTTCCGACCGTGAGAGACACGCGGCAATAATGAAGGAATACAAGCAATTGACTCCCATCATTGAGAAATTCAGACAGTTAAAAAAGGCTAAGGCTGAATATGAGGACACGCTGCTGATGGCGGAGGAAACAAGCGACCCCGACATGCATGAGATGATAAACGAGGAGCTCAAGTCACTTCGCGCGCTCGTTGACGAGTTATCAGAGGAACTGAAGATCATGCTGCTTCCGCGAGATCCGAACGATGAAAAAAACGTTATAGTCGAGATACGCGGCGGTGCGGGTGGCGAGGAAGCCGCATTATTTGCGTCGGTGCTTTACAGAATGTATAACATGTACGCCGAGACGCAGGGCTTTAAGGTGTCTGTTATGAACGCGAATGAGACGGAGCTTGGTGGCTTCAAGGAGATCACATTTATGGTCGAGGGAGACGGTGCGTATTCAAGATTCAAGTTTGAAAGCGGAGTGCACCGTGTGCAAAGAGTTCCCGAGACCGAGGCGTCCGGAAGAATACACACCTCAACGGTTACGGTGGCAGTGCTTCCTGAGGTTGAGGACGTCGAAATTGAAATCAATCCTGCCGACATAAAAATCGAAAGCTGCAAGAGCAGCGGCGCAGGGGGACAGCACATCAACAAGACTGAATCTGCGGTCAGGCTCACGCACAAGCCGAGTGGCATTGTTATTGAATGTCAGGAGGAGCGGAGTCAGTTCAAGAACCGTGAGAAGGCGATGAGGATGCTCAGAGCCAAGCTTTACGATATAAAGCAGACAGAGCAATCCCAGATGATAGCATCCGAGCGGCGAAGTCAGGTCGGAACGGGTGACAGAAGCGAGAGAATCCGCACCTACAATTATCCGCAGGGCAGGATAACGGATCACAGAATAGGACTTTCGGTCTATTCGATGGAGGCTTTTTTAAACGGTGACATAGGTGCGATGATCGATGCGCTTATCACCGCTGACGTTGCTGAGAAGCTGAAGGCGGAGAATGAATAAGTCTACTTTGGAAGAAGATAATTATATGAAACAGACCAAAATATTACTGATAGATGCGGCAGAGATATCAAGTGCAACATTTTCAAATGAAACGGTCACGGCTCTTGAAAATGCTGCAGATGTCATACGGCAGGGTGGACTTGTGGTTTTTCCTACCGAAACTGTATACGGTCTTGGTGCTGACGGAACAAGTGCGGATGCTGCAAGAAAAATATATGCGGCAAAGAACCGACCGTCTGACAATCCCTTGATAATCCACATAGAAAAGCCTGAGGATGCCGAGCTTTATGCAAAGACATGTGAGCTTTACTATAAGTTTGCGCGTGCGTTTATGCCGGGGCCGCTTACTGTAATACTGCCAAAAAAAGATACAGTTCCCTTTTCCGTGACCGGCGGGCTTGATTCGGTAGCGCTGAGGTGTCCGTCGCATCCTGTTGCAAGAAGATTGATCGGTCTTGCCGGAGTTCCTATTGCGGCACCGTCAGCAAATCTATCGGGAAAGCCGTCACCAACATGCGCGGAGCATGTTATTGAGGACATGATGGGCAGAGTTGATATGATCATAGACGGCGGTGAAAGCGATATTGGACTTGAGTCAACGATAATAAAGATTGACGGAAAGACGGTGACGCTTTTGCGTCCGGGAGGCATCACCTACGATGCACTTTCCTGTGTTACTGACGGAGTTGAGATTGCTAGTGCTGTTACCGAGCAGCTGGCAAAGGACGAGCGGCCGCTATCTCCCGGAATGAAGTACCGTCACTACGCTCCTGATGCGCCCGTTGTATTGCTTGACGGCAAGGAGGAGGACGTTATTGAGTTTCTGAAGGCGGAGTCACAGCGCTCGGACTGTCTGATACTGTGTTACACCGAGGAAACGGGGCTTCTGCCGTCGGAGAGAATTATTGACATAGGACGAATGAATGACGCGCAAGCGCAGGCACACAAGCTATTCTCTGCTCTGCGCGATGCGGACAAGCTTTCCCCGTCAATTATTTACGCGCATTTACCCCAAAAGGATGGGATAGGACTTGCATTATACAACAGAATGATACGCGCCGCGGCGCACACGGTAAAATATATCCCTTCAGGTATGAAGGGAAACAATTTAATTTAAGATGAGGTAAGAAATGGCAAAGAAAAGACGTGGAAAATCCGAAGAGGAAATAGAGATAGTACACGCCCCTATACAAGATCAACCTATAACGGAAACGCTCGAGAAAAACTACATGCCATACGTTATGAGTGTCATTATATCAAGAGCTATCCCGGAGATAGACGGACTGAAGCCGTCACACAGAAAGCTTCTCTACACAATGTACAAGATGGGACTTCTGACGGGTCCTCGCACAAAGAGCGCGAATATTGTAGGTCAGACTATGAAGCTCAACCCGCATGGAGACCAGGCGATATATGAGACGATGGTACGTCTGACGCAGGGTAACGAGACGCTGCTTCATCCGCTTGTTGACTCAAAGGGAAGCTTTGGTAAGCACTATTCGACGGAGATGAAATATGCGGCGTCGAGATACACTGAGGCAAAACTTGCGCAGATATGCGCGGAGTTTTTCAAGGATATTGACTATAACGCGGTAGATATGGTTGACAACTATGACGGTACGCTTCAGGAGCCAACACTGCTTCCTACTACTTTCCCCAACATTTTAGTTATGCCAAACACGGGTATAGCGGTCGGTATGGCATCAAATATCTGTTCATTCAACCTCGGCGAGGTTTGTGACGGTACCATTGCCCTATTACGCAACCCAAAAACGACGACGGAGCAGATTATGGAGATCATCAAGGCTCCCGATCTTTCCGGCGGTGGCACGGTAATATACAACCGTGCGGGAATGGAGCGCATATATGAAAACGGCACAGGCTCTTTCAAGATCCGCGCGCGTTACCGTTACGACAAATCGCAGAACTGTATTGACATCATAGAGATTCCCGAATCGACCACGATAGAGCCGATAATGAAAAAGCTTGATGAGCTTGCAAAGGCGGGAAAGCTTCGTGAGGTCAGTGATTTCCGCGACGAGATAGACCTGAGTGGCTTCAAGCTCACGCTCGATCTGAAAAAAGGTGTTGACCCCGACAAGCTGATGTTGAAGTTATTTAAGCTGACGCCACTTGAGGACTCCTTCAAGTGCAACTTCAATATTCTCGTAGGCTCGGTCCCTATGCAGCTTGGAGTTGTTGGAATACTCAACGAGTGGATCAGATTCAGGCTTGAATGTCTCAAGAGAAAACTGATATTTGAGCTTGGCAAAAAGAAGGATAGGCTTCATTTGCTGTTAGGTCTTGGTGCTATACTGCTTGACATTGACAAGGCGATACGCATTATACGCCGCACCGAAAAGGAGGCGGACGTTGTTCCCAATCTTATGACCGGTTTTAGCATAGACAAGATACAGGCGGATTACATTGCCGAAATAAAGCTCAGAAATCTTAACCGCGAGTATATTCTCAACCGTATTGCCGATATTGAGGGACTTCAAAAGGAGATCGCAGAGCTTGAGGCTACCATTGCGGACGAGCTAAAGCAAAAGGCGTACATTATCAAGGAGCTTCAGGAGGTCAAGAAGAAGTACGGCAAGCCGAGACTTTCGCAGATAATGGCCGAGGAGGACATTGAGGTATACCGCGAGGAGGAATTTATTGACGATTACAAGGTGCGTCTCGCAATCACCAAGGAGGGATACTTCAAGAAGATAACCTTCCAATCACTCAGAGGTAACGATGAGATCACCGCCAACAAGGACGGAGATGAGTTGCTCCAGGTATTTGACGCAACGAACACGGCGGAGATACTTCTGTTCGGATCTATGTGCAATCTTTACCGTTTTAAGGTAAGTGATTTTGACTGTTCCAAGGCGTCGGCACTCGGCGACTTTATGCCGGCAAAGCTTGGGATGGAGAGTGGCGAAAAGCCCATATATATGATGTTGCTTGACGGATTCAGCGAAAAAAAGCACATGGTATTCGTCTTTGAGAACGGCAAGGGCGTCCGTGTTCCGTTGAGTTGTTATGAAACAAAGACTCCCAGGAAAAAGCTTGTAAAGGCATTTTCCGATGCCTCTCCGATAGTTGGGGCGTTTTTTGAAAGCGATATTACTGAAATGATGATCGTTGGATCTGACAAAAAAGCGATCGTAATAAAGCCTTCACTTTTGCCCGAAAAAACCACGCGAACCTCGGGAGGAAGCACGGTTATTTCGCTCAAGGGTGGACACAAGGTAGTCAGTGTGATGAAGAAGCCCGATGACGATGTGATCGGCGGCGTAAAAGGGCTCAATAAAATCAAGCTTCCTGCGACGGGAGCGGCACTTCCCGACGCGGTGACAGAAAAGCTGGGGCTTTAATATTCTCACATCAACGTACAAGTAATTAGAAAGAATAATCACAAGACAATAATAAACAAATTTTGATTTGAACGGAGGCGTTTGAGATGGCCAAGAAAAAAAGAAAGGGCGTTGACCCAAGACAAGCTGAAAAGGAAACCAAGGCACGCGAGGCGGCGGCATTAAAAAAATTCTACCGCATACTTGCCATGGTGCTTTCGGCGCTTATGGTTCTGGGAGTTATGACTTACTTTATATTCTTCATTACGGGTCAGTTATAATCTGACCTCGGATCAAATATCAAAAGACTGCTCCCGCGCTACCGAGAGCAGTTTTTTATTTTATTGCAATATATAACGAAAAAATCTTCCAAAAAGTATTGACAAAACGGTTATACGGTGATATACTTTAGAGGTCGTTGTAAAAAACAAAATTCAGAGAAAGGAGGCGACAGATATGAAGCTCAGGTCTTTAGCAACAGTTAATTATTTTTCATACAGTTCGGATGTCGTATCTATCGCCCGTGTATTTTGCTTTTAAAGCCTTTTCTCTTTTCGGGTGAATAGATTATTATTTATGCACATCCGCATCAGGATGTGCTTTTTTCGTGCATCCTTCGTGGGTGCTTTTTTGTTTTTTACGGCGCAGTTCAGTTCACGGAGGTGACATAATTGAAAAAGGAGAAAAAAGTCAAGGAAAAGAAGAAGCGGCTTCCGTTCAGGAGAAGCGCCTCAAACAATCTTTTCGCATTAAGGGCAATAGGACGTGCCTCGCCGATATATCTTGCGGTCTATCTCGGGTCGTCCGTCGTATACGGCCTGCTGGATTTTCTGAGTGGCGGATACCTTCTCAGGAGGATAGTCAACGAGCTTGAGGCGGGTACTGATATTGCGATCATTATGAAGGGCGTTGCAATACTCGGTACGATATGTCTGCTTGCGTACTTTTACTTCAGCTGGTTCTGGAACGTTCCCGCTCCGATACAAAGAAAGCGTGTCGGGGCTTACGTTGAGAAGATGCTATTCAAAAAGTCCGCCCAGGTGGAGCTTGCCTGTTATGAAAATCCGACGTTCTATGACAAGTACGTCAGGGCGATGGACGAGGCGTATGACAGAATGATAAAGGTCATGCAGACGCTTGATAATCTTATCGCTCGCGTGGTTGCACTTGCTGCCAACTCGATTCTGCTATTCGTAATTGACCCGTATCTTATACTGTTCGCGCTCTTCCCTCTCGTGCTTGGAATATTCCGCAGACTTGAGAATATTGCGAAGCACGATCTTGAGGCAGGCAAAAAGCCAATAACGCGGCGTGTAAGCTACGTCAAGCGCACATTCTATCTTGGCGAATACGCAAAGGAGATGCGTATAGGTGGGATGTACGTGAATATGCTACGAGACCTGAGAGAGACGTTTCGTGATTTCAAAAAGCTTACCTTGAAGTACGGAACGCGGCAGGCTGTATTCGGGTATATCCAAAGCATTGGGCTTGAGGTAGTGACCGTTCTCGGCGCCACTGCGTATTCGGTATACCGTGCGCTCGGTGTCGGTGTGGCAAATGGCGGAATGAGTGTCGGGGACTGCATCGTGGTGCTTGGATCTATCGGCACGATATCGTACTGTCTGAACAATCTGGTACAGAATTTTGCCGAGTTCGGAGAGCATGCTCTGTTCCTTGAGGACATTCGTTATTTCCTTGATTACGAGCCGACCATAAAGGACGGAGACGCCCCTGCGCCCGTCGACGGCGGAGACGTGGAGGTAAAGGATCTGTGCTTCAGATATGAGGGTAGCACGACCGACACGCTTCACGGTGTAAGCTTCGTATGGAAAAAGGGCGAGAGGATCGCTTTGGTTGGAAGCAACGGCTCGGGCAAGACCACGCTTGTAAAGCTTTTGCTAAGGCTATACGATCCGATCTCGGGGGCTATCAGTATTGGTGGCAGAGACATACGCGACTTTCCGGTTCAGGGTCTGCGCGACTGCTTCAGCACGGTCTTTCAGGACTTCAAAATGTTTTCTATGACTGTGAAGGACAACGTGCTTCTGAGGCCTTCGGGGGATGACGAGGACGGGGACGTGATTGAGGCGTTGAAGGAAAGCGGTGCTTATACCAAGATCGGCACGTTTGATAAGGGTATTTACACGGTACTGACACGCGAATTTGATAAGAAGGGCGAAAATCTGTCGATAGGTGAGCAGCAAAAGCTTTCACTTGCAAGAGTATTTGCGGACAAGTGTCCCTTCGTACTGCTTGACGAGCCGTCAAGTGCGCTTGACCCTATTGCGGAATACAATATGTTTGAGAGCATGATGAAGGCAACGGAGGGGCGGAGCGTGATATTTATATCTCACCGTCTTTCTTCGGCAGTTCTTGCGGACAGGGTGATACTTATGGACGGTGGAACGGTTGCAGAGATTGGTACTCATGAGGAGCTGCTTGCCAAGGGTGGCAAATACGCTGAAATGTTTCACCGTCAGGCAGAGAATTATCTTGGTCAGGAGGTGAACTTCAATGGCTAAAAAGCAAAGGCAAAAATTAAGTTCAATATTCAAAAACAATTTGATTATGCTTGGAAAAATCGCGCGCTACACGCCTGACTACTTTTTACTTATGATAGTAGAGGGGCTTGTATGGGGTATCATCAATTCGGCGGCGGCAATGCTTTCTTATTCCCTTCTCAACGCGGTTGACGGAGGAGCGGAGCTTTCGTACGCATTTAAAATTATTGGCGTTATGGCGTTATTTTACGCTTTTGCGTATGCGTTTGACAGGTGGTATTGGAAAATACACAATCCGCTTATGCGTGACAGACTGCATCTTAAGATGCACGAGGAGTTGTTCAAAAAATCGCAGTCGCTTGATCTTTCCTGCTTTGATGATCCGGAGTTTTACAATGACTTCGTATGGGCAATGAACGAGTCCGACAAGCGAGCCATCGAGGTGCTTGAGGACACGGGAAAGCTGATAAGCCGCACGGTTTCGTCCCTGACGCTTTTTGGAATACTTATCACGATAGATCCGATAATTGCATTGATACTGTTTTCATCGTCCTGTATAACCGTTGTTTGCAACCTTATAGGCAACAAGGTCAGCTTCAAGCAGAGCAAGGAGATGAATCCGCTTCAACGCAAGAAGGATTATATCAACCGTGTTTATCATCTGTCTGATTATGCAAAGGAGATACGCATCCGTCACGCGGACGAGCTTCTGATGCGTGAGTATGATGAAAACACCGAAAAAATGGTAGCGTGCGAGCGCAAGTACGGAAAGCTCTATTTCTGGCTTTACGGTGTGGGATGGAACACGGTCGGGGATCTTACCTTTTATTCCATTATAATTTATATGATAACGCTATTGTCGGCGGGAAGCCTTGAGGTGGGCGGCTTTGCGGCGAGCGTATCGGTCATATGGGAGATACGTTGGTTGCTGACCGATCTTATCGAGAGGTTGACGAAATACCCCAAGCATTCGCTGTACATAGAAAAGTATCTTGAGTTTTTGAGATTTGAGCCGCGCATACAAAAGGGGCGCACAGACATACCCGAATTTGAAAGTCTTGAATTCAGGGGAGTCGGCTTCTCTTACGAGTTCTCGGCGCACCCGAAGTACAAATATCACGACGAGGATCACGAGGTGCAAAAGAGTGACGGTGACGGGCGTGAGGCATTGGTGAACGTAAATCTCAGCTTCAGGCGCGGTGATAAGATCGCTCTTGTCGGATACAACGGTGCGGGAAAAACGACACTGATAAAGCTTATAATGCGTCTGTACGATCCCACCGAGGGCGTAATACTTTACAACGGCATCGATATACGCGAATTCGAGCCGACGGCTTACAGGCAAATGATCGGCACGGTTTTCCAGGATTACAAGATATTTGCGACGTCGGTTGCTGAGAACGTAATGAACGGAGAATACGTCGACGGAGACGAGGATACCGTATACCGTGCGCTTGAGTCGGCGGATTTTACCGAGAGGCTTGGACGGATGGAAAAGGGTATCAAAACGCATCTGACGAGGGAGTTCGACGATACGGGCACAAACCTTTCGGGCGGTGAGGCTCAGAAGGTGGCAATTGCGCGAACTTTTGCAAGGGATTATCCGATAATCATTATGGACGAGCCGTCAAGTGCGCTTGATCCGATGGCGGAGTACAATCTCAATCAATCCATCCTGGACGGCACGAAGGACAAGACGGTAATATTCATATCGCACAGACTTTCCACCACGCGGATTGCGGACCGTATCTATATGTTTGATACGGGACGTTTAGTCGAGGAAGGCAGCCACACCGAGTTGCTTGAAAAGGGTGGAAAATACGCCGAGATGTTTTATCTGCAGTCGGAAAAGTACCGACAAGTGCCGTAATATTTTTGCGGTTAAAGTAAATAAAAAATGGCGAGAGTGTATAGCGTGATACTCTTAACGGAGTATCACGCTGAACTATGATTGCCCCTAGGGCAAGTTATGAGTTATGATATGCTTCGCATAGTTATGATTGGCTTCGCCAAGTTATAGGTTAGTAGGGCAATCATATCATAACAATTGCGCATCAAATTCATAACGGCGAGCATAGCGAGCCTCATAACTCCAAACTAAAACCGACAGAAAAAGAGCAGACACATAAGGTCTTATGCCTTGCGTGTTTGCTTTTTCTGCTTGTTATAAGGGTTTGGGCTTAGCCCATAATACGTTTGACCGGTCAAATGCGATGCTCGCACTTCATGGTGTTTTTTTAATTCTCCGCTAACGACATCACGCTATATGCACTCTCGTTGTTTTTATCTATTGATACATGTTATCAAACGTCCTCGGAGTCCACAACCTTTATTCCGGCGTCGGAGAGGGCGCGGGCAAGGGTACCCATACCGTCAATGAGTGTGCCTGAGAAAGTGCCGTCGTGTATTTGCTTTACGCCACAGGTGGGGCTTCGGGATTTCAATATTGCGCATTCGATTTCGGTGGGCTCGATGGAGTCCAGTATGCTTTTTACTGCTCCGCAGATTGCGGCATCGACGCACACGCCGTTTTTATCATACACCTTGCCGTCGCGGATCTCGATGGGAGTTCTCGGCGTACCAAGGCCTGCAAGAACCTCGGGGCAAACGGGGATCACTTCTCTGCCCTGAATATATTTTATGACTTCGGAGCAATAGTTGTTGCCGCCGTTGTATTTACAGTTTTCGCCCAACAGGCAGGCACTGACGATTACTTTTTTCATTTTACTGTGAACCTCTTTTTGACGCTTATTTTTTCCTTTGGGTGTCCGATGCGACCTTGGGTTGATATCTTAGTTCATTGACTGAAATGACGGTCACAAAGGCTTTAGGATCGGTCTTGCGTATGAATTCCATCAGCTGACGGTATTCATGGTTATTGACTATGGTAACTATTTCACGGCGCACGGTATTATCGTATGCGCCTATGCTTTCATACAGAGTGGCACCGCTATGGAGGGTATGAAGAATAAAATCGGTTATATCGTCGATGCGCGCGGACAGGATGCAAACGCGGCGTTTGATATTAAGTCCGAAGATAAAGCGGTCGACTACCATTCCGCTGAAGTAAGTACCGAGCACGCTGAGAACTGCCGTTTTGGTGTCATAGATAAATGCCGATGAAAAAGCGATAAGAAGTCCCGATACGGACAGTGCGGTGCCGATCGGTATTCTGAGAAATTTATTCATTATCTTTGCGATGATATCAAGGCCGCCGGAGGATGCGTTGCAGGAGAAAAGTATTGCCATTCCAAGACCAACGACGAGGACGTAGCAGAGGGTATCAAGCAACGGATCGTTGGTAAGGGAAGGTTGATTCGGGAATATCATTTCGCATACGCCTATCATAAGTGGAAGCAATATGCAGGTATAGACGGTTTTTGCGCCGAACTCGCGGCCTATTAAGAGAAATCCCAAAATAAGCAGGATGACGTTCAGTAACAGGGATATGACCGAAACGGGGAGAGGTATGAAGGTACTGAGTATCATAGCAAGAGCCGAGCCGCTTCCGACGGCTACGTGGCTTGGCAACATAAAAAAGTATATTGCCACCGCCGAAAGAGCGGTTCCGAAGGTGATTATGGAATATTCCTTGAGTATTTTTTTAAGCATTGTTTGCTCCGTTTCAAAGTATGTTTGTGTGTGGTGTGCGCGGTGATTGGATAAATTGGGGCGCGACGATGATATTATAGCATAAAAATTGAAAAAGTACAAGCGGGTGGGGAGAAAAATAAGCACCGGTTTGTGATACTGGGGGTATCAGGGTGCGGTGCTTGGGGGGATATTGATTATAATTTGGATACAACCGCCTATGCGGTGAAAAAAGCGGTGCATAATGTGACACTTATCTTTTGTTTGATTAGTTTGCCAATTTATGCGATATATTTACATTGTCGCATTTCGCATTTTGGTTATAATATCGTTTTTGCTTTTTATTTCATCCAAGTCAAATATCTTGTTAAGTTTTTTGTCTTTTACATCGTACCTATACATTGAGTACACATCTATGACAAACATAAAATCCCTCTCAAAGTACGTTGTGCTATGGTTGGGGACATTTGACAAACAAATATATTCAGCATATATGTATTGATGCAGTTGAGAGATTAAGTCATCTTCCAACTCAATATTGAGCTTTACCTCTAACAATATCCTTTTACCATCAAACTCAAACACATTATCAACACGTGCCAAAGGTGTTTTCGCTGTGTGGCATATACATTCTCTATAAACATTTTTGCCAGATAACGTTTTCAAAAAATAGTCAACATAATATGATCGAAAATTGATTTCTAACGGGAATCTTTTTCGGTACGAACTTGTGATTTCTAAAAAGTTGTTTTGATTTACCTTCGAGAGCATATTGTCACCAATATTACTCTCTAAAAACCATTTTGGGGCATTAGGGTTTTTTCTTTCTATAAGCAATTTTAGTTTTTCAAATTCCTTCGAAGGTAAAGGAGTTATTGCACTTTGCCGTGAAACCAAAATATAAGAATTGAATTCCGAAATATCAATAGGAGTTTCTAGTAAATACAAATCTTTTACATCAGCATAAATTCGACCAGACCAATGTTGCTGAAACTCGAGCTCGTCCTCTTTTTCTGGTCTGCTACTAATCCGACCTATAGCAAAAATTTTGCCACCATATAATGAGTACAAAGCTCGTGCCCGTTGAAGCCATTCAACCAAAAGATTCTTGTCATGCATTTTAGGGTCCAAAGTCTTGGTAGCGGTTTCCAGTTTTCTTATCCATTGTATTGCAGTTTTTGCATGGAAATATATGACAACATCGCCAACAACACTGCTACGAGGAACTGTCCAAACGGTATAACCTTCATCTGCTTCGTTTAGCACATCTTCTACGTTGTAGCAACCATGTTTGTAGATAAAATCTTCAAGTTGCTCTATGGTTTTAGGGAAACTAATGTTATTAATATGTGCATTAATAAAATCGCACTTTAACTCATCGTTCTTGCCCAAATCCCATTGTTTAGCATTATCGCTCGCATATTGTTTTTCTTTCTTTTCAGCCACAATGCTCACCTCGTTTCGTTGTTATAATTATATCACACCTCGTACGTTTTTTCAAGCGGTTTCACACTCAGACACTTTTGTTTTAACAGTTCGAGCCGGGGCATTGCTTATATCCTTTCGTTTATGCTCTGTTCTTTATAGCTTGATTTTTCAAATGCATTTTTGCATAACACGTCTATCACATCCTGTCAATTCTCATATACCGAGAACCATCCCACGGTCAATAACCACGCCGCTATCTGTCACCTCAAGGTCACCTTGCAGGAGAGCCTTGATCACGAACGCGTGGCCGGCAGGCATGAAAGAGCAGCTGAAAACATCTTTCATACTTTTAATTCTCAAGAAATCATCCAGTGTGACGGATGGTTCAACGTGATCCTTTTTACATTTGTTTATATAAGACATGAATTTCTTTTTCATGGCGTTCTCGTCATAATAATTGTAAGTATCAAAGTCAGCCAAGGCTATTTTTTTACCTTTATCCACAAGGGCTTTTAATTCTTTAAATGTTTCGGTTTGGCTTACAAGACGCGCATAATTCGGAATATAAACCTTTTTTCGGGAGGTTACATAATCAAGGGGAATGTATTTCCCCTGACTTTCATCATACCAAGGGAAATAGAGGCAGTCGCTTGCCTCATATCCAAGCTGACGTTGCGGATGGCGAAGCTCGTCCTTTGAAAGCTCACCGATCGCTTTTCTGTACATCATATCTCTCCACTCAAAAAACGCCTTTGTAGGAGTGCCTCCGTTATCGTGGCAAGGATATACCTTTCCGCACTGGAAAAAGGTTTCGACTGTTGATGCCGTTGCGCCGTCCGTACCGGTTACAGGACCGAGAAAAAACGGTGACAGATCTTGACACAACTCTTGGTTTCGCGACGTGCAGTCAATAATCGTATACTCGCATAGATTCGGGCACTGATTGGTATAGAAGCTGTTATTGGGCTTGAGCTTACAGAAGTGAAGTCGCAAGCCGATAATGTTTTTATTCTCCATAATAGTTCTCCAAAAAGTTTTTTGCACTCTCATTATATCATATTGTTTCGTATAAGTCAACCTTTTCACTCACAATAAGCAAAATGACGCAATCATTATAATTGCGTCATAAGGGATACTCAAATTCAGTTTCAGCGCCCAGGCATTCCGGAAAGTAAATGTATATTCATGGGTCTGGCTTTAAGAAAATGAAGGTATATGGAAACGTATTTTTTCAGAGTTCTATTTTGAAAAGCACGAAGGAGAATTTTTCGAGAGAAAATACATGCCTGAGCATACCGTCTTCATTAGCGTGTCGGAGTGCTGTACCGGTCTGTTCAAGCTGCTTTCCGGTGCAGTCCTTTCCCGTAACGCAGTTATTATGCAGAGGATCGCAAAGGAATGAGTTGACGGTATAGTCTCCGGACTGCATTCCGGATATTTCGAGTTCACCTATAACAGCCTCCGCCGAGGGGTTAGAGCAAAGGATATATATTCCGCTCTCATCCTCTGTTGCAACTGCACAGTATTCACCGTCGCGTGATACGGTTTCGGTAACCTTGGTATCAAGGCGAGTTCCCTTAATGCTATGAAGCATCTTAATAGCAATACCGTTAGGTGTCATAGCATAGCTTCCGTCATCGCAAAGAAGGAACTGCGTGAATGAAATTTGGAGATTTGGATTGTGGAAGGTACACCACGGGAAGGGACACATCGCAGGATCCTTTTCACAACCGAGAAAGATGAGGAGCGGTATAATGCCTGACGCATTATGTATAGAGTCTCCGTCGATTCCTGTTGTACGTGCCTGTCCCAACTCGTCTATAAATATCTTTCTTTTTGGGAGCTTAAGCTCACTCAGCATATTTTCGTGAAGCTCCAGTAATTTGCGGAGCTTCTCGGTGGCTGAAAGCTTTGCGATATCATATTTTTTGCCGCGTATAAGTCCCAACGTAGCCGAATTTGCGTAAAAGTGATAAGAATAAAAATCCATCTCGACGCCTTCGTTTTTAAGACCTTTTACAACATTGAACATAAAGTCCCACAGCGGTATGGGCTTTGACGCTGCGTAACCGCCAAGCTCAAGCGGAACTGCATATGAATGCTTCTCGTTCAACCTCTTGATCGCGCGGTGGGCGCACAGATATATTTTTATGTACTCGTCCGTGGTGAGGAGACCGAAGGATTTCAGCTCCACCTCGTTGCAGCACTCAATATATCTGATATTCGGCGCAAGCTCCTTGCAATATTCCACTGCTTTCTCAAAAATACGTTCGTATTCCTCATACGTTATGATACCGTCAGAAACCTCGCGCTCATAGCGGCGTACGTTAAGCAAAAGCTCGTCTGCCTGTCTTGAATGTGAAGTAAGATACGCCTTAAAACGTGTGCCGGAGGGTGCAGGAACGATATTGCCCCAATCGTATGCGTAGTGAAGCTCATCTGCGGGATAACGCGCAACCCCGATATCGTAATCCGGGAAAAACTCACCTGTACGGTAATCAAAATATTCATCGAGAGTTATAAAGGTACGCATGATCTCTGCCCTGCCGATCTCTTTTGCCATATGGGCGGGAAAATTCTCGGGTGGAGAATATCTGAGAGTACTATTCTGCCAACGTGTCGGATCATAGTATTTCCCGATTTTTTGCGATCTGTTTACGCAAATTTTCATTTGGGATTTCCTCCTTAGACCAAACGTTTTGTTTGCAATATGATTGAAATGTAGGATAACAAAAGATCGGAGATTCTATTGAACCTCCGATTCTGGTGCGAGAAACGGGACTTGAACCCGTACGGTGAAAACCACACGCCCCTCAAACGTGCGCGTCTGCCAGTTCCGCCACTCTCGCTTGCAACATATATTATTATACTCTTTTTTTTATTTTTGTCAATACCTTTTTTCAAGTTTTTTGAAAAATTTTGAGTTTTTTTACGTTGCGTTTTTCGTTACGGATCAGTGCTTTTTGGCGGGATACATAAGGGTATCGCTATGTCTCCAGGGCTTGAGGTAGCCGTCATCCATAAGGAACACTCTGTCGGCGCGCTCGGCGATAGAGAGGTCATGGGTGACCATGATCAGCGTCTGGTTCATTACTTCCTTGGTTTCAAGGAGCAGCTCGAGGACGTCCTCGGCGTTATCCTTATCGAGATTTCCCGTAGGCTCGTCGGCAAAGACGACGAGAGGGCGATTTATCAGTGCGCGGGCTATTGCCACTCTTTGCTGCTGGCCGCCTGAAAGCTCGCTCGGGAGGTGGTGAAGTCTGTCACCGAGGTCGAGGACGGAGACAAGCTTTTTGATCGTCTCCTCGTAGCTTACGTCGGGTTTATTACACATAAGTGTGGGGACGAGGATATTTTCAAGTGCGGTGAACTGCGGTATGAGATTATGGTTCTGAAAGACGGTACCGAGGAAATTGCCGCGAAATCTGCCAAGCTGATCGGCTGACATTGCGGTTATTTCCTGACCTTTTATGGTAATTGTACCGGAATTTACGCGGTCAAGTCCTGCACAGAGATTGAGCAGGGTGCTTTTACCAGAGCCCGAGGCTCCGATTATAACCACGAATTCGCCGTCAAAGATATTGAACGTGGCGCGGTTGACGGCAGTCACTACGTCGTCGTACTGACGGTACTGCTTGATGACATCGGTTGCTTTAAGCAGCGGTGTTTGCTCTATAGAATTAAAATCGTAATTGCTCATTTCTCTTCCCTTTCATTTTTCTTAGGAATTGGGGACATATGCTTGACTTGATTTTTGTTTCGGGTATACTCAAGCTCTGCGTATGGCAGGACGGTTGCGACAAAGCCTCCTAAAGCGGAAACGGTGGCGCTTACCGTCAAGGCAAGCCACGGCACAGCGAAGTCATAGCTTGCATTTTTTGCGCCTGTGAGGGAGGCAAATCCGTAAGCACTCAAGGCTTCGGAGGCGGCATAAAGTCCAAGGCATGCCAAGGTACCAAATGCAAACGACAAAATCAGCGCGCATACTGTTACGATGCAAGCACCGAAGGTATAAAGTCTTTTTATGCGGCTTTTCGGTGAGCCGAGGGCGATAAGGGTATTGATCTCGGTCTCGCGTTTTTTATAGAACACGGTCTGAGCGCATATCCAGACAAGCGGTGAGAGCAGTAGCATTATAATTCCGAACACTGTGAACAGTGTAGGAAGTCTGCGGCTCGTCAAAAGCACGCCGCCGGAGTAATCCGTGGAGTCGGTAAGACGCCAATTAAAGCCTGCGGGAAGATCGCGTACCATATCTGTACGAGCAGAATAAACCTCAAGAAGATCGCTTCCGTTTTTTACATTCAGCTTGAGTGTGGCGATGGGGTAGCTGCCGCACAGGTTTTTGTAATCGTCGGGCGGTATAATAATAGTTGCGTTGCCGACATCATCCGCTTCTCTCATCACGGCGCAGACGGTATAGGTCTTATAAGTAAAGGACATATATTCGAGCTGTGCTTCAAGTGAGTCAAGCGTTGAATAGATCGGGTAGTCAGAGGGGATCTCACCGCCTGTGTGTGTTGCGATATATATCTTATCGCCCACAGAAAGATCGAACGCTTTTTCGTTATTGATATACTCACTGACAACGACATAGCCGTGAGCCAGGGTTGTGGAATCCAGAAGGCTATAATCACCGTCGATGGAGATAACGCCCTTCTCGGCAAGATATTTCAGCGTGCTTGCGTTATATGAGGCGATATTGAATTCCGATGCGGCGGCAGCCTTCAGTCCTTCGGGATCATTTGTTGAGACGTAATGAGATTTTGATGATGCAAGCGATGACATTGGAAGCACGACGTGAGAATTGAGACTTGGAAGTGCGACCGAGTTGTCTGCAGATGCGTGGTCGATAAAGTTATATTTTTGCTCAAGCTTTAATATTTTTTCAACACCGTCAAGATATTTTTGATATGCGTCGCCGTCCTCTATGCTTTGGTTATATACGGCTACTTCATATGCTGTATTAACTGTATCGGCGTCCTGACGGGACATATCCGACAGGCACATACAGGAGACGAATACGATGCAAAACAGTGCCGCGCTGATAATAGTCTGAACGTAATGCTTTCTGAATCTGACGGTAGTCAACCATTCGTACTTGAACGGGAATGATGCGCCGAAAAGTCGGTATGACGATCTCGGTGAGGAAACGCGGTCGGAGTTATCCTTTGCGACGATCAAATCAACAGGGGCTGAAACGGAAATGCGTTTTATAGGAAGTATTGCCGCAACGGTAATGGAAACCATGCTCACGCCCACAGTTACTGCAAGGCTTATAAAAAACGCGGTAACGGTTACTGTAAAAGCTTTTATAATCAAAGCGTTAACAAGAACGGAAATTATGACGGAAATCGGCAAAATTAACGCGCTGATAAGTGCAAGCTCACGGGAGGCTATAACGAGTAGCTTTTTGAAATCTGCGCCGAATGACATATACACGCCGTATCTGTGCTTAAAGGAGTTGATATTTATTGTATACAGAAGTGTGAGTGCAAGAACAGAGAGGAGTGTTGCAAGGAGCATTGCCTTTACGTTATCCGCCGTTATGGATGCGAGCTCGTTATCTACGGTATATGCCGGGGTATAAGATATTGCAAGGTTATCCTTAGTTCCGGGAACATACACATCGAGCACATCTACGTATTTTTCGATAAATTTTGCGGCATTCTCTTTTAACGGCTCTTTCAGTGAGACGTAGGCACTGAAGGTTTTGCGACCGACGGCGTCTATGACGGTCTCATAGTCAATAAAGGAAAATTCGTTGTTCTGTCCGATGCTGACGGCGGAATTCACACCGTTTTCGAGGTAGGTGCGCGTCTGATCTGTCAGGTAATCTATGCGCATATGTCGGGTATAGGTTACGTTCGTTTCTTTGCCGTCAATTATTGCGGTAGCGGTTACGGTATATCCGTCAGAAATGAGGGCTTCAACATCGGAGCGAACCGAAAAGAACGTCAGCTGCAATGACATTACTGCGGTCTGGACGAGCAAGAGCGCCAAGAAAAAGCAGACGTACTGTTTGATATTCTTTTTTATTGGGGTCAACACACGGTCAAATCCGTTGTAGCCTTTGGTTTTTGTTTTACGGTCGTTTTTCATTTGCGCAAGCCTTTCGTTGTGACTGAATATGACAAAAGCGCATAGGGAGCCCAATGCGCGTTGTCGGATCTTTTACGTCGGTATTATTTGGTTTTATCTTCTTTTTTCGTGTAGTACACCGTAAGCTGCTCAAATGTTATGACCATTGCTATGGTAATAAGAAATGCTATCCAATATATCGGGAAGCTCCACGATAAGTTGAGAGATGAAAGAAAAGATGCCACTTTTTCGGGAATTATTTTATATATCACGCCTGCGGTGCTGACGAGGATCAGGAGCACCGAGCTTATAGCGAGCCAAACTGTCATTTTCTTTTTCATGATATTCTCCTTTGAGTGGGTGATGAGATATTATCTAAAGTATACCACATTTGCTTGAAAATGTAAAGTGGAAATTTGAAGGGCTTAAGAAATTTTACATATTTAATATTGAATAGCAGTAAAAAACAAAGAAGCAAGGCTCGCGCCTTGCTTCTTTGTTTTACGCTTCTGCGAAATTATCCTTATCTACTCCGCAAAGGGGGCAGGTAAAGTCCTCGGGAAGATCCTCGAATTTTGTACCGGGGGCTATACCGTGCTCGGGAGCGCCCTCTGCCTCGTCGTATTCCCATCCGCATACTTCACATACATATTTTTTCATTTTAATTACCTCGTTCATTATTATTCTCAGAGTACCAGAGAGGGCGCTGAATAAACTCTTGCAGCCAGCTCCTGGTTTAACATATACAAGCTCTTGGGATCGTTGCCGAAAAGCTTGAATTTAGAGATGAGATCTCTTGCGTTGGTCTCCTCCTCGCCCTGCTCTTTTACGAACCAGTCAAGGAACTGCATTGCGCGGAAATCTCTTGAGTCATACGCCGCCTCGTATATTGCGTTGATAAGAGATGTAACGTATTTCTCGTGGGTAAGACCTGCCTCAAGGGTAGTCATATGGTCTACCCATTCAAAATTTGGTTTATCTATTGCTTCAAGTGTTATGGGCATATCTTCATTCTGAAGGTAGGTATAAAAGAGCATTGCATGATCTCTTTCCTCCTGTGCCTGAATGAAGTACCAGTTTGCAAAGCCGTCGAGGTCCTGGGATTTGAAATAGTTTGAAAACTCAAGATACAGATATGCGGAGTAAAACTCCTTGTTTATCTGTTGGTTCAGCAGCTGATGCACTGTAGCGTTCATATATTACCTCCGAATTACTCTTGAATTAAACGTCTGCTTTCCAGAGTCCGTGAAGATTGCAATAAGCGTATACGGCAACGGGCTTTTCCTCGCCGATTGCGAAGGTAACCACGGGAGCGGAGCCTACCTCAAGACATTTACGCTGACCGCCCTTATCGGTCTGGAGATATACCCACAGGATGCTATGCTCCTGAACCATAGGATGCTCAACGGATCCGATAACCACCTTTACGGTGTTGCCTTCAACGGTTACTACGGGGATATGCTTTTCGTGGCTTGCCTCAACTGTACCGGGCTCAAGCTTGGTCATCTTCTGACCGCAGCACATCATAGGAACACCTGAATCGTGGATCATACCAACGATATTACCGCAATGCTCACATACATAAAATCTATTACTGTTCTCACACATTTTTGAATACCTCCAAAGAATTTTTTGTTTTATTGTGCTTTAATTATAGCCTATTTTGAGTATGCTTTCAGTGACTTAGTCACCGAAAATAAGATTTTTTAAAATTTTTTTATTTCAGGTCGGGCTCGTATTTTGCGATAAACGAAGACATCAGATGAATATTATTCGTGTATATTAGCCTCAGTCCTGCTTCGTAGTCCGATTTATAAATTTCATGCGTTTCTATTGATGGGTCAGCAGATGGGGTATCGCGCAACCAGCCTCTCTCTCGTATTGCATGTCCGGGCATTTTCATATACGATGCTATCTTATCGCAGTAGCCGCGAAGCTCTTTAAGCTCAGGGTGTGCTTTGCTTATAGTAATAATCGTGGTATAAGAATTACTTCTTGCGGGGCCGTGACCGCTTGAAAGATAAACAGAATAGAAACCTGTTTGTAATGCATCTGCCGCGATCATAATTTCCTGAACTGATTGAAAGCTAATATCAACTTTAGCATCTATCGACAAGAAGCAACGGTTTCTCATCACAAGCAGCATCTCATAATATGACGGAATTTTGTACTCTGTAACATTCTTTTCTCTGTCAAGCAAATTCAGCTGTTTGAGTTGCTCATACGTCCAATCTGCAACTTGTACGGAATTTGGCAGACCGTTTTTGCCTTTTTTATCGGCAACATCCGTGGTTCGGTTAAGAGTAGGATCATGCATTACTACAAGTATGCCGTCTTTGGTATACTGAAGGTCCATTTCGATAACGTCAGCTCCGAGCAACGCGGCAGACAGATACCCTTCAATAGAATTTTCGGGGTAATTTACCATGTCACCTCTGTGCGCCATAGACATGGGTCTGCCCGAGGGATTGGTTATAGCATAGAGTTTTTCATTAAAATCGTGCATCCATTCAGGTACAGTAAGCTCTTTTGACCATACCGGAACGAAGGATGATTGATCGTGAATTAGTGGATTAAATAACTCGCTTACAAAATCTTCTGTTTCCAACTCTTTGATCGAGTTAGCAAAATCCATTTTTTCGAGAAGCGCGGTAATGGCATTGGTGTATGCTAATTTTCCGCCTGCGTTTATATATACCGTACTATTATCGGATTTTATAGTGTAATCGTAAAATGAAAGAACGGGAGCCTTGGTGGAACGATTTGTCTTTCCTATTACAATTTCGTTCTCTTCTCTTTCCGCGCTATCGTCCGTAACATTCATTTTGACTCCGCAGTATTCTTCGATTGCATCGCAAAGCGCCATCGCTGATGTCTTGGAGCCAGTATTCCCCTTAGCATACACGATATTTCCGCTAACAAACTGCTTATAAAAGTCCGTACTTTTCAGTGTGCGATCCACTTCAGCCGAGAGTGGAACAGACATAACACCGGTCTGCTCATCAATATAATTATCTTTTATATATTCGACAGCACTGACGTATGACTGCATACTACCGGCAAGTACGACGAGGGCATTTTCGTCAAGCTTGATGAACCAGTCACCTTTTGCAATTATTTTATCGGCATACTTTTCGGATTGCGCGCGGTTTGTAAAACCAAAAAGTATTTCAAAATTTTGCGAGGGGTCGGAAAACGTATCTCTGGATGGCTCAAGTTTTACGTTGAGCTCGTCTGAAATGGCATCAGACAACAAATAGGATGCATTAAAGCCATCGGAGACATCGCAAACAAGCGAAACATCTGTAGATCCGTTCGAAATAATAGTAATGCGCTCTTCGGGTTTATCAGAATTTGAATCACTCTCAGAATCATTTGGCGGATCTACCGGGTTATGACATGATGTCAATAAAAGTATAAACAACAATGTCAAAACAAGAAATATGGCGTAATATTTTTTCATAAATAATCCTTTCAAAATTACATATATTTTTACTTCAGATCAGGTTCGTATTTCGCTACAAAGGTAGACATAAGCTCAATATTGTTCGTGTATATCAAGCGCAGGCCACCATCATATTTTGATTTATACAACGCAAGATTTTCGATACTCGGATTAGTTGTGGAATCACCGGTAAGCCAGCCCCTGCCGCGCTTTGAATGCCCCGGCATTGCCATATATGACGCGAATTTCTGACAATAGTCAGCAAGCTTGGTGTTTTCCGGATGAGCTTTACTGTATTGAGAAATTACCGTGTGGGAATTGGAAGTTCCGGGACCGGCTTTGGCAGAAACAAACATGGAATAGAAAGCTGATTGAAAGTTATCGGCCGCCGCGAGATGCTCCATTACATCTTCCTGGTTAAATATTTCGGCCTTTCTGTCTACCATAATGAAGCAACGGTCTCTGAGCAGGCATAATATCTCATAGAATGAAGGCATTTTATATTCTGTAACAGTCTTATCCTGAACTGTGAGTAGACTAAGCTGTTGAAGCTGTGCATATGTCCAATCGCATACCTTGTTTGAATCGGGAAGTCCGTTTTTACCCTTCATTTCCTTAACATTTGTAGTCGCGTCAAGTGTTGAGTTATGGCATAACACAAGGACATTATCCTTGGTGAGGTAGAGATCCATCTCAATGACATCAGCTCCGAGAAGTGCAGCAGAGAGGCATCCTTCAACAGAATTTTCGGGATAGTTGACTCTGTCGCTTCTGTGGGATACCGACATGGGACGTCCCGAGGGGTTGGTGAGAGCATATAGTTTTTCATTGAAATCGGTCATCCATTCGGGAACAGTCACTCTATCCGCCCACACGGGAGTGAAGAGGCTTTGGTCAAAGGCTATAGGATTAAAGAGAGCCGTATCAAACTTGTATTCGAAATTTTCAAAGTTGTTGTTATTTATCATTTCAACAAACTTATTGATAGCCTGCTCAACCGCCAGTGAACATCCTCCGTCTATGTATACGTTATTTCCTTCAAATATTATCGAGTAATCGTAAAGAAACATTTCAGGGCTCTCACGGCGATTAGTGTTGCCGATGACTATCTCGCGGTCTGCCTTACCCACCGAATCATTTGATACCTGAAGTGTTGCGCCGCTAAGCCTGTTGATTTCATTGGTAAGCACTTTTGCGGAATCTTTTACTCTCGTTGTGGCTTTTGCAGAATAAACTACAACCGATGATTGGAATTGTTTGAATAACTCGCTATCCGATAGTAGGTAAGTATGGCACATATCACCGGGGATCTCCAAGGTTTTTGATGCGATATCCAGGTAATTTGATTCTATATACTCAACCGCTGCGGCGTATGCAGAGGCAGAGCCTCCTACAACGACAAGCTTATTATTTATAACCTGCACTATCCAGTCACCGGACGCCTTGATCAGTTCATTAAAAATGGCAGACTCTTCCCTATCGGTCTCTCCGAACAATATTTCAATATCTGTTGAATCTTCATCTACAAAATCACGTTCAAACGGGATTTCCACGCCAAGTGCTGCGCCCTGAAGCAATGCAAAGGAAATACCGGCATCACCACCGTGAGAGGAGCCGTATATGACCTGGCAATTAACCTTGCCGTTTTTTATTAATTCAAGCTTTTCTGTTGCCGGAACCGTTTCGCTTTCGGATTCGCTTTCCTTTGGGGGTGTATCCGGCTCTTTATCACATGAGCTGAATACCGCCAATGCAAGGATAATTGAGAGCAAAACGAGAATTGCTCTGAGGGTGTAGCCTGATTTTTTTAATATAATGTTGTTCATCATATCCTCCAAATATAAACAATTTTTAAAGAACAAATTAAATTGCGTGGAGATTCTTCATAGAAAGATCAAGGATGGGCGCGGAATGGGTAAGAGCGCCACTGGAGATATAATCAACGCCGATGTCAACAAGTTTTGCGATATTCTCTCTTGTGACGTTGCCGCTGCATTCGGTCTCTGCCATTCCCTTTGCAAGTCTTACTGCCTCGCGCATATCCTCAACGCTCATATTGTCAAGCATAATGATGTCGGCGCCCGCATCGAGTGCCTCTCTCAGCATATCAAGATTTTCGACCTCGATCTCGATTTTACGCACAAATGGGGCATATTCCTTTGCCATTGCGATAGCCTGACGAATACCGCCTGCCGCGCCAATATGGTTATCCTTCAGGAGTATACCGTCGCTCAGATTATATCTGTGGTTGTTACCCCCACCAACCTTTACGGCGTATTTTTCAAAAATGCGCATATTCGGGGTAGTTTTTCGCGTATCAAGCAACTTAGTTGAAGATCCTGCAAGGAGGTCTACGATATTCCGTGTGTATGTTGCGATGCCGCTCATACGTTGGAGATAGTTAAGTGCGGTACGCTCTCCTGATAGCAACACTCTTATGTCACCTCTTATCACGCCGAGCTTTTCACCTTTGGATACCTTGTCGCCGTCCTTACAAGTAAACGTCACCTCGGTTGTTGGGTCGAGAAGCTCGAATACTCTTCTGAACACGCCAAGACCTGCAATTACTCCATCCTGCTTGCAGATGAGGTCCACCTCACCGAGCTTATATTCCCTCATCACGGAGTTGGTGGTAACGTCCTCGCTTGAGATATCCTCCCTGAGGGCACTGAGAATAAACTGATCCGCATTCATAAGCATAGTTATCTCATTCATGGCTTTGTCTCTCCTTTTCTATTGCCGCCAGAACTGCGGCCTTGTATTTTGCTTTATAGTCTGTATATTTTTGGGGATCTATTATAACGGCGGTATCTGTATCCGCAGCGGTATAATTGCTTACTATGTGCAGAGCTGAGCGTTTGGCAAATACGAGACTTTCAAGCAAGGAGTTACTTGCAAGTCGGTTTTTTCCGTGAACGCCGTTGCAGGCAGTCTCACCTACGGCGTAAAGCCTCGGCATAGAAGTTCGGCTATATCGGTCCACGTCGATGCCACCCATAAAATAGTGCTGGGACGGAACGACGGGGATGGGTTCTTTTGTTACGTCGTAGCCCTCTTCGAGACAATGGCGATAGATGTTCGGGAAATGGCTTTTGATCTCGTCCTCGGGAATAGGCGCCATCGAGAGCCATACATGCTCGCTTTCCTCTTTCTTCATCTCGGCGTAAATTGCATTTGCGACAACATCCCTCGGGAGCAATTCGTTGACAAATCTCTCGCCCTTTGAATTGAGCAATATTGCGCCCTCGCCTCTGACCGATTCGGATATCAGAAATTCCCTACCGCTTTTCTGAGAATACAGCGTGGTTGGGTGTATTTGTATGTAGTCAATATGCTGAAGCTTGATTCCGTATTCAAGTGCAAGCGCAAGCGCGTCTCCCGTCAGATGACGGTAGTTGGTAGAGTGTTTGAAAAGCCCTCCTATGCCGCCGGTAGCAAGAACGGTATAATCCGCAAGTATTGCGGAGTATTCCCCGCTTACGTTGTGTCCGATTATTCCGCGGCATTCGCCGTCACTGCACACAAGATCCACCATTGTGTAATACTCGATTATTTGGATATTGCTTTTCTGACGTACGCACTCAAGCAAGTGAGATGTAATCTCCTTACCCGTTTCGTCCTCGTGGAACAGGATACGGGGCTTGGAATGTGCGCCCTCGCGCGTATATATAAATTCTTTGCCGTTTTTTTCAAAGCGGACACCGCATGCGACGAGATCCTCGATGACCTCTCTTGATGAGTTGATCATAATATCCACGGAGTCGGGGTTGTTTTCGTAGTGACCGGCCTTCATGGTATCCTCATAGAAAGAATCGTAGTCCTGAGCATCACGAAGCACGCAGATGCCCCCCTGTGCAAGGAATGAATCACTCTTTGGGGCTTCGGCTTTTGTTACAATAATAATATTTTTGTCCTGCGGTAAATTAAGCGCACAGTAAAGGCCGGCGACACCGCAGCCTACTATTAATATGTCTGCTTTCATATTTTCATCCTCATTTTGCAAGCTCAAGCATTCTATCGAGTGGAATGCTTGCACTGCGGCAAAGCTCTTCGCTTACGGTTATTTCATTTTTTTCCGTGGTCAGCACCTCAAGTAAGGCTTCAAGTGTATTCAGTTTCATATCCTTACAACATGGGCGTGTGCTGGGAAAATAAAACCGCTTTCCGGGGTTTTCGGTTACAAGCTTATAGTTTACGCCTTCTTCTGTGCAGATGATGAATTCGCAGCAATCACTTGCAGAAGCGTACTTGATTATATCTGCGGTGCTTCCGACGTAATCGGATATTTCGACTATTTCGCTCTCACATTCCGGGTGTGTAAGCACGAGAGCCGTCGGGTGCAGTTTTTTTTCTTTGATTACCTCCTCGAATGACATTTTTGCATGTATCGGACAACAACCGTCGTTCAGTATAACATTTTTCGAAGGCACTTTAGCTGCAACGAACGCGCCAAGGTTCTTATCGGGAATAAAGAAAATATTTTGATTTGGCAGAGCGTTTACGATTTTTACTGCGTTTGATGAGGTTACGCACACATCGCTCATTGATTTAAGTGCGGCGGTTGAATTGATATAGCAAACTACGGCAAGGTCAGGATATATTGCACGAAGCTCTGCTATTCTATCAGGTGATGCCATATGTGCCATAGCGCAATCCGCCGTGATGTCGGGCATTAATACCTTTTTTGTGGGGTTGAGAATTTTTGCGCTTTCTCCCATAAAGGATACGCCGCAAAATACGATGATATCTGCCTGGCTTTGCTTGGCAATTTTGGCAAGATAGAATGAATCCCCCACGAAGTCAGCTATAGCCTGAACCTCATCCGGAGTGTAATAGTGCGCCAGTATAACTGCGTTTTTTTCCTTCTTAAGTTTTAAAATCTTTGATTGAATATCAGTTTTCATTATAACCTCTATATGTATAAATGAAAGTATATTTACCATATTATATCACACACCAAAAGATGTGTCAAGATGTGTGTGAAGTTTCGTCATTTTTTGTGTTGTGATATGAGGGAAATGAGTATATTTGGGCGTTTTTTCACCGATTGAGAAATTCAATATAACACATCAAAAAAATATGCAACTTTTTTGATTTTTTTGAAAAAAGCTATTGACAATACAGTTTTATTGTGATATAATAACGAAGTCCTTTATGGGCGATGGCGGAATAGCTCAGTTGGCTAGAGCAATCGGTTCATACCCGATAGGTCGTGGGTTCAAGTCCAACTTCCGCTACCATTTGGTCTGTTGGTCAAGCGGCTAAGACACCGCCCTTTCACGGCGGTAACAGGGGTTCGATTCCCCTACAGATCATAGAAGATCTTCGTTAAAAAACGGAGATCTTCTTTTTCTTTATCACTGATATAGCAGATACAGTAGCGGCTGCCCCAAGCGATCGGGACAGCCGTATTTACTATATTCTGTTATATTCTGTTATTTTATATAGTTTTCAACGATATATTTCGCATCGGATATTGGTTGATAAGAATTCTGATATGAGAGGGCGGTAACAAGAACGTAGCCTTTACCATTTTCAGCTTCGTGATAAGAGGCAAGACAATACATCGCATGATAGGTAAATCCCGATTTTCCTGCAACCATAGTAACACCGTTAGAATACGTCTGGTGAGCGTAAGACGTTTTCGAAAACACAGAGCTTGTGAGAGTTTTACCGTATGATGTAGTGTATTGAACCGTTGAAAGTATTTGCTTTACAAGTGGGACGTGCATTGCGTAGTTCATCATCGTTGCTACATCTCTGACGGTTGAGGCGTGGTTATCATTGTGCAAGCCGCTTGCGTTCACAAAGGTGGTCTTTGTCATTCCAAGGTCTTTTGCCTTTTGGTTCATAAGCTTTGCAAATTCAGACTCTGCCTCAAAAATATCCGTTTTGCCCGTCACGAGCATTGCAAGGCCGAATGTTGCATCAGCTCCGGATGGAAGAGCGGCTCCGTACAGCATATCACGCGCGGTAACAGACTGTCCTGCGGTAAATCCTGCAACGGATGCCCCCTCGGCGCGGCATTGAGTTATTATTGCAGACGGTATAGTCAGGCGTGCGTCAAGATCCTTAATTTGCTCACAGGCAACAATTATCGTCATTATTTTGGTCATTGAAGCAGGATATATTCTATAATCAGCAAGCCGTTGTGCCAAAACCTTATTGGTAGAACACTCAACGAGTATTGCGTGATCGGAATATATGGCGTTGGCGCTTATGACAGACACATTATCCGGGGTAACCGGCACGAATGATTCCGGCATTGGAGGAGCAGTGGGCTCCGTCTCGCTCTCCGTAGGTGGCTCGGTAGGCTTATCAGATTCCGAGGATGGTTCGGTATCGGTATCGGTATCGGTTATGGCAACGGTATCTGACTCAGGTTCGTCAGTTACGGTGGTTGAATCTTCGGGGAATTCAACGGAGGGGTCGGTGCTTTCCGACGAAGGAAAATCCGCAACGGGGTCGGAATCTTCAGGAGTATCGGAGGGCATAGATCGTCCTATAACAAAAATACACAGTGTGATCGAAATCACTGCGAGTGCGACGACGACGAGCATCACTATATTGAGGAGCTCTTCCGTTATTCCTCTTTTGCTTGCAAACAATCTTACCATAAAGCACTTCCATATTATCTGTGTAAATAAAAACAGGCTATTGCACCGAAGCGCAATAGCCTACGACATCAGAAAACGGAGAGAGTGGGATTCGAACCCACGCATCCTTGCGGATGAACGGAGTTCAAGACCGTCTCGTTATGACCACTTCGATATCTCTCCATACGCTCGATGACCTGATTATTTTAACATATGCCAATGATTTTGTCAAGAGCTTTTTAGAATTTTTTAGTTTTTTTCAAAAAAATGTGCTAATTCTCAGGATATTTTTTTATTTTTTCAAAAAAACCTATTGCATTTTGATCGGTATTGTGGTAAAATATTCGATAGTTATGCCGCTTGGCAATATTCCGTAATTCAGTTATTAAAATGGAGGATTATAAAATGAACCCTTTTGAGATTATTATAGGTATCCTTATTATCGTACTTGCAGTAGTTCTGACAGTTCTCGTTATGATGCAATCCGGCAAGGACAAGAAGCTTTCCGGTGCTATTGCCGGCGGTTCGGATTCCTTCCTTTCCAAAAATAAGTCCGGAAAGACTGATGCAATGCTCACAAAGCTTACGGCTATTCTTTCCATCGTTTTTGCAGTTCTCATCATTGTTATGTACATCGTTGTTTCATAAGCTTTAAATATTGCTATTGAATACACAATATCGTAAGCAATAAGGAGTATCTTTTCTCGGATACTCCTTATTGATTTATTTGCTTTCCGATGAAGACGGCAAGATTATTTATCTGTTGTTTTTACGAATAGTTTATCGAATTTCGGAAACGAGCGCAGAATATACCAAAGCACAACGAGGAGCTGAAAGACTGCGGCTATTATGTAAATCAGGTATGTATAATTCACGCTATTCGCTGCGAAGGTAGTAAGAGAAAGATGAGTGGCGAGCGCAAGAGACCAGGTAAGTGCGCTAACGGCGCAAAAGCTTGCGTGACGGCCAAACCACAGGGCAGCAAGCACGAGAAAAACTATTGCGCACACCGGGATTGCATAAATAAATGAGAGCCATGCTTTTGAAGCGGTAAAGCCGTCACCAAGCATCAAAGTCAGCACGAAAGTTATTGCGGCGACAAGCCAGACAACGCCGCATGCAAGCATGGTAACAACCGCGCGCCTTTTCAGTTTTCCCTTTTTTACCTTTTCGGCGGATATAGGAGAGGCGTTAGCGGTGGGGTCACCCGGCGCGTAGACAAGCTCGTTTACGGTTATTCCAAAAAGTTCAGCAATACTGCAGAGCACAAAAACATCGGGAACTCCGTCTCCTCTTTCCCATTTTGATATTGATTTATCTGAATAGTTTATTCTTTCTGCCAGCTCCGCCTGCGTCATTCCGCAGGCTTTTCTGTATTTTACGAGGTTGTTTGCTACGTTAGTTTTAAGCAAGTTTTCTTCCATTTCGACTCCTTTCTCCGTCATATGCGTATCTACTGTGCGTAGAAATCGCATTCAAAGGCTCAAAATTAGGTCTATTGGCGGTAGAATTACTGTGATATGCTCTATTATACGGATTTTTGGCTCTATTGTCAAGAATATTTTTTCTATTTTATGAATTCTTAATAGTATAATCGTGTAACTAAACAGTAGGGTGATTTTTTGTGCGTTCCGTGGTACAATAATAGCAGATAGGGCTCCTGTGTATCAGTAATCACAGAGCAAAAATACTTACGGAGGTGCGACATGTACGCAAAAAAGATACTGTCAATATTTGGAGATTCGATAATGAAGGGGCTGGTATTCAGTCCGTCAAGGGAGAGATACATTTTGTCGGACGGTTTGAGAATACCCGAGCTTGCTGACAGGTACTCCATTGAGATACAAAATTTTTCACGAGTCGGCTGCACCATTGACAAGGGTGTTGCAATGATAAAAAGGAGAATCGACGAGGGGGCAAAATACGATTACATTTTTCTTGAGTACGGCGGAAACGACTGTGATTTCAACTGGAAGGCGGTTGCGGCATCTCCGAGGGACGAGCATCTTCCCTTCACTCCGCTTGACAAATTTACATGTTCCTATTATGAGCTGATAAGCTATCTTCGTTCAGAAGGAATCAAACCCGTAATGGCAAACCTTCCGCCCGTATCGGCCTCCAGGTATCTTAGATGGATATGTCGCGACGGATTATCCCGTGACAGTATTCTTGAATGGCTTGGCGATGAAAATGCGATATACAGATACCAGGAGACGTATTCTCGCAGAATCGAGGAGATCTCAAGAGACACGGGAACTCCGCTTATAAACCTTCGTGATGCCTTCCTTTCGCATCGCCGCATTGAAGAGCTTATCTGCGTAGACGGAATTCACCCAAATGAGCAAGGACAGAAGATAATAAACGAAGCTATCCAAGAGGGCTTTGATGCGCTTTCACGCGCAGCAGGATCAAAGGCGGTCTGACGCACGGAGGATGTACCATGAACAGAAAAGCAGCAATTATGATATCGGTTTTTATATTCTCCATTTCGGTCACTTTGATCGACGCCTTTGTACGTCCGAGTTATTTCGTCAAGGTACCGATCAAAATAATTTTCTTTCTTGCTCTGCCGATACTGTTTATTATCAGGAACAGAGATGCAATCAAGGACTTTAAATCATTATTTCTTTTCAAGTGGAGTGGAATATGCAAAGCATTACTGCTCGGCATCGGGGTATATGCAGTCATTTTGTGCGGTTATTTTCTGACGAGAAATTTATTTGATTACTCCAACGTCACATCCGCGCTGACTGACGGCATGGGGATCACGGCTGATAATTTTATCTATGTATCCTTATACATTTCACTGATGAATTCATTTCTTGAGGAATTCTTTTTCAGGGGCTACGGCTTTATCACATTGAAAAAGTACACAACGAGAGGGATTGCTTATATATTCAGCTCCGTTTTGTTTGCCGTCTATCACGTTGGGATGCTGATAGAGATGTTCAATCCGGGTATGATAATTTTACTGCTTTCAGGGTTGATTATTGGCGGATGCATTTTTAATTATCTTAACGAGTTAAATGATAATATATATCCGTCATGGTTCGTTCATATGTTTGCTAATTTTGCGATTAATACCGTTGGGTTTATTCTGTTTGGGGTATTGTAATTGCATTCTGTCAAGCAAAACGTGATTTTCTGAGGACAGGCAAAAAGCAGTTTAAAAGGCGCGGATTCAAAACAACGCCAAAAATCAGCAGTAAACTGAAGTACGATTTACTGCTGATTTATATTTTATGTGAAAAAATTCTGTCAACTTTCTTCGGTTAACGGGGTTCGACGCCGAAGGCCTCGATCTCTTTTTGACCTATACGGAGGAGCAGATCTCCATCGCGAGTGTAGTAATTGACGCATCCCATTTTCTCACAGAGCTTGACCGTATCGGGGGTTGCATTTTCAATAGACGTGGTAAACACGGTAAATTTGGGGTTTGCCACGCTGAGTAGGTACGGTGAGTAGTTCTTTTCGCCGTGATGCGGTATTTTTAGTACGTCGCAAACGAATTCATACTCGCCGTAGTAGCGGATCATGGAGCCAAGCATTTCATCGGAGGATCTTTGGTCTCCTGTGATAAGCACGGAATGAGGTCCCTTTACCACCTTGACCCAAAGCGAATTTCCGTTGAGAATCCCGTTTGTGTAACCGTTTTCAGGATGGTCCTTATAGGTGGGCGAATTATTGGAGAGGATAAAACGAAGACCCTCTTTATCAGAATGACGGTCCTCTGACCAATCGATATGCGAAGGATATATTTTCAAGACGAAGTCTTCGCCTTCCGACGAAACAAAGTAAGGCATGCCGTAAGGTATCCGCGTAATACCGTTTGCCGTGTGGCCTTTTTTCGGAAGCTCCTCACAAATACTGTCGAATCTGTTTTCGTATCTTGCAAGAGGAAGGAGCATTCCGGGCACGTCATAACTCAAACATGAGCGCTCCGGAGCATAAAGCTTCGTTATGCAAAAGCGTTCGTCGTCTATAAGAAGGGGGAGTGCTCCCATATGGTCGGGGTGTGCGTGCGATATGATCACTGTAAGCTCAAGCTTTGCAGTGACGTCATTTGGGTCAAGACTATCTCCGATCCATTTACGGCGCAGATCAAGTAGAAAACTGATCAGTTCAACGTCGTTTTTTGTGCCGACGTCAATCACAAAAACCTTTCCGTTGTTGATCACTGCAAATCCGTCGGATTTAGATCCAACAACCTTTTTAAAAAACACGGTAACGTATTCCTCGCACTCAGGAGCGAGTGTATTGACGGAAAAATAATCTTTGGTATGATCCATGAAATTCTCCTTGTTTTTATATTACGCCGTAATTATGCGACAGGCACCGCGCAACAGTATCTAATTATTTAACCCCAAAGAGGAGCTCACCGTATGACGGATAGGGCCAGTATTTTGAATCAGTGACGGTCTCAAGCTCGTCAGCCGCGGCACGCAGTTTTGCCATGGCGGTAAGAATAACATCTTTATAGAAGAATGCCTTATCCTTGACGCATGGGATCGTTGCTGAGTGCTCCAGATCCGTTTCGAGCAATTTTATTGTATCAAGCATCTCTCTACTGAGGCGCGATATCTGCGATACCGTCTCGGTTTCATAAGTCACGTCGGCATTTGGAACCAGCGCTTTTTTTGCCACACCCGACTCTGCAACGGTCTTTGAGAAAGCGCTTATCGCCGGAAGGATATCCTTTTTAGCCATATCAAGCATTGTTAAAGCCTCAATGCGCAGGATCTTGCAGTAGCTTTCGAGCATGATCTCATGCCTTGCGCGCAGTTCGATTTCGCTAAAAACTTTATGCGTGGTAAAAAGACGTATATTTTTTTCATCGAGGAGGCAAGGAATTGCGTCCGGAGTACTTTTAAGATTAAGCAATCCTCTGGCTGCCGCCTCCTTAGTCCAGGATTCATCATATCCGTTACCGTTGAATATTATACGCTTATGCTCTTTAATGGTTGATTTTATCAGCTCATGAATAGCGGCCTCAAAGTCTTCTGCGCCTTCCAAAGCGTCTGCATACTGCTTGAGTGCCTCCGCAACTGCGGTGTTAATGACTACGTTAGCGTCAGAAATGGAGGCAGACGATCCGAGCATTCGGAATTCAAACTTATTACCGGTGAAGGCAAATGGGGATGTTCTGTTTCTATCTGTACTGTCCTTCGGGAACTTTGGAAGAGTATGTACGCCTACGCGCATCAGCTCCTTCTCTCTCGTGCCGTATTCTCCGTCCTGTTCTATTGCGTCGAGAATGGCGTTAAGCTCCGCTCCAAGAAACATTGATACGATCGCAGGAGGGGCTTCGTTTGCACCGAGTCTGTGGTCGTTACCCGCAGATGCAACCGACATGCGAAGAAGGTCCTGGTATTCATCCACCGCTTTGATAACTGCGCAAAGGAAGAGCAGAAACTGTGCGTTCTCATAGGGAGTATCACCCGGCTCGAATAGGTTTACGCCGGTATTGGTTGAGATAGACCAGTTATTATGCTTACCGGAACCGTTGACACCTTCAAAGGGCTTTTCGGCAAGCAGGCAGACGAGGCCGTGCTTTTTGGCGATTTTTTGCATAATCTCCATAGTGAGCTGATTATGGTCTGCTGCTATATTGGTTGTGGTATAAATAGGAGCGAGTTCGTGCTGAGACGGGGCAGCCTCATTATGCTCTGTCTTGGCGTTTACGCCAAGTTTCCAGAGTTCAACGTGAAGCTCCTCCATAAATTCAGCGACCTTGGGCTTGATAGCACCGAAATAATGATCGTCAAGCTCCTGTCCCTTTGGGGGCTTTGCTCCGTAGAGAGTTCTGCCTGTATAGATAAGATCCTTGCGCTTTTCATAAAGTTCAAGCGGGATAAGGAAATATTCCTGCTCGGGACCGACAGTCGTTTTTACGTTGGTGACCTCAGTGTTACCGAAGAGACGAAGTATACGCATGGCTTGACGGTTCAGGGCTTCCATTGAGCGCAGCAAGGGAGTTTTTTTATCGAGTGCTTCGCCTCCGTATGAGCAGAATGCGGTAGGAATGCAGAGTATGCCGTCCTTGATGAATGCATATGATGTGGCGTCCCAAGCGGTGTAGCCTCTTGCCTCAAAGGTGGCTCTGAGTCCGCCCGAGGGGAAAGAGGAGGCGTCGGATTCGCCCTGAATGAGTTCCTTGCCTGAGAATTCCATAATAATTCGACCGTCCTCTGACGGTGAAATAAAGCTATCGTGTTTTTCGGCGGTGATACCCGTCATCGGCTGGAACCAATGTGTATAATGAGTAGCGCCCTTCTCTATTGCCCAATCCTTCATTGCGTTTGCAACTACGGTAGCGAGCGCGGGGTCAAGGTGCTTTCCAAGCTTTATAGTAAGTTGGAGAGCGCGGTAGGTCTCCTTGGGAAGTCTTTCCCTCATAACTGCATCGTTGAATACCAACGAACCGAATATTTCTGTTACTTTGTTCATGCTATCTCCTTTTGTGAGGTATCACAAGGGGTAAAATTATAATATTTATATTATATAGCAGACAGCAAGCTTTGTCAAGTGGATATTCGGCATTTTAGATATATTTGCAGTTAATTTTTTATACACTTTTACAATTGAAACGCTTGCAAGAAGGATACAAAATGCCGAAAAATGGATACGCTTTGTAGAAAAAGATGAAAAAATTTTAAAAAGCCCTTGACTTTGGTGTGGGGATATGGTATAATAACTTGCCGCATAAAAATGGCTTCTTTTTGTGTTGCGCAAAAATAAGGCAAAGGCCTGTTTTTGAGTAGCCTGAGAAACAAGATCACTGCCAAAAGCGTGACGCCACATTAGCGAGTCTATAAAGAAAGTGAGGTGCTTTTCGTGTTTGCAATTATCGTAACAGGCGGAAAGCAGTACAAGGTTTCAGTAGGTGAGTTCGTACAGATCGAAAAGATCAATGCGAACGTTGGCGACACCGTAACGTTTGACGTTATCGCTCTCCAGACCGCTGAAGGCTTCAAGGTTGGCACTCCCGTTGTTGAAGGTGCTAAGGTTACGGCTACCGTTACCGAAGTGGGTAAGGACAAGAAAATTTACGTAATGAAGTACAAGGCAAAGAAGAACGAGAAGAAGAAGATCGGTCACAGACAGCCTTTCACAAAGGTTGAGATCACTGCTATCGAAGGCTAATTTTTCTCAGGCTTGTGGGGAAAACGATGACAAAGATTACTTTTTACAAAAGCAACGGCGTGTTCTACGGCTTTGAAGAGCACGGTCATACAGGATATGCTGAATTTGGAGAGGATGTTCTCTGCTCTGCTATTTCGGCTATGACCTTTCTTATCATCAACACGATAGAGCTTGCATATTCCTCAGAGGTAGAGTACACGATGTCGGAGGACGATGCCGATATTACGGTTCGTGCGAAGGCGGCGTTACCCGAATTTGAGGGAGATGAACGCAAAAGATATGCGATTTCGGGATTGTTTATGGCTTATTTTTATCAGCTTAATGACATGACCGAAGAGTATTACGATTATCTTGAGGTTGACGCGGTTGAACGCCCTTACAAGTAAAACTAAGCTTGTTTCGGTTTAAGCCCCAAAAATTTAACGTACAAATTAATTTTATTTTCGGAGGTAAAGAAATGATTACTATGGTAAAAATGAATTTACAGTTCTTTGCTCATAAAAAAGGTGTTGGTTCTACTAAGAACGGCCGTGACAGTGAATCCAAGCGTCTTGGTGTTAAGAAGGCTGACGGTCAGCACGTTATCGCCGGAAACATCATCGTAAGACAGAGAGGAACCGCTATTCATCCCGGCGTAAACGTTGGTATGGGTAAGGATCACACCCTCTTCGCTCTCGTAGATGGCAAGGTTTCATTTGAGCATAAGTCTAAGGATAAAAAGCAGGTTAGTGTTATTGCTGACTGATTTTTCCAACTGTTGATCAATAAAAAGGCAGGTAGCCCGTCGGCCACCTGCCTTTTTATGTTCTGTTCTACTATTGGACACAAGTCCATTCTCTGCCATTGATTACTAGTCCATTTCCTTGTACGGAGATCTGATACCTTCCGTTTTGTAAACCGGACATACTGAAGGCGGGAATGCCGGTAACTGAATTATATCCGGATACTAAGTTCGGATAACAAAAAAGGCATTACACCCTGCAGCAAAGCATGCAAGGTGAAATGCCATACAATTATTTTATTATCATAATTTTTATGATAATTATCTCAGCAGTATATATGCAAAATATCCGGCGTACGCCAAAAGCATTACGATACCTTCGGTGCGGGATATTCTTTTTCCGGTAGCGGCGAATATCAGCACCATGCAGCTAAGCACCACAAGCACAGCGGTATCGATAATGGCTGTCAATCCTACGGTGATGGGGGAGATAAGGGCGCTGGCACCGAGGATGAATACGATATTGAACATATTTGAGCCTACCACGTTGCCGAGCGCGAGATCGCTCTCTCCCTTTCCTGCCGCTACGATGGACGTGACGAGTTCGGGGAGTGATGTTCCCCAGGCGACCACGGTAAGTCCTATAAGTGTATCGCTCATACCAAAGGTTTCTGCAATTATGCTTGCGCCGTCAACGACGAGATCACCGCCGAAAACGATGGCAGCGGCGCCACCTACAACGTAGATGATGCACAACCAGAGGGGGAGCTTTTTTTCGTCTGTCTCGGTTTCACTGTTACCTTGGGAGTTTTTACGAGCCCTAAGCGCAGCGCTTATCTGAAGAACAAGATAACCGACCAATACTGCAATCAATACGCCTCCGCCTATACGGGTAAGAGTAAATGTCGGAGTATTTTCAAAGGATGCGCCCAGAAGGAGCAGGCCGCCGAGAAGAACTGCTGCGAAGATCGTAAGCGGTATTTCCCTCTTTACAGTTACGGGCTGTGCCTTTACAGGGAGTATGAGTGCGCTCACACCGAGAACGACCAAAAGGTTCATAATATTCGAGCCGAGTACGTTACTGATGGCAAGTCCGTTTGATCCGTTCAGCGCCGCGCTGACGCTTACCGCCGCCTCGGGCAATGAAGTACCGAGCGCGACCACGGTAAGACCGATTATAATTGACGGAACCTTGAAAAGCCTTGCGATGGCGGAGCTACCGTCCACGAAAAAGTCTGCGCCCTTTATCAGCAAGACAAAGCCTACGATTAACATAAGATATTCCATAATTTTAGCATTTCCTCGTTAACATGTATAAGATTTTCCATAGCGGAATTGAATAGATATATATGTATATATTGTAGCCGCAAAAATGTAACATAATAATATTGAAAAACGGATGCAATACAAAATTCGGTATATATTATAACATCTCTCAATCTGTCTGTCAAGAAAAAACAGAAGCTTCAGAAGAATATTTTTTATACTTTTGAAGTTTGATTGTTATTAAATGAATGCCGCTATAGCAGCAAGGCGTTTGGCGCATTCCGAAAGTGAGGAAAGCTCGGCGTATTCATTAACGCTATGAAGATTACTGCCTGATATTCCAAGGTTATCGGCGGTTGGAATGCCTGCTGCAGTCATATCTGCCGCATCCGAGCCGCCGCTGCTTTTTTTTGGCTTATGCTGAGGAAATCCGACCAAAGCGAACACGCCATTGATCTTATCAAACAGTGCCACGTTTCTTTCGCAGTACGGCATTGGGAGCCTGCGACTTTTCAGAACCACCTCGCAACTTGATCCTTCTATATAAGATGTTGCTGCGATTCTATTAACAATATCATTGACGTATACTTCGTCGTTGGCGGATATTATGCGTATATCTGCGGTGAAAATACATTCTGCGGGCACACTGTTTTCGGCGCTTCCGCCACGGATAAGACCGCAGTTACATGTAACTCCCCACTCTCCGCCATCCTTTAGCTTTTCAAGCTCAAGGATTTTATGGGCTGCCTCTGCTATTGCGCTTATGCCGCTGCTGCATTGGCTTGCGTGTACTGATTTCCCTTTAACTCTGAATTCGTATTTAAGTATTCCCTTACGTTCTAAGACTATATAGCCTTTTGTATGCCCTTCGCAATTCAGAAATGCTACGGCATTTTTAGCGATGCGACTCATATAGTTAACAGTACCCTTATTACTGTTTCGGCTTCCGTTTTCCTCGTCACTTTGAAGTATAAGCAGGATAGGCCGTTTATCAAATCCGCAGATTTTCAGTGCTTCCATTGCCATAAGCCCCGCTACTATTCCACCTTTACAGTCCATAGCACCCGGGCCGTAGAGCTTGCCGTCGGCAATATGTGCGGCGGGATAACCGAAGGAGCCGATGGGGTGGACGGTATCCATGTGTCCCGAAATTGCGACAGGTCTTTCAGATGAATCCGAGTTTAGTATAAGCGTTATGGCATTTCCGGAGATATGTTCTTCGTGAACATCAACGGTAAGTCCCAGCTCCTTGGCGCGTTCTATGAAATATTCTCCTACCGCATCCACTCCGACCTTACAATCGGTGGGGCTTTCTATATTGCACACGTCAAGAAATATTTGCTCATATTTGCTTTGCAGAGCTTCAACCGTTTCAAAAAGTTTATTGTGATCCATACCGTCCTCCATTATCTTATAAGGGACAAATTTCCATCCGCAAGTCCGTATACGGTTATTTTATCACTTTAGCGACTGGTTGTCAATGCGTATGGTAAAAAAGGTGAGTTTTGCATTGAGATCGATTTAAAAAGCGGTCTACCAATATCATAGACCGCTTTTGGCACCCGCAACAGGAATCGAACCTGTAACTACCCCTTAGGAGGGGGTTATTATATCCATTTAACTATGCAGGCATATTAAATTTTGAGACTTATACATTATAGCACAAAGTTAGAAATATATCAAGTGTTTTTGGAAAAAAATTATGGAGTTGATGAAACGGCACTGTAAGGCGTGGAAAGGATGAAGAAAATGTACAAAAAATGCGACAGGGGTTAAGACATAGGGATATATGATTTCACGGTTTGGGTGAGGGTATAAATAAAGTCTGACGCAGGAGAAAAGCCGAGCTCGGTTGATAGCTTAGTGGCGTTGACATGATATTTTCTATCGTGACCGGGGCGGTCGGGGACGAAGTTGATACGGTCGGGGGAGGCGTTCAGGATAGAGAGTATGCGATGGGCAAGTTCGATATTTGACACAAGCTGACCGCTTCCGACGTTATATATCTCCCCTACTCTTCCGTTTTGGAGAATTTCGAGCACAGCTCTGCAGTGGTCGGGGGCATATATCCATTCTCTGACGTTTTTGCCGTTTCCGTATATTTCTATGCTTTCACCATTTAATGTCTGTTTTACGGAATGGGGTATCAGTTTTTCGGCGTGCTGATACGCGCCGTAATTATTGCAGCAGCGCGAGACGGTGACATTCATACCGTGAGTTCTTACATATGAAAGTACGAGAAGGTCTGCGGATGCCTTTGATGCGGCGTAAGGGTTTGACGGCTCGAGGGGGGAGGTTTCTGTAAAAGATTGTTCGGAGTCAATCGGTAGGTCGCCGTACACCTCGTCGGTAGAAATCTGATGAAAGCGCACCTGATCACCAAGGATCTTACGGGCGGTATCAAGCAGTGTAGCCGTACCGAGCACGTTGGTTCTGATAAATGCTGCGGAGCTATCTATTGACCGATCAACGTGGGTTTCGGCAGCAAAATTTACAATACAGTCGGGGACTGTTTCTTCAAGTGCCGTTTTGACGTCTGATGGACTTGATATATCGCCTTTTATGAATGTAAAGTGCTTGCGTGACAGGTTATGCTCAAGGGCGAGAAGATTTGCAGCGTAGGTAAGCTTATCAAAGCAGACGACTTCACAAAGCCCCTCATCGAGAAGCATGTTTATAAAATTCGTACCTATAAAGCCTGCTCCGCCTGTGACGAAGAGCTTTTTATACTTGAAATCCGATCCCTTGAGCATATTCTGTCCTTTACGTTATTGATAAATTCAATCGGGTAATTCGATATCTGCGGCGGCAAGTGTATTCATAAGTAGCATAGCTATCGTCATGGGGCCTACTCCACCGGGGACGGGGGTGATGTAAGAAGCTTTGGGTGCTACCTCATCGTATGCGACGTCACCTGCAAGCTTACCGTCCGGCAGGCGGTTTATACCAACATCTACAACCACAGCTCCGTCTTTAACCATATCTGCCGTTACGAATCCTGCCTTACCGACTGCGCTTACGAGTATATCTGCATCGCGGCACACTCCGGCAAGGTCGCGTGTACGGCTATGGCAGACGGTTATTGTTGCTCCCGAGTGGAGCATGAGCATTGCCATAGGCTTACCGACTATATCACTTCTGCCGATAACCACGCAATGCTTACCTTCGGTAGATACGCCGGAGGCTTTGAGCAGATACATTACGCCGGCAGGGGTACAGGGGGCGAATTTATAATCCCCCGTCATTACCTTACCGATGTTTACCGGATGGAAGGCGTCCACATCTTTATCTGCAGAGATAGCATTTATAACGGTCTGCTTATCTATATGCTTGGGAAGTGGGAGTTGGACGAGTATGCCGTGAATATCCGAATTGTTATTCAAAGAATCGATAACGGCAAGCAGCTCGTTCTGTGTTGTGCTTTCCGGGAGTTTTATGACTTCGGAATACACTCCCACCTCCTCGCATGCTTTATGCTTATTTCTAACGTAGACTGCTGAGGCGGGGTCCTCACCGACTAGTATGACGGCAAGACCGGGGCGTTGTCCCCCGTTATCAATGTGTGCTGCTACCTTTTGTGCGATCTTTGCTCTGAGAGTTGCGGATATTTCTTTACCGTTAATAATTTTTGTTACGTTGTCTGACATATTGGATTCCTTTCTCGGATTGAGGGGGTTAATTGTTTTTATCGGTTTCGTTCTCTGTAGGCGGTATTACGATCTCGGTATCCATCATGTCGGGATCGTTTTCTTCATCAGTTTTATCCGTCGGCTCGATGTTAGGAGCGGAAACGGGGGGCTCATCCTGCTTCTTTTCGGTGGTAGTCTCATCTTTTTTCGTGGACAGGGAGGTTTTGAACTGAGGATATGCTGCATCGTAGTCCGCGCCTGCAAGTCGCGCGCGTCTTGCCTTCAGGAGATTCAGGACAAGCATTGTTGTGCCGATGATGAAGCACAGAAATCCGACCACCTGAGACACTCTGAACGGGCCAATATAGAGACTGTCAGTTCTGAGGCCTTCGATGAGCATTCTGCCGAAGCCATACCAGGAGATATACATATAGAATATCTGACCGTTAAATTTCTTTCTCTTATAGAAAATATTAATAATTATAAATCCGATAAGATTCCAGAGTGATTCATAAAGGAACGTCGGGTGGAAGTAGTGCATCTTAAAGCTGCTTTCGACGTTAGGAATGAGTCCCATTCTGAGAAAATAGAGTGGGCTTCCCGCAAGCACCTCATAACCGTACGCCTCGCCGTTAAAGAAGTTACCCCATCTGCCCAGCATCTGCCCTATCATAACCGCGGGAGCTGCCATGTCGAACGCTTTGAAGATGTTAATCTTTTTTATTCTGCAGATGACTACTATCGTCAATGCCCCTGCAATAATTCCTCCGTAGATGGCGAGTCCGCCGTTCCAGATAGCGATTACATCGTAGAATGATTTATACTCGCCGTTGCCGAGCGTCATAAGGACATAATAAAGTCTTGCGCCGATAATACCGAATACTATCGCAAAAAGAGCCATATCGAGAAGATCGTCAAGCTTGATGCCCTCTTGTTTTGAGCGCCATGCGCCGTAAAGACCTGCAAGTATCATACCGACGACGATAAGTACCGCGTACCATCTTATTGAAAATTCCCTACCGAACATTGTAAATTCGAAAAGGACCTTATTCAAGGTAAATTCTCCATCCCAGAGCCCCGGGAATGCAACGGTGATCTGATTCATATTCTATCCTTTCTTTGTCTGACTAATTAGTGGGGGTTATTATTACTACCGATTTTTGTCGGTTCGAAAATGTTTGTCTGAACACGCTTTCAACGTATTCTTTAGTAAGGGACTCGACCGTTGTTATATAGTCGTATATGTTTCTATGCTTTACAATTCCCTCTATCATAAACTCGGCAATATCTTCGGTGGAATCAAAGGTCGAGATAAGCTCGGCGTATCCTACGCGTCTGCAACGCTCAAATTCTTCTGACTCAAAGCCGTTTTCAAGCTTTTGGTCTATATAGTTTTCGATAAGCTCAATGACCTTATCGCAGTGTTCCGTTTCGGTCGATATTGATATATTTGCGTAGTCCTCGGAATCTGCAAGCGACGATGAAAACCAGGGTGCTATAAATCCACCGTCGAAAAGTGTGCTATAAAGCTCAGTTGAGCGTGAAAAGAGCATCTCACAGATAAGATCAAGCGCAAGATCCCTTTCTATTGAAGCATCCTCGGGTAACGGAACGGGCAGTTTAAAGCCAAGATTCAGTATCGGGCGGTTTATCGGCATCTGTATTTCAACGCGCTCACATCTTACGGTGATGGGCTCTTCGAAGGAGGTTACCTTCAGCCTTCTTTTCCCACGCGATGGATTTGATTCGATCATAACCTTATCGACAATGCTTACTACATTATCGGGGTCTGCGTTTCCGCAGATAACGAGCGACATTTCCGAAGCCTTATAAAACTGTGAGTGACATTCGTACAGTGTTTCAGCGGTGATATCCTCTATTGACTCCACGGTTCCGCTGACCTTATTCTTTATGGGATGTTTGAAATACATTGCCTCGATCAGAGCTTCCTGCGCGCGGCTATATGGGTTATCCTCATACATAAGTATTTCCTGTGCTATTATGTCTCTTTCACGGTCTATAGACTCTTTTCTGAAGCACGGATGGGTAACAAAGTGAAGCAGCTCTTCAAGGCATTCATCAAAATATTCGGTACAGTTAAAGAGATATACCGTACGGTTGTGCGTAGTATACGCATTAGCGTCTGCTCCAAGAGCAGAAAACCTTTCAAATGAATCCGAGCCGTCCTCGTTTTCAAATATTTTATGCTCCATAAAGTGGGCGGTGCCGTGCGGAAGTTCAAGGCACGGATATCCGTTTTCGTCCACAAAGGATTGATCCATGGATCCGAAATTCACGCAAAGGATAGCATATGTAACGCTCATATCTTTCGGGTGAACATATATACTGAGTCCGCTTTCGTGTTGTATCTTCAGATATGACTCGTCAATGCGCGGCATTGAAACTGTTTCTTCAGACAATACGCTCTTACGTTCATTCATTGTCAGGTGCTCTCCCTTCTTCAGCGGGGGTGTCAATGCAGACGCAGGCGCACTTTACGATCTTTTTTGCGGCGCATGCCACGTCCTCGGCGGTTACACTCATTATACCGTCGATTACCTCGGTATGGGAAGCCGCGGTGAAAAAAAGAGTTCTCCAAAGGTAAAAATACTCCAATGCCTCTGTGCTATCCGTTATTTGTGTGTAGGAAAACTTCAGTGCGCGCTTGGCGTTCTCAAGCTCATCTGCGCTGATATCGCCCCGTCTTATACTGTCAAGCTGTGCATCGATCTCCGCCTCAACGAGAGCGCGGTCTGCGGAATCTATTCCTGAGTTGACATTTATTATGCCGCTATAGATCGAATATGACGATCCGCAATAGTAGCAAAGTCCTTTGGTCTCACGGACGTTGAGGAAAAGTTTTGAGGAGGCCCCTCCACCGAAAATCTCATTCAGTAATTGAGTGGCATAGATCTCATGCGGTGTAACATCTGCCGCACCAAAGACAACGGGGGTCTTATATCCAACGGAGAGCTTGCACTGCGATACTTCAATGGGAATATTCAAGCTTGTCACATCACTTGGAATATGCGGAGCTTGCAGTGTGAACATGTGTGGAAGCGTGCCAAGTCTTCCCTTCTGCTTCAGTGAGTGCATCATGTCTTCAACTGCGCTGATCGCGCGTTCAGGGGTATTACCTACATAAAAGCAGACAAAACTGCACGCGGAAATCACCTTGTAATAATAGTCTGTAAGTGATTTGGCGGTTATATTTGATATACATTCAAGTGCGTCGTCAAAGCTTTGGAATCCGGGCTCGTCCTCTGACATGATTTCCACGCAACGGGATGCCGCGTAGGCTTTGGTGTTGTTTTTGCGCGAATTGAAGGCGTTTATCAAATTTTGCTTTTCGCTTTCGACATAGGCATCAAGGAAAAGCCCGTCCTGATCCAGCAACGGATCAAAAAGTAGCTCTTTAATAATCTCAACGCCCGGGGATTCAAGTTCTGTTCCGTCATAGGTATATTTTTTATCAAGATATTCTATGCTTGCACTTAAGAATCGGTTTCCGGCGAAGCTATGTCTGCGCGTGCCGAGAGTCATAGAATAGAGTGTATCAAGATAACTGTTCAAATCGCTCAGTGTGCGATGCTTATCCGTACCTCTTGTAAGAACGCCGAGGAGCATGGACTCGAATGCCATATTGGTATCGATTCTGTCAAGAAAGATATGCATGGACAAAGACGAGAACTTGAACTTGTCTGATTTCATAACGAACATTCTGCAAGCTCCGTCGCAGATATTTACTGTATTCACAAGTATTTCCGGTCACCTCCTTGCGGCAAGAACTTCACAGTATACTATTTTACACCTAAAACGCTTCAATGTCAACAGAATATTGTAGATAATATGTTAATCAATTAATTTTAAGGTAGCAAAAGATGTGGCTGTAGAATAAGATATTAACGTTTAAAAGTAAGCCGATTCATATGGGAGGTAAATATGGCAGATATAAAAGCGGTAGAGGCGTTATGGGCAGAGGAGACTGCGTTTTTTGCTGCATCCAACAGCTTCAAGGGATTTCATTCATATTTCGAAGAGATATTCCGCGCCCCTGAGGTTGAGCATCTATATATAATAAAAGGTGGTCCCGGTACGGGAAAAAGCAGCTTCATGCGGCATATTGCCGAGGAGCATAAAAAGGTCGGTGCCGACGTGGAATATTATTATTGCTCGTCCGATCAGAGTTCACTTGATGGCATCATTGTAAGGCGCAACGGGAGATGCTTTGCGGTCATAGACGGTACTGCACCGCATTCCTTCGACACCTTACAACCCGGAGTGAAGGACGAAATAATCAATCTCGGGCATTTCTGGGACACGGCACGACTCAAGGACAGTGCATGTGCTTCCGAGATACTGAAGCTTTGTGAGGAAAAGACGCGATCCTTTGAGCTTGCGTTGGAATATCTTGGGGCGTATGAAAGAGTCAGTGCGGCAATTGACAGTATAATGGATGAATATACGTATCGGGACGGAATCAAAAAATACGCTGCAGCTCTTATTGATTCACTTGACGGTGTAAGGCTCGGTACGGTTAGTATTGCACTTATTGATTCGATTGGAGTGCATGGAAGAATAAGGCTCTGTACTTATGAAAGACTTGCAAAGAAAACCGTCACCGTCAGGGACACGTTTGGATGCGGCTACAGGCTTATGGAACAGCTATATTCACAGGCAACAGAGCGAGGCATTGCGGTTAAAGTATCATTTGATCCGATCATACCGTCAAAGATCAATGCGTTGCTGTTTGCCGGGGCGGAGGTTGCTTTCTGCGTGATGGAAAGCGGAGACGAGGATCGTATATCGGAATGCGCAGAAAACATAGGAACACGGCGTTTTATTGACGTTATCCGCTACACGCACGACAAAATCAGGCTGAAGCGACTTACAGATACGAGGATAATGCTCAGGGATATGGCTCTCGGATACTTCAAGGAGTCCTCCGGGAAGCATTTTGCTCTGGAGAAAATATACGTCGACGCGATGGATTTTGACAGGTTGAGCGTTTATCGCAATAGCCTGTGTGCTCGCACGATAGAGTTTTTCGGTTAAATAATGCTTCTTTTTTCGCAAAAGGCAAAAATATTTATAATTTATATATTGAAAATATACAATAATTGGTGTATAATAAGATGATATACAAAAATCAGGTATTATAAAATATTGGAGGATCATAAAAATCATGTACGTTCTTGTTATTAATGCAGGTTCAAGCTCACTTAAGTATCAGCTTTTTGATACCACCACTAACACTGTTAAAGCTAAGGGCCTTTGTGAAAGAATAGGCATCGACGGCGCTATCACGCACAAGCAGCTCGATAAGAATATCGAATATTCAGCAAAGATCGATATGCCCAATCACTCTGTTGCTACGAAGTGCGTAGTTGACGCACTCACCTCTGAGGCTCACGGTTGCATCAAGTCTATGGATGAGATCAGCGCGGTCGGACACAGAATAGTCCACGGCGGTCATTACTTCTCCGAGTCAGTTCTTCTGACCGAGGATGTTCTTGCAAAGCTTGAAAAGTGCCGCGACCTTGCACCTCTTCACACCGGTGCACACATTCAGGGTATCCAGGGATGTCTCAGTGTAATGCCCGAAACACCTCAGGTGCTTGTATTTGACACCGCATTCCATCAGACCATGCCCAAGGAGGCATACACATACGCAATTCCCTACGATGTTGCTGAGAAGTATTCCGTACGCCGTTACGGTGCGCATGGCACATCTCACAGATACGTTGCGGGAGAGATGATCAAGCTCCTCGGCGGCAAGGCTGAGGGTACGAAGATCGTTACCTGTCACCTTGGAAACGGTTCATCCATTTCCGCAGTTAAGGATGGCAAGGTTATTGACACGAGCATGGGCTTTACTCCTCTTGCAGGCGTTATCATGGGTACACGTTGCGGTGATATTGACCCCGCAGTTGTTCCCTTCCTTATGGATAAGCTCGGACTTACTCCCGACGAGATGAATGATTACATGAACAAGAAGTGCGGATTCCTCGGAGTTTCAGGTGTTTCTTCTGACTGCCGTGATCTTGAAGCGGCTATTGCTGAGGGCAACGAGCATGCGAAGATCGCTATGGCTATACTCGGTTATCAGATCAAGAAGTACATCGGTTCATACACTGCGGCTATGGGTGGCATAGATGCTATCGTATTTACTGCAGGTATAGGAGAGAATACAGCAAGCATCAGAAAGATGGCTCTTGAGGGTATGGAATACTTCGGAATTGAGATCGACGGTGAGCTCAATGAGCGCGTCAAGGGCAGAGACGGTGTAACCAAGCTTTCTACAGAGGCATCGAAGGTTGCGGTATACATGATTCCCACCAATGAGGAGCTCGTTATCGCTCAGGACACTGAGGCAATAGTAACAGCACTCAACAAATAATTGAAATTCAGAGTACGGGGTGAACGGAATGAAGACTGTTGCAATTATTTGCGAATACAATCCATTTCACCTCGGACATTTGCATCAGATAAACGAGGTGCGCAAAAGCGGAGCGGATTGCATAATCGGTATTATGAGCGGCAATTATACGCAACGCGGTGAGGTTGCGGTCATACCAAAGCACGAGCGTGCGCTCAGTGCGGTGAGATCAGGAGTCGATCTTGTAGTTGAGCTTCCTTTTCCTTACTGCATAGGATATGCCGAGGCGTTTGCCATGGGAGGCGTTTCGGTGGCAAAGGGACTTGGTGTTGACTCTATATGCTTTGGAAGTGAGTCGGCAGATCTTGACGCGCTAAAGAGCCTTGCAAAATGCTCGTTTGATGACGGGTTTCTTGCGCGGTACAAAGAATACCGAACGGAAGAAATGCGCGGCTCTGCGTCGTATTTTGAAGCTTTAAAGGATTACGCCGCCATAGGTAATGAAATACGTTCAAACGATATACTCGGTATGCATTATATCCGTGCGGCTATAAAGCTTGGATACAGTGTGGATTTTACCGCGATTCAGAGGATAGGCGGCAAATACCGCTCATTGGATGTAAGTGAAGAGATCGCATCTGCGTCTGCAATAAGGCGCGTATTACGCGAAGGTGGCTCGATTAACGGTCTTTTGCCGAGCGAGAGTCTTGAGGCTTTGCGCGATTGCGTTGATCGCCGACTTGCTCCCTGCTTCAACATATCGCTTGAGGGGCATATTCTTGCGTTTTTCAGAACGGTGTCTCCGTCATCACTTTCGGGGATTGCCGATCTTCCCACAGGGTTTGAGCACAGGCTTTGCGCGGCGGCGCACGAGGCAACCTGTATTGACGGATTTATAGAAGCGCTTGTCAATCGGGATTTTTCAGAGGCAAGAGTTTGGCGGATCATTTTCTACTGTCTGCTTGGGATTTGCCGGGAGTATCTTGATATAGAGTGCAATTCAATAAGCTACGTTAATCTTCTTGCTGCAAACCGCGTAGGTTGTGAATATCTTGCAAGGATACGGAAGAGCGGATTCGTTGCCACTAAGGTGAAGGACATAATGCAGCTTGGAGATGCAGCGCGCAAGCAGTATGAGCTTTCGCGAAGAGCGGATGCTCTCTACACGTTGGCATTACCCGAATGGCGTGAGAGCAGTTATTTCGTTAAAAAGGCTCCCTATGTCGTTTAATAGCGCACATGCAGTAACGGTAAGCAATTCAAAAAACATAAAGGAGGACAAAATGGCTGATTCTAAGAGAGAAAAGGTCAGCGGCTCTTATCTTGAATACAAGGGCAAGCCGCTTGTCAGAGAGGAAAACACCATAGTATACGGAGATATGAGCGAAAAATACGTGCTCATACTCGAGATCATGTCCTACAAAGAGTACAATGGAAGCAAGGTTCCAGGCAAGATATTTATTCAGGTAGTTAACAGCCAGGATTCAAGCGACGTATTCAAGGAAGGACAGAAGGACGACATATACCAGGCACTTGACATTGGTATTATCTGGCTTGACCGGGCGTTAAGAGGCTGATTTGAAAGGTCTTTGCGGAGGATCCCATCCGCTTGATGGGATTTCTCCGTTTAACTATTGACAACGCTTGCGGTTTAGTGTATAATTATTTCAATATTCAAAGGCACTGAGGGAAAAAAGTAGCCGCACACGTTCTTTACAGAAAGCTGCCGGTTGATGAGAGGCGCACAGAACAACGGTGAAGATACATTCCTGAGCTTTACGCTGAAAGCCCTGTGCAAGTAGGACGTAACGTGAGTCGCACGTTATAGCGACAGAGTATCATACTCACTAAGGCGCAGGACGCGAGTTCTGTGTAAATCAAGGTGGTAACACGGTGAAATATCCGTCCTTGGTGCTTCGGCATCAGGGCTTATTTTTATTTTGAACAAAAATCAAGGAGATACAAATCAATGAAGATCTACGACGAATTAGTTGCCAGAGGACTTATTGCTCAGGTCACAGACGAGGCCGAGATAAGAGAATTGGTAGACAACGGAAAAGCCACGTTTTACATTGGCTTTGACCCCACAGCAGATTCGCTGCACGTTGGTCATTTTATGGCGCTCTGTCTTATGAAGCGCCTGCAGATGGCGGGCAACCGTCCTATCGCGCTTATCGGTGGCGGCACTGCATACATCGGTGACCCTTCGGGAAGAACGGATATGCGTTCTATGATGACGAAGGAAACCATCCAGCACAACTGCGAATGCTTCAAGGAGCAGATGAGCAAGTTTATTGAATTTGGCGAGGGCAAGGCACAAATGGTAAACAACGCTGACTGGCTTCTCGGACTTAATTACATTGAGGTACTCAGAGATGTCGGCGCATGCTTCTCTGTCAACAGGATGCTTGCGGCTGAGTGCTACAAGCAGAGGATGGAAAAGGGGCTTTCCTTCCTTGAATTCAACTATATGATAATGCAATCCTATGACTTCTATCATCTGTACCAGAATTACGGCTGCAATATGCAGTTTGGCGGAGACGATCAGTGGTCCAATATGCTCGGCGGTACGGAGCTTATCCGTCGCAAGCTCGGCAAGGATGCATATGCAATGACAATTACGCTTCTGCTAAACTCTGAGGGCAAGAAGATGGGCAAGACCGCGTCGGGTGCGGTCTGGCTTGATCCCAAGAAAACTCCCCCCTATGATTTCTATCAGTACTGGAGAAATGTTGACGACAAAGACGTTCTCAAGTGCATCAGAATGCTCACCTTCCTTCCTCTTGAGGAGATCAATGCTATGGACAAGTGGGAGGGCTCACAGCTCAACCGAGCAAAGGAGATCCTGGCATACGAGCTTACCAAGCTGGTTCACGGTGAGGAGGAAGCAAAGAAGGCTGAGGCGAGCGCAAAGGCTCTGTTCGGTCAGGGGGCAGGTGGAGAAATTCCCACCGAGCAGATTTCCGAGTGTGACCTTATTGACGGTGCAATCGACATTCTCACTATGCTCGTCAAGGCGGGACTTGTTCCTTCAAAGTCCGAGGCAAGACGTGCAGTTGAGCAGGGTGGCGTAACCGTTGAGGGAGAAAAAGTCACGAACATCAAGGCCATCTTCACCAAGGAGCAGCTTGCCGCAGGACTTGTTGTCAAGAGAGGCAAGAAGAGCTTTAAGAAGGTTATATTAGGCTGATATAAGTCAAAAAAAGGCAGTCAGGCACGGCAAAACCGAGCTTGACTGTCTTCTAACATTGTATTCGTTTTTGAATCAGTGCCTCTATACTGTCGCAGTCAATTTTCGCGCATTGATAGGGGGTCTGATCTTTTCGAGGTATCACAAAGCTTTCATCAGTGGCAAGTATATCAAGCGTAATACGCGGAAAAGCGGAATTAAAGGCTTGTGAGGCTCTTAACGTATACGAAAGGATCATTCCAAATCCGCCGTTTTTGATTTCCTCTTCGAGAAAAACAAGAGTGCTGACGGTTTTCGGGAGCTTATCGGTCACAAGCTCGGCAAGACGGTCATAGGGCTTGATAAATTCTGCGAGCAGCACGCAGGTAGGGATACCGTTTGATGTGAGAGAGTCTGCCGCTTTTACCGCTTCTGAGGCAATTTTTCCGTGTGTGACGATTGCAGCCACGGGAGCTAAGTCTGTCGGAACGTAAGTTCTTACGGAAAGTTCATTTGAAGTAAACTCTTCGGGATAGAAGCACCGCTTGAGGTTTTCGTCCTCGGCGGAATTGGGATAGCGGATGGCTACGGGGCAATTATCATTTAATGCGGTTCGCAGGCAAAGTTTGAGAGTATCAAGCGTGATGGGGGTATAGATCTTCATTCCCGGGATTTCCGAAAGGAATGCTACATCGAATATACCGTGATGGGTTGCTCCATCGGAGGTATTAAGCCCTGCCCTGTCCACGCACAAAACCACGGGGAGCGATTGGAGTGCTACGTCGTGGATGATATTATCGTATGAGCGTTGCAAAAAGGTTGAGTATATTGGAACTACGGGGCGCATTCCGTTGGCGGCAAGTCCTGCGGCGAAGGTCACGGCATGCTCCTCGGCAATACCGACGTCGAAAAATCGCTCAGGATATTTCTGTGCGAATCCGTCAAGTCCTGTTCCGCGGCTCATTGCGGCGGTTATGGCAACTATACGCTCGTCTTTCACAGCAAGTTCAGTGAGATACTCCCCAAATGCCTTAGAGAAGCTCGTTTGGGGATGAACGACACTTACAGGGGAGAGACAATGGTATTCGTCGGGACCCTGCTCCGCTTTATCGTATCCTTTTCCCTTCTGGGTCTTCAAGTGTATTACGACGCTTTCGTTGAGTCTGAGTGCTTCGGAGAGCAGAGTTTCAACGGCGATCTCGTCATTTCCGTCCACGGGGCCGAGGTAATACAGACCCATATCCTCGAAAAAGTTACTTCCGTAGAGGGCATTTTTTAGCGCCTTTTTGAAATCACGGATAAATGCGAACAGTGAGTTTCCTATAAGCGGGATGCGCTTTATAACGCTTCGGGTGATATTTTTTGTACGGAAATAGCGTTTTTGGGCGCGTGTCTTGGAAAGGTACTTTGCGAAGCTTCCGATATTTTTGGATATCGACATTTCATTTTCATTAAGAATTATGATAAGTCTCTGATCCTTGGTACAATTATTCAGCGCCTCATATATCATTCCACCGGTAAACGCTCCGTCGCCGATTATTGCGACTGTAACGGCGTTGCTTCCCTTAAGTCTGTCCGCGTGAGCAAACCCAAGAGCCGCGGACAAGGAGGTAGAGCTATGTCCCGTCCCGAAGCAATCGTACGGACTTTCGTCGCGTTTTGGAAATCCGCTGATACCGCCGCTTTGCCTTAACGTATGGAATCCTTCCCTGCGTCCCGTGAGAAGCTTATAGACGTAAGATTGGTGACCGACATCCCATATAACGTGATCGTTTGGCGGATCAAGCACGCGCAAGAGCGCAAGGGTCAGCTCGACGACTCCAAGGTTTGAGGCAAGGTGACCACCGCTCACTTCTACATTTTCAACGAGGAAGGAGCGTATCTCCTCTGCCAATGTATGAAGCTCATCTCGCGTAAGCTTTTTTACGTCATCGGGAGAATTGATCTTATTCAGAACAGTATAGCTTTCGCCGTTTGGCATTGTGGAGCGCCTCCTTTCATCGATATGTTAACTAATATATTTTAACACAATTATTCGGTTTTGAAAATAGCTTTTTGAATAGTTTTCGCGCTTTTAAATCTAAATTTACAATAAATACATTATTATAAAGATTTATAATGAAAAAATCAAAAAAATTTGAAAATTACCCTTGACAAAACTATAAATATATAGTATAATCTGTAAAGTGTTTTGCTTTACACCGTGTTCGTTGATTCGGAGGCAGTGATGTTTGAAAAAAATCTTATGATAGGCGTGCTTCTCGGGCATTACGGAAAGCTATTATCAGAGAGAAAGCTTGAGGCCTGCGAGATGTATTTTTATGAGGATCTTTCCCTTTCCGAAATTGCGGAGCAGCTTGGAATATCGAGGCAGGGGGTAAGAGATCTGATAGTCAAGGCTCAGGAAGAGCTTATCCATTACGAGGAGTGTCTGGGGCTTGCCAGATTCAGAGATAATGCATCGCAGCATCTTACGCGTCTTGAGGGGATGATCAAGGAAAGTTCTCCGACGGATGAATTTATCAAGGAATTTGAGGAGCTATGCGAGCTTATCAGGGCTTAACACGAAAATACTGAAGGGAGCGCGTAAATGTTTCAGAGCTTAAGTGACAAGCTTGCAAGTGCTTTTAAGATATTTAAGAGCAAGGGGAAGCTTACGGAATCCGATATAAAAGAAGGAATGCGCGAAATAAAGCTTGCGCTACTTGAGGCAGACGTAAATTTCAAGGTTGTAAAGGACTTTGTCAAGAAGGTTTCAGAGAGAGCTGTGGGCACGGCGGTGCTTGAGTCGCTCAATCCGGGACAGCAGGTCGTTAAGATAGTAAACGAGGAGCTTATCGCTCTTATGGGCGGAAGTCAGAGCAAGCTTACCATCAGGGCAAACCCTCCTACGGTTATTATGATGGTAGGACTTCAGGGCGCAGGTAAGACGACGCACGCCGGAAAGCTTGCGGGAATGTACAAGAAGCAGGGTAAGCGTCCACTTCTGGTTGCCTGTGACGTATACAGACCTGCGGCTATTAAGCAGCTTGAGATACTTGGAGAAAAGCTTGATATTCCCGTATTTTCTATGGGAGACAAGGTATCCCCCGTCAAGATTGCGAAGGAAGCCATCAAGCACGCAAATCTCAAGGGCTACGATATGGTATTCGTGGACACGGCGGGACGCTTGCACATTGACGAGGAGCTTATGGATGAGCTTCAATCGATCAAGAAGGAAGTTGATCCTGCGGAAATACTGCTTACTGTAGATGCGATGATAGGACAGGATTCGGTCACTGTTGCACAGGCGTTCAACGATCAACTTGATATTACAGGAGTTATCCTTACGAAGCTTGACGGTGACACTCGAGGCGGTGCGGCACTATCCATCAAATATATTACAGGTAAGCCGATAAAATTCATCGGTACGGGTGAAAAACTCGATATGATCGAGCCCTTCCATCCCGACCGAATGGCGTCAAGAATACTCGGTATGGGAGATGTATTGACTCTCATTGAAAAGGCTGAGCAGGCATTTGATGAAAAGCAGGCAGCTGAACTTGAAAGAAAGCTCAGGGAATCCACCTTCACGCTTGACGATTATCTTGATCAGTTCCAACAGATCAAGAAGATGGGAAGCATTGATCAGCTTATGGCGATGATGCCGAACATGCCGGGTGTAAATGCAAATCAGATGCGAAACGCGCAAATAGACGAGAGAGCGATCGGTCGAACCGAGGCAATCATTCTTTCGATGACACCGCGTGAGCGTGCAAAGCCTGAGCTACTCAACGCGTCGCGCAAAAAGAGGATCGCGATGGGATCGGGAACTACGGTAGAGGACGTTAATGCTCTGCTCCGTCAGTTTGAGCAGGTTCATCAGCTAATGAAGCGTTTTGCAGGCGGTGATCCGAGCAAAATGGGCGCATTTGCAGGTGGCAGAATGCCGATGGGCAAGGACAGAAGCGCGACAAAGAAAAAGAAAAAGTTCAAGAAAAAGCGCTGACTTCTGTTATAATCAATATTGAATATTTCCGTTTATCAAGAATTTACGGATTATTATAAAGAAAAAAATAAAAAATATATTTACAAATTTATGGAGGAAAACAATCATGGCAGTTAAAATCAGACTCAGAAGAATGGGATCAAAGAAGGCTCCCTTTTACCGTGTAATCGTAGCAGATAGCCGCTCACCCCGTGACGGCCGTTTCATCGAGGAGATCGGTACTTACAACCCTCTCACCAACCCTGCAGAGGTTAAGATCGACGCTGAAAAGGCAAAGACCTGGATCTCCAACGGCGCACAGCCCACTGAAACTGTTAAAGCACTTCTCAAGAAATCCGGCATAATCGACTAATTTGCACAGGAGAGTAGCAAATGATTGATTTGAAGGAAACACTGAGCGATATCGCACGATCCATTGTCAACAATCCCGACAGTGTTAACGTTACCGTAGTTGAAGACAGCAACAGTATTACGTTAACTCTGAACGTCGATGCTGACGATATGGGAATGGTCATCGGCCGACACGGAAAGATCGCCAAGGCGATCAGAACCGTAATCAAGGCGGCTGCAAGCGGTTCCGGAAAGAAGGTCAACGTCGAGATCAGATAGTCTGATATGACGGAAGGACTAAAGCATCCGTTAAGCTACAAGCTTGACGGATGCTTTGTTTTACATGCAGATAAAAAAGCACGCCTGACAAATGTCCGACGTGCAATTTTTCTTTATTTATGATTAAAGAAGATACGATTTCATCTTATCCGTTGCTTCCTCTACGGGAATTGAGGAGGTGAGAATAACGTTTACGCCGAGCTTATTGCTGAGCTTATCGAGCTGAACGAGCAGGTTTTCGAATGCGTCGTTATCTCTCTGGCAGATATTGTAGGTATGGTCGATAAAGAGATCGGTTACGTCATGGTTGCTGGCAAGGATACCTGAAACGAAGCCGTAGAGTGCGCTTGCGTTATTAATGCCGTACTCGTCTGCATCTACCAGACGTGCTTTGTGGCTTATACTATAGCGAAGAGTTGTTCCTCTCTCTACGCATACGACGTCGCCTTTGGTTGCATCGAGTGCCTTATGTACTTCCTCGATGAGCATTTTTGTTTTTCCTGTGCCTTTTACACCGATAATGATTTTTAACATATTATCCTCCGTTAAAGTTATATGTGAATTTCTTTTTTACATTCTTTCTTCAAGAAGCTTCTTTTGCTCCTCGTATCCGGGCTTACCCAAGAGAGCAAACATATTCTTCTTGTATGATTCAACACCGGGTTGATCAAAGGGGTTTACGCCGAGCAGATAGCCTGAAATAGCGCACGCAAGCTCGAAGAAGTAGATCATATATCCCAATGAACGCTCACTTCTATCCTCAACCTCTATAACTATATTGGGAACTCCGCCATCCATATGTGCAAAGAGTGTTCCCTGCATAGCCTTTTTATTTACTTCGTCAAGATCTCTGCCTGCAAGGTAGTTAAGGCCGTCAATATTTGCGGAATCGTACGGTACTGCGAGAGTACAACCGGGATCCTTTACCGAGATAACGGTTTCAAACATCGTACGCATTCCGTCCTGTATATACTGACCGAGTGAATGAAGGTCGGTTGTGAAGATGACGGATGCGGGGAAAAGTCCCTTATTATCCTTTCCTTCGCTTTCTCCGTAGAGCTGCTTCCACCACTCGTTAAACATAGTGGCATAGGTTTCGTATCCTACGAGGATCTCCGTAGTCTTGCCCTTGCGGTAAAGGATATTGCGCAGAGCTGCGTATTTATAGCAATCGTTGGTTGCAAGATCGGGATTGTTGTACGCAAGTCTTGCGGCTGCGGCGCCGTCCATCAAAGCATCAATATCGATACCTGCAACTGCGATTGGGAGAAGTCCGACTGCTGAAAGCACGGAGAATCTTCCTCCGACATCATCAGGGACGACGAAGGTCTGATATCCCATAGTGTCCGCAAAATTCTTGAGTGTTCCCTTCGCGCGGTCGGTGGTAACAAAGATGTGATCCTTTGCGCCTTCGGTTCCGTATTTCTTCTCAAGGAGCTCTCTGAAAATTCTGAACGCGATAGCGGGCTCGGTTGTGGTTCCTGACTTGGATATAACGTTTATGCTTACGTCTCTTCCTTCGCAGATAGCAAGGAGCTCGTTAAGATAAGATGAACTAATATTACAGCCTGCGAAATATATGTCGGGCGTATCCTTCTTAAGGTTGTTATAAAGTGGGGATTTAAGATACTCAATAACTGCTCTTGCACCGAGATAAGATCCGCCGATACCGATCACTATAAAAACATCGCAGTTGTTTTGGATTTTCTCTGCGCTTTGCTTTATAGCGGCAAATTCGGTCTTATCGTAGCATTCGGGGAGATCAATCCATCCGAGGAAATCGCTTCCCTGAGCACTTTTGGATCTGAGACAATCGTGAGCGGTTTTTACATACGGTGCTATATAGTCGAGTTCTTTGTCGGTTACAAGCTCTCCGATGTATCCGCTATTTAAAAACAATGACATTGCTGATGTGAACCTACCTTTGAATATTTTTTCACACATATATTGTACTACATTTCCGTATTTTTTGCAACCCATTTCCATCAAATTTTTAGGAATTTATTGAATTTCACAGCAAAAACTACGATTGTTTTACAAAATGTTCTATTTCAGAGTATAAATTGAAAGCATACGAAGAAATATCTGCCAGAAAGTCAGCCTTTCAACGTCCTCGGCGACGGTTATCGCTACCTCACCTATTGTTTTTCCATTGCAGGAATACGTGACCCTTCCGATCTCGTCGCCGTTTTTTATCGGGGCAGTAAGTTCGGTCTGCATTGAGATATCACTTTTAACTGCAGATATTTCGGACTTAGGAAGTATGCAGGAAAATTCCGGGTAGGATGCGTTAACTTTGTTTTTTTGCCCTCCGCGCACTGATATGGGTTGAGTATCGCCGCCGTCTGCATGATAAAGCGCGTAGCTTGCAAAGCCCCAATCGAGGAGCGCAGTTGCCTGTGCATTTCGTATGTCGCGGCTCTCGGCGCCCATTATTACGCAGATGAGGCTCATACCTTCTCTTTCTGCTGTTGCGCTGATGCAAAAGCCTGCCTTTGCGGTCGAGCCTGTTTTAAGCCCTGTGCAGCCTTTATAGAAGCGAACAAGTCGATTGGTGTTGGTAAGGCCGAATTCGCCGTTTCGGACGGTATCCATCCAGATAGAGCTATATTCAAGAATTTTTTCGTGTTTGATAAGTTCACGCGACATTATAGCAATATCTCTTGCGCTTGTAAGGTGTGACACTGCAGTATCGTCAAGTCCGTTTGTGTTTTCAAACACCGTATTCACCATTCCGAGTTCCTTGGCTCTTTCGTTCATTCGGGCGACAAAGGTGCTTTCGTTTCCGCAGATATGCTCGGCAAGGGCTACCGCCGCATCGTTAGCGGAAGCTATAACCACGCATTTGAGCATATCCTCGACGCTCATCTGCTCGCCCTCCTTCAGAAACACCTGAGAGCCTCCCATTGACGCGGCGTTCGCGCTTACCGTTACGGTATCGTCCAATTTTATAGCGCCCGAATCGATTGCTTCCATAACCAGAAGCAACGTCATTACTTTAGTAACGGATGCGGGAGGAAGCATTTCGTCGGCATTTTGCTCATAGAGGACGGTACCGGTTGACGCCTCCATAAGGAGAGCGCTTACGCAATTCAGGGAAAGGGAACCGTCTTCTACGGTTTCAAGTGTGTATGTGTCGGATTCAGGTGAGCTTTCAGAGGCATTTGCTGAGGTATGTAAAAGCAAGAGTGGCAGTAGTATTGCCATGAACAGTGCGAGTAATTTGATCTTCATTATGTTTCTCCTTAAAAAATACCGTTTCATACATAATATATGAAACGGTATTCTGAGGTATGACGCATCATATCTGCTTTCGCATTTTTTCGAGTGCGCTTTTTTCAAGTCTTGATACCTGAGCCTGAGATATTCCGATCTCCTCAGCGATCTGCATCTGGGTTTTGTTATTATAATAGCGCATATTTATTATGGTGCGCTCGCGCTCACCAAGCTTTTTGAGAGCTTCTCTTAAGGCAACGCTCTCAAGCCAGTTATTTTCGACGGCATCGTTATCACTCAGCTGATCTATAACATAGATGGAGTCACCGTTTTCACTGTATACGGGTTCATATATTGAAATAGGCTCGACGATAGCCTCCATTGCTCTCAAGACGTTTTCCTTTTTTTCTCCAAGGTATACGGCAATAGCATCAAGTGTGGGCTCGCCTTTATCGCTTGTAAGCTCTTCCCTTGCTTGCAGTGCGCGATAGGCAAGATCTCGCACGGAACGGCTGATCCTCACTGCGTTGTTGTCGCGCAGATATCTGCGTATTTCGCCTATTATCATTGGACACGCATAGGTGCTGAGTTTGACGTCGAGATCCATGTTAAAATTGTCTATCGCCTTTATCAGCCCGATGCATCCGACCTGAAAAAGGTCGTCCATATTTTCCTTACGGTTACTGAAGCGTTGGATAATGCTGAGCACGAGGCGTAGGTTTCCCATAAACAGTTTGTCGCGGGCATTCATATCCCCTGATTTTGTTGCTAACAGCAGATCATGCTTTTCGGCGTCGGTCAAGGTTTTAAGTTTTGCGGTATTTACGCCGCATATTTCCACTTTATTATACATATTTATCTCCCATTCGGGTAATTATTCGGGTAGCTGTATTAGGAAGTATTGACTTTATGGAAGCATTATTATTCATATTGTGCAAGGCAGATAATGGTAAAAGGTCCGGCTCAAAAGAGACAGACCTGAACATTTATACGCTATGAATTCCGCGCTTGGGATCGGATGTTGTGGCATCAAGTCCGTACGTCCTCATTTTGCGTTTTTCAAAGAATTTGAGTGCGACCTGTTCGAACAGTGCATACGAAAGCACATCCTCATCCTGAGTAAGATATTGCAGGATCTCGGATCTTGCACGGTCAAGCTCGGGAGCGATGAGATCTGCGGGACGGCAGGTGATGGGCTCTTCGTCGCCAAGTATGCTATGGCGAAGCTCGGGGTCTATCGGCATTGGAGTCTTGCCGTATTCGCCCTTTATAAGGCCCTTGAATTCCTTTGTAACGCGCTCGTACCTCTGTCCGAGCAGCACGTTCATAACCGCCTGAGTTCCGACGATCTGCGATGACGGTGTAACAAGCGGAGGATATCCTGCGTCTGCTCTTACGCGTGGAACCTCCTCAAGCACGGCTCCAAGAAGCTCGGATTTGCCTGCATTTTTAAGCTGAGAAATAAGGTTGGAGAGCATTCCTCCGGGAACTTGATAGATAAGTGCGTTGACGTCGACCTTGAGAACGGTGGGGTCGATAAGACCTTCCGCAAGATATTTTTCACGAAGTCCGGTGAAGTATTTTGTAAGTCCGTCGAGGGATTCAAGAGAAAGTCCCGTATCGTATTCAGTTCCGCGAAGTGCGGCAACTATTGCCTCAGTAGGAGCCTGAGACGTACCGAGTGAGAAGGGAGAGAGAGCCGTGTCAACTACATCGACACCTGCCTCGACCGCTTTAAGGATCGTCATAGAGGCAAGACCTGAGGTATAGTGTGTATGAAGCTGTATAGGAAGCGACACCGTCTGCTTCAATGCGGTAACGAGCTCGTATGCGGCGTAAGGGGTAAGAAGTCCTGCCATATCTTTAATACAGATAGAATCAGCTCCCATCTCCTCAAGCTGCTTTGCATACTGAGCGAAAAACTCGCTTGTATGCACAGGACTTGTAGTATATGAGATTGCCGCCTGGACATGTCCGCCCTCGCGTTTGGCGGCATTTATTGAGGTTCTGAGGTTACGCGGATCGTTAAGGGCGTCGAAGATGCGTATAATATCGATACCGTTTGCGATTGACTTTTGGACGAAGTATTCAACGACATCGTCGGCGTAATGGCGGTATCCGAGGATATTCTGTCCTCTGAAGAGCATCTGCAGCTTAGTATTCTTTACGTGATCACGGATGATTCGGAGTCTGTGCCATGGGTCTTCATCAAGAAAGCGCAGGCAGGCATCAAAGGTTGCGCCGCCCCATGCCTCGAGAGAGTGGTATCCGATGCTATCGAGCATTTCGAGTGCGGGAATCATATTTTCGGACGTCATTCGGGTTGCCATAAGCGACTGATGGGCATCGCGAAGGACGGTTTCTGTTATCTTTACCTGTTTTACTGTATCTGACATAATTAATTATCTCCTTATTGAAGGGTTACCAATTCCAACTTAAGAATACGCCTGCGGCAACGGCAGATCCGATAATGCCCGCGACATTGGGGCCCATTGCGTGCATAAGAAGGAAGTTGGTGGGGTCTGCTTCGGCGCCAACCTTTTGCGCCATTCTTGCCGCCATAGGTACTGCGGAAACGCCTGCGGCACCTATGAGAGGATTGATCTTACCTCCCGTGACGAAGCACATAAGCTTTGCAAACAGTAGTCCTGATGCGGTTGCTATTGCGAATGCCAAAAAGCCGAGTATGATGATCAGGAAGGTTTCGATGCGAAGGAAGTTCTCTGCGCTTGCGGTCGCTCCGACGGTTACTCCGAGGAATATCGTGATGGCGTTCATAAGGCCGTTCTGAGCAGTCTTGGAGAGTCTGTCGGTGACTCCGCAGACGTTCAGAATATTACCGAACATCAAAAATCCTACGAGCATTACCGCGTCGGGAACGATGAGAGCAACTACGATGGTAACGAGGATCGGGAATATGAGTCTTTCCGCCTTGCTTACTCTTCTGAGGGCGGTCATTTTAATGAGACGTTCTTTTTTAGTAGTAAGAGCACGCATTATCGGCGGTTGGATCATTGGGATAAGTGCCATATAGCTATATGCGGCAATTGCTATTGAGCTGAGAAGTGCGGGAGCAAGTTCTTTGGTGACCTGGATAGCGGTCGGACCGTCAGCGCCCGCGATTATGCCTATTGCCGCCGCCTCCTGAGGTGAGAATACGCCTGAGAGGACGGCTCCCGAGAATGCAAGGAACACGCCAATCTGTGCGGCGGCGCCTATAAGTAAGCTTTTAGGGTTAGCAATAAGCGCGGTAAAGTCGGTCATAGCACCTACGCCCATAAATATGAGTGCCGGGAATATACCGAGCTTAACACCGAGATAAAGGAAATCGAGCAGACTTCCCTGCTGAACTACCTTCACTATGTCAAGTGGTCCGTCGGAAAGAAATAGCTCGGTATCTATCAGGTTTGCACCGGGAAGGTTTGCCAGAAGCATACCAAATGCGATCGGGAGAAGAAGGAGCGGCTCGTATTGCTTTACAACTGCTAAGTACACGAGACCGCAAACGATTGCATACATGGCAAGCGTCTTGAGCCACATCCACGGATCCTCCGAGGATGTGAACAGACGGACGATACCCGTGCTTTCAAGAAAATTCAGAATACTTTCCCACATAAGTCTACTTCCTTATCAGTCAATGGTTACGACGACCTGGTCGGTCTCCACTCTTGCGCCTGCAAACACCTCGACGGATACTACTACGCCGTCCTGTGGAGCGGGGATATTATTTATCATCTTCATTGCTTCAAGGGTACAAACGGTCTGACCTCTGGTGACCTTATCGCCGGGCTTTACGAGCATTTCACTGATAGTACCCGCCATAGGAACTGTGATTTTTATGCTTCCCTGCTTATCCTTTTTTACGGTTGTTTTTGGAGTAGATACTGTGCGGGGCTGTGTGGGTTGTTCAGTGGTGGCGTTATCGGTAACCTCCTCAACAGCTACCTCATATTGATTTCCGTTTACTGTAACTATATATTTTTTCATTGTTTTATCCTTTCAATTATCAATCGGGTTTAGTTCTTTTTATTGTTTGAGCCTATGCGCTTGAATGAAACGACCTTAAAGCCGTTTTCACCGAAGTGGGTTGAGGGGTCTGTAGATTTTTTATTTTCCTCAGACAGGGTAGCGGCAACGGCGGCGGTGATGACTGCTATAAGCTCACCGTCATCCGACCTCTCGGGTTGCAACTCTGCGGTATCGGCGGAGGATGCTGCAAGAAGTCTTTTTTTATTTCCCTTGGTCTTTGCTTTATCAATGAGATCCATAACGACCTTCATAAGCTTCAGTATCAGCATTATGAGAGTCAACGCGCCAAAGACCGCGATAATACCTATAAGAGATACCTGAAGAGCGTATTCAAGGCGTTCTCCAAATGGAAGCATTTCACGTGCCAAAGCAAAAGACATATTTAACAATTTATATGGAAGCATTTTGGCACCGTCCTTTACATTATAGCGGTTGAATGCTTTTTACACAGAGGTGTATTTTTCTCTGAGAGCATATAAAGTGCGGAGCATATACGGCGGCGCAGATCATATGAAGTAATAACGTCGTCAATATCGCCGTTTTCTGCTGCCTTCGCGGCGGTGAGATTGGTTTTGTTCCAATCCTCTTCAAGTCTTTGACGTGTATCGGCGGAATCCACCTTTGCATTTTCGAAGAAGGCTACTGCGGCACTTGGAGAGAGTGCGCCGATGGAGGCGGAGTCGAGCGCGTATACCACGTCTGCCCCGACGCTCTTTGAACCCATCAGTATGCAGGATGATCCGTACAGGTTATTGAGGATTACAGTGATCTTTGGTGTAGTTGCTGAGGCGTAGGAGGTAAGAAGCTTTGCCATAGCGGACGCGATCCTTGCCTGCTCTGCCTCGGAAGATACTTCTACACCGTCTGAGTTTGCAAGCGTTACGACGGGAATTGAAAAGCTATCACAAAAGCTAATAAGCGTTGACGCTTTCTCCGCGCCTTTGGGAGTTACTCTGCCGCCGTTACATTTTACGTTATTGGCAACGATACCAACGGTTAATCCGCCCACCGTTGTAAAGGCGGTTATCATATCCTCCGCGTAGTCACGGTAAAGCTCAACGAATTTGTAACCGTCAGATATTTCCTCAATGCAGTTTCTTGTGTCTTCCATATCAAGGAAGGTATCCCTCTGTACGTCATCGGATGACTCGGATACTGCTTTTCCGTTGCAATTATCCGGCATAAGCTCAATGAAACTGCGTGCGCAATCAATGGCAGAAGCAAGATCATTGGAGACGGTGCTTACAAGTCCGTTCTTAACAATAAATTCTGTTTTACCGAACGCCTCGCCTATGATGGAGGGGGAGCCGACATACAGCATAGATACGTCCTTGATCGCTATTCTGATATCGAACATCTGAAATGCCGCCGCCATAGTGCCGTTGCAGACACCACTGAGAATTGCTATCTGCGGTATCTTACCCGATGCATCCGATATACATTTTACTATTCTTCCGTATGCACTGACGGATGAAAAGCCGTCAAGCACGGTGGCACCGTCGCTATCAAAAATTCCGATTACTGCGGAGCCGTTTTTCAGCGCCATCTCATAAAGCATTTCAATTTTCTTCGCGTGGTATGCGTCCACCGCGCCACCGGATGAGGTTCTGTCCTGCGCGAATGCGAACACAAGCCTTGAATTTACGGAGCCGTAGCCGCAAATAACGCCTTCGTTCTCGGATACACTGCCGTTTCGCTTAACGTATGCGCCAAGCTCAACAAAGGATCCGTCATCAAAGAGATTTGTAAGCATTTCTCTTCCGCTAAGGTCGAGAAATGTGTTTGAATTATTCATAAGAATACCGTCCTTTTGGTTGATATATTGCTTAAAATACCTAAAATATTCAGTGGTTTATCAATATTTGGGAAAGTACGCCTTCTTCCCCAATATATCATAATTATAGCAAATTGGTTCATTTAGTTCAAACTGATTTATGTATTGATATGTAAATTTTTTATTAAATTAATTACACTTGACAAGTAATAGTCAACTGTGTTATAATGAATTAAGCGTTTTACCCAAATATATAAATTATGGAGGACGATATGATACATTACGAGATCAACCCGGCATCCGATACAACCAAAATTGCAGAATATTCTACAAAGTACTCACAAACACGCAGCAGTGACGAGAGCTGGTACACCATGACCGTGACAAGCGGCAAAGTGTGTGCAAAGATTGTTGAGTACCGCTACACTGACCTTGATTATGACGGAGTTGGTGCGGCTATGGGAACCATCAATGACAGTATACATAGCTTTACTGCCACAGTACCCAATATGGGTGTATACGTTTACGTTGTTCGCGGTATGACGGCCGAGCGCGTATGCGGTGAGACGGATATCCCGCAGCACGATCTTTTGCTTATGACCACGGCGGAGCCGAATGGGGCTTTCGATAAAATTGCACGCGCACTTTGGAGTATAACCTACATTTACAACAACCATTTGTATCCCAAGTTTGGTGGCTACAGTGAAATTGCAAACGAGGTATTTACGAAAGGATTGCGGTTACTTCTTGAGAAGTATCTCGGCATCAGTCCTGAAAATGCTACACTGCTTGGTATCAGCACGAAGGCGAACGAGCCGTGCTACGATACTCTCGACAAGGAGGCTCTTGCGAGTGACTTTGAAGAGATATGGAGCAAATTGAACGCATATGCGTCATTTATTGTAGCTGAAGGTACTACGGTGCTTAAGGCGGGCGTTGTTCCAAAGAAGGCAACGCACGTTATTCTTCCCGAGGGGTTGCAGGTGATTGGAGAGAACGCTTTTGCGAATTGTAATTATCTGAAAAGCGTTACCTTCCCGAGCACGCTTATTGAGATAGGAAAGAGTGCGTTTGAGTGCTGTGTTTCGCTTGAGGAGGCAATAGTATTACCCGAGGGCTTACAGATAATCGGTGAGAGCGCTTTCGAGGATTGCAGAGCGCTCACGGGCATCAGTCTCCCCTCCACGCTCACCGTGATAGGAGATAACGCGTTCAATACGTGTTACAATTTGAAGGGTAATATCACCGTCCCGGCGGGAGTAAAGCGCATCGGCAAGGGTGCGTTTCTGGGGTGCACTTTCCTGCAGTCCGTACTGCTGAGTGAGGGACTTGAGTCCATAGAGGGCAATGCTTTTAACGCTTGCCATCATCTTGATCAAATTGATATTCCCGAGACGGTCAATAGCATCGGCGAGGGAGCATTCCGAGGCACAGGTCTTGTCAGCTTCAGGCTACCGTTGACGATTGACCGTGTGGAGAAGTCACTTTTCTGGGATTGCCGCGCGCTCAAGCACGTTGAGCTTCACGAAGGAGTGCGGAGCATTGGAAGCTATGCGTTCTATGATTGTATAGAGCTTGAAGCCATTGTTTTCCCTGAGGGACTTGAAAAAATTGAATCCCACGCCTTTTATCACTGCACCTCACTGAAGGAGTTGAAAATCCCTTCAACGGTTGAAAAGGTCGATTACAATGCCTTTGAAAAGTGCTTTGGAATAAAGCGGCTTGAGATATGCGACGGCGTTAAAATTGTAGAATCCGACGCCTTCAGTTGCTGCGAGGCGGATGAGGTCATCATTTACAATAGCATCCAAGCGATATCCTTTAATGCATTCAAGGATTCAAAGATCGGAAGGGTGACCTTCAAGGGAACACTTGAGGAACGGAAGAAACTTAGTCTTTACGCTCCGAACACCACAATTTACTGCACGAATGGGAAGTTTTCTTATTAACATAAGATACTCACAGTAAGCAGGCAAAGAAAAGGCTTCGGCAAAAAACCGAAGCCTTTTCTGTTTTTTATGCGTAGACGATAAGGGCGATGACCTCAAGGGGTTCTGAATCGCGGTTGGCGATGGAATGTCCGTTTCCGGAAGAGACTACGAGAGTGTCTCCGGGGTACGCCTTATATTCCGTGCCGTTATCGTTATATGTAGCGATGCCTTTGAGAACGTAGAAGAGCTCGCTTTCGCCCTCGTGGACGTGGTAGCCGATCGAAGAGCCGCACTCAAGGCGGATCTTGCCGAAAAGTCTTCCCTTTTCGTTGAGTTCCTTGGACGTTACGAATTCGGTTACTGTTGCGGCGCCGTCTCCGCCCTTCATATTCTGACGGACGTCGGGTGTGCATTGGGATGCTTTGATTATCATTTCTGTTCCTCCGTTTATTAAATTGAATGTATTATGTTTTCAGCGTTTGGCTTTTTTACTGTTGGTTATCTTTTCGATGTCTTCCGTATCGATCCACTCCTCGGTAAATCCGCAATTACAGCAGATATATCTATTGACGTTTACTGCGGAAAAGATGGAGTGACCGACCATTACGTTGTTCCCGCTTCCGTATGCGCCGGCGTATCCGTCAAATCTTACGATGTCGGACGATTTGCATTTGGGGCAGATACCTGTGTTTTTCATATTACGCTCCTTTTGAGAAAAAGATTTTTAGGTTGGAATCATTTTTTCATTTCCATATACGGAAGAGTTGTGAATCCGAATTTTTTATATACGCGCACTGCTCTTTCGTTTTCCTCCTCGACCTCGAGGCGAAGTATGGAATCGGGGTATTTATCTTCGATATAGTGCAAGAACATATTACCGATACCAAGTCCTCTGAAATCCGCTTGGATATACAAGTCCTCGATCCAGATGCACGTCCTGCCGAATTCGGTGGAAAAGCTTTTGGCTACCATAGCGTAGCCCTGAACGGTTTTGCCGTCATCGAAAACGTAGCCTTCAAGATAAGGGGATCCTGCAAGGCAGTTATTTATATCGGCTTGAAATATTTCCTCGGAGCCGCCGGTGAATACGGCGGGGGAGGAATAAAACTTTCGCATCATTTGAAGCAGCACTTTCCTGTCCTGCTCCGTTATTGGTCTGATCTTACTTTGCATTTTTGTCTCCGTTGTTTTTGTCTGCGCTCGTTTCGTTCGATAAGACGATGGAGCGCGTTAAAGGTCACCCTTGGGGCGATGGATCGAGCGTTCTGTGTCGAAGCCCTCGGGGTATCTTTTTTTGAGTTTTTCAAGGTTTGCCGCCAGAATGTCCTCAAGGGTGACGTCGAGTGCGGTGGCGGCTTCTGCAAGATACCACGCGATGTCACCGAGTTCCTTTATCAGATGCTCCTTATCGAGAGCGTGGCCGTGTGCCAGCCATTTTTTGACGACGTCTATTGCCTCGCCCGCCTCGCCGCACAGTCCCATAACGCTATTGATGAGGACGTCCTTACGGTCAAGCTCGGGGTTAAGGGTGGTCATAGCAAGTCTTTGGTACTCGTTTATTTCCATATTGCGCTCCTATTAATTTAAGTTTATCTGACAAACGTATTATATCATAATCCTCACAAAAAGTAAATAGGACGGCAATAAAAAATGAATTGCCCTGCGGCATGAATTGGCTCACGCCATGAATTGAACTGCGTTCATGAATTACGCCTTCGGTGCATAAATGCAAAAAGCCCTGCATAGCAGAGCTTTTTGTATACCAAAATAATTCCAAACGGGTAATTATCTCTTGGAGTTTTAAGAACACTGTTTGATATCGTGAATATCGTGGAAATTCGTGTGATATCGTGTGTTTTCGTGCGATATCGTGAATATCGTGAGTATCGTCGCATAAAGTTGTTGCACCAAATTTGCGCCAAAATCACACCAACATTCAACGCTGTTCTGCTCGACAAATTGGGAATTGGCTATAAGACCTCTTGCCCTTTTGCAACGAAACAAACTTCTTGCATTGCCGCAATGGTTGCAAGTACGCATATTGTCGCAACGCTATAAGTGGTTTCAACAAAAGTCAGCGACAACGGCAAAAGGAACAAAGCAAATCCCGTGATTTTATTTAACACGCTATGTATTGATATTAGTTTTTTCTTTTGAATAAAGACGAGCGTAATATTAAATATCTTAATCAACGCAACAACGATAATCCACACCCATAACCATACAGGTATATGTATTAGGGGGAGTATCTTTACCCAGCATACGAACATGAATACAAAGTCAGCAACAGTATCAAGTTTTGCTCCAAATTTACTAACCGCTCCCATCTTTCTCGCTATCGCTCCGTCAATCATATCGGTAAGCCCACAAAGAAGATAGAATATGTAAAACCATGCCGATGATAGAGGAATGAACAGAAGCGGCAAACTAAAGGCAACTCTGCTACCTGTAATGATGTTTGCGATATATTTCTTCATAAATTGGAATTTGTTTAATTCGTTTCGTTAATCCATTTCTTTGACCAAGCAAATAATGCTTCGGACATCAAATTGAAGTCTACCGTTCCACCATTTTTCAAATTCATAAATGTTTCAACGATAACCTGTTCATCGGAAGATACAACTTGGGGCAATTTTTTTTGGTGGCTGATATAGTTTCCCGTTTGTTTGAAAGCTATTGCCTGCACAACGAAAGAAGCTGATTTGTATAAATCTCGCAAAATATCCTCACTTTTTTCATGTAGCATATTGTGAACACAGCCGTGATATATGTTGCAAGCACCAATTTTAATTGCTCTTTCAACAGCTACCTTGTCAAGCAACGGCAATAATTCATCAAGGCTTCCTTTTATCGGGGTTGTATCATAATAAAACTGGAAGAGGTCGGAAGGCTCCCAATGAAGAATCTCGTTCTTTCCCGAAACAAAACCGCATATCAGCTCTCTGTGTGGTAGAGTATTTAACATTGCATTATATTTTTGAATATCCGAGGTGGTTAACTCGTCAAGTATAACAACAATATCAATATCACTCGTATC
>JAFVRO010000001.1 GCA_017504205.1 Clostridia bacterium | reverse complement strand
TGAAGCCGGTCCGAGATCCCGCTGACGCGCTTTTGCGGCTTGCCGCAAAAGTTCGGCTTCGCTCAGGATGACACGGGCCGGGGCCGTCGAATAAAGAACCTCGTTCAAAATATTATCAACTCATGCTTGTGACATAGCCTTATTTTTTCACAGTTTTACGTTTGTGCTTATAAAATCAAGCACGTCGCGCAAAAATTCATCCTTATTAGTTTCGTTATGAAGCTCGTGACGGGCGTCGGGATATAGTTTAAGCGTTACATTTTCGACGCCTGCGGCAACAAGTCTGTCATAGACAGCTTTTACGCCACGGCCGTAGTTTCCCACGGGGTCGGCATCTCCCGAGGCAAGCAGTATGGGGAGTGTTTTGGGGACAAGTTCTGCCCAGCTTTTTTCGGACACTCTGCCAAGCAGATCGAACAGATCGTAAAAGCCTCTTGCGGTAAAGACATATTTGCAGTATCTGTCCGACATATAGCGGCTGACGAGGTCATCATCCCTTGAAAGCCACGCGGAAACGGCGCAGTGCTTCCCTATTCTGCGGTTATAATTACCGAAGGCTATGCTATCGAGCATTTTGCTTCTATACCTTTCGCCTTTAAACTTCATAACTGCGGATGCGACCGTCTTGCCCATTGCGGTGGGGCTTTCGGGGCCACCGGTGCCTTCGATTATTGCGGCGCTTATGTCCGTATATTTTGTAAGATAAAGTCTTGCGATAAACGAGCCCATGCTATGTCCGAAAAGTATGATGGGCTTATCGGGGTACCTTTCCTTGATTATTTCCGTAAGCTTTCGCACATCCTCAACCATAAAGTCGGCTCCGCCTCCCTCGGATGTAAATCCGAGATTTTCGTCGGTCACTGCGGTGTCGCCATGTCCCAAATGATCGTTGCCGCAGAACACGATACCGTTTTTGCAGAAAAATTCTGCGACGTGCTCGTAGCGGCGGACGTATTCGCACATACCGTGGGAGAGCTGCACTATCGCTTTAACTGCTGCATTCGGCTCGTATATATGATAGGCTATCTGAGCCTTTCCGTTTGAGGACAAAAACTGATTTTTCGTATATTTATAGCTCATAGACTTACTCCTTTCGGGTCTTTAAGGTTATTTTAGCAGAATAAGTTTATTTTGTCAACAGGTTACGGCTTGCAGGCAAAAAAACTTTACACCTATTCGGGAAAATAGGCATATTATTTAAACAAATCGGAAAAATAATAATACTTACTTGGAGGTAGCATGGACATACTGAAGGAATTATTTTCATCCGGCGCAAGTGATTTTTATTCGATGTTAAGCTTTAACGCCGATATTTTTTCAGCGCTTGATCGCATAGGAATATTTACAAGGGCATTTATTGATATGCACCGAGGCAGTGACGGATTTTATATGCCGTGTGAGGGGGTTCTCATATCTCGCAGTGCCACGGTTGCGGACAGTGCTTTGATACTGCCACCGACCGTCATACTTGACGGGACGGAGATACGTCACGGAGCATATATACGGGGCAACTGCTTTATCGGGCGCGAGTGTGTGGTTGGAAACTCCTGCGAGCTTAAAAACTGCGTATTATTTGACAGAGCATGTGTGCCGCATTTTAACTATGTTGGTGACTCAATTTTAGGATATGGTGCGCATTTAGGTGCCGGAGCGATAACGTCCAATCTTAAGCTTGACGGTGGCAACGTGGTCGTGCGTATTGGGAATGAGCTGATTGAGACAAAGCGCCGCAAGGTAGGTGCTTTAATCGGTGACGGTGCGGAGATAGGCTGCGGCGCGGTGCTGAACCCAGGGTCGGTAATAGGTGCGTACACTACGGTATATCCCTTATTGAGTGTGAGAGGGTACGTTCCGCACAGGTCTATTTTAAAGAGTATGGAGCCATACAAGCTTGCGTTCAAGGAGGACAGGAACAAATGAAGAGGTTATTCGGAACTGACGGTATCAGAGGTCGTTTGTGCGACGGACTTGATCCGTTTTTGGCATTCAAGGTGGGATATGCAAGCGCTGATGTCCTTTCAGAGGGTGCAAATGGTGGAAGGGTGCTTATTGCGTGCGACACACGGCTTTCATCATCATCCCTTACCTACGCGTTAGCGTCGGGAGTATGTATGGCGGGGTGTGACGCATACGTTTGCGGTGTATTACCTACGCCTGCGCTTGCGTATTTAGTAGAAGCGGAAAACTTTTTGTACGGCGTAATGGTGTCCGCCTCACACAACGGTGCGGAATACAACGGCATAAAGCTCATATCTTCTGACGGCACCAAGCTTGCAGACGATGTGGAGGAGATAATCGAAGAAAAAATATTTGCATTCGATGCGGAAAAAAGCGAATGCAAAAAGGACTTTGCGGTTGGATCTGTAAGAGAGCATATGAGTGCTGCGGAGAAGTATATCCGTCATCTGAAAAAATGCTATGATGATGAGTGCCGCGGACATAGCGATCTTGCAAAGCTGAAGATAGGAATTGACTGTGCTAATGGTGCGGTATCTCACATTGCCGCAGGAATATTTACCGATCTTGGGCATGATGTCGTATTTATCAACCGTGAGCCTGACGGAAAAAACATAAATCTCGGATGCGGATCAACTGATACGGCGGCACTCTCTGCATTGGTCGTTGAGCGCGGTCTTGATCTTGGCGTGGCGTTTGACGGAGACGGTGACAGATGCCTTGCGGTAGATTCATGCGGAAGGCTTGTTGACGGAGATGAAATAATTGCCGTAATGCTTGAGGATGCAGTCCGCACAGAAAAACTTACAAACGCCTGCGCAGTTGGAACAGTTATGAGCAATCGGGGGCTTGCAGAGCGATGCGAGGAGCTGGGCGTACGATTTATTGCCGCCGCAGTCGGAGACAGATACGTTAAAGAGGAGATGGACAAAAGCGGCGCTTTCATTGGAGGAGAGCCGTCGGGACATATAGTTTTTGGAAATATTTGCTCCACAGGCGATGGGCCACTGACGGCATTGATGCTGATCGCGCTAATATCACGCAGGCGCACTCCTCTTGCAGAACTTTGTCTTGCATTTCACAGAGTGCCATCATTTGAGAGAAACATTGAGATCGATCCTTCTCGCCGTGATGAATTCAAGGCTGACCGTGAGATGGATGTACTGAGAGAAAAAGCTTATGAAGAGCTTGGCGCGGGGGCATCTCTTGTACTTCGCGCATCCGGAACTGAGCCGTGTATCAGGATAAGGATAGAATGCCGAGATGTCTGCAAAGCCGAAAATGTTATGGAGTGGCTTTGTGAACGAATCAGCGACAAATACGGGATATAGCATCATAGCATTATAAGTAAAAGGGGCTGTCTCACTTGCGTGAGACGAGCCCATGAAATCGAACTCGACGAATCAAATTCGTCGTTTTGGCACGAAAATAGCATCAAATTTCATTAAAATCTGCGCCAAAACCGTTCGTAAGGGCTGTCTTAATGAGACAGCCCGCTTTTATTTTACTGAGTATATCAGTTATTTGATCTTGTGAAGAAGCCCTCTTCGGCTTTTTGTCTGTAGGAATCTATTGCTGCTTGAATTACCTTTTTAGCCTCACCGGGGCCGTAGAGAGATTTTACTGCGGTCTGCTTATGCTCAAGCTGCTTATAGACGCTGAAGAAGTGCATAATTTCATCGAAGATGTGTCCGGGAAGCTCCTCAATGCTCTTTATACCGAAATAAGAGGGGTCGGAGAACGGAACTGCGATGATCTTATCGTCAACGCTTCCGCCGTCAAGCATTCGCATAACGCCTATGGGATACACTCTGATAAGAGTCATTGGATATACGGGTGCGGAGCAAAGGACGAGGACGTCGAGAGGGTCATTATCGTCTGCATAGGTGATCGGGATAAAGCCGTAATTTGCAGGATAGTGGGTAGCGGTATAAAGGACACGGTCAAGCTTGATAAGTCCGGTCTCTTTATCAAGCTCATATTTGCAACTGCTTCCCTTAGGAATTTCAATCAGTGCGACAAAATCATCTGCTGTGATGTGCTTGGGGTCGATATCGTGCCAAATATTCATAGGTCACCTCAAATTTTATATTATGTAATTTAGTTTATTTATTCTTCTTTGTCGTATCGCGTTTAAATATCAGTGCGCCTTTAAGCTTTTTGAGCTTCTTTATGTATGGTGGCTCATCCTTGAACGTATCAAGCAGGAACTGCTCCTCTTTAACGTCGAGAAACATAAATATGTTGTGATAAGCCTTCTGCCAGTCTACAATTCGCGTCTCCGGCGTCGGCGAGATAAATATCATGGTACAGTCGATACCGTCGGCGGTCTTTTTGGCAATATAAAGCTCATCCAAATTATCACCGCATTCATTTTTTACGAATTCTACGATCTCGTTAATAAGCTCCTTGGGAAGGTCGGGGAGTGTAAACTCACCGCCTGATCTAAGATCAAACAGCTTTGAATAGCTTTTGGATTTTTTACCGAGAAGCTCAACCGAGCGTTCTCTGACCTCATCAAGTCTGTCCGCAAGTCCCATATTGGCACAGAAGGCATTCAGCAAGGATATACCGCTTTTAATATAATTACTGTTATCGTCAATTGCCTTCCAGATCATATCGATTCCCTTCTCGTCATACTCGACAAGATAGTAAGAACCGCGACGGTAAAGGGCGTTTGCGTTCTTGGGGTACTTTTCAAGGATCAAATCGTATATTCGCTTTGCCTCGTCGTGAAGATTTGCGCCTTCGGCGGACGTGGCAAGCTCGAGCATTTCTGTAAGGCTCATTTCCTCGCCTTCCCGGAGTCGCTTTGAGCCCTCCTCATAATGACGAAGGTAATTTGTATACTCCTGTTTTTCCGCAAAGAAATTTATGCTCAGACCCTGGAAGATCATTTCGTCGGAGTAGCGTTTCATTTCATCGACCTCCTTTATCCAGGAGTAATCCTGCTCGGAGGGTGCTATATCCAAATCGTCCTTATTTACACCAAGCGCTTCTCTGCGGTAGCTGAATGGGAAGTACTTTGAATTCTTTGTTACTATTTCTTTTTCAAGATATTCTCTCCAGAAGTCCTCTCGGTCAACAAGAGTGGCGCGGAACATTCTCTCGGAATAGCTTTCAAAATCGGGAACAGGCTCCGGGGCATCGAGTATGAACATCTCATCGTGTCCCTCAGCAAGGTATTGGTTAAAGCACCTGAGTGTTGCGATTGCTCCGACATAGGCGCGTTTTTGCTCATAGTCGGAGACGTCTGCGAACTCAAGATCTATTCTATGCTCAATAGTACGGGATGCGGCAACGATAAAGCTTGCCGACATAAAGGCAAGAAGCAACGCAGGTCCCATCATAAAGCCAAGCACATGCGGCTTAAGCTTATTGTCTCCCGAGCCCTTTCTTGCTCTTCTTTGAGCGCATACTACAGAATATAAAAGATCGGTATCACCGTTTTTGATATGAAGTATTTCATGAGTCAATGCGGCGCGCAGTTGAGACTTACTGAGCAAGCCCATCGCGGTAATGCCAATGCAGAGCGCGTATTTATTGTTATATATCTGATTGAGCAGATAGGGGCCGTGGATGGCGTAAGGAAGTATCTTGCAATCCGGAGCATATTTTTTTGACAGTTCCTCAACAAGTCCGAATATTTCCGGGAACTCATCCTTGGTTATGGGTGCTCCCGGCTCTACGTTATCCGCTCCTACGGTTCTGTACGTTACGGTAAGAACTGTAAAAATTATTGCGGGGATAATAAAGTAAACCCTTGTGGAAAGGAACGCTGATGCGGTCAAAAGGCACTGTGAGACAGCGCAGAAGTAAAACCACACGGCATCGAATACAAAAAACTTCTTTACACGTCGCTTTTCACGGTCTAAATCCGTATCGCAACGTGCGGTAAGATCCCATATATAGTCTCTGTCATTCAGAAATTCGGAGCGCTTTTTTGCATATGCGACGGTGCCGAGTGTAACTGCTGACCCTATGAGAAGCTCAAGTCCGAGCAGAATGAGAGATATAACGGAGAGGATGCCTATAACAGCCGTATGCCCCTTAAGAAAGTAGGATATTATTAATGCAGGAATAATTACCATAATTGTTCCCAGAAGATTTTTCAAAAGCCTCAAGCATCTCACCTCGTTTCATTTTTTATGTCACTGACTATTTAACGTAGTCAAATTCAAAATCGTATATGGAGACAGTATCTCCGTCCTTACAGCCCTTCTCCTCAAGAAGCTGATAGATGCCGCTCTTCTGAAGCACCTTACCGAAGTATTTCATTGACTCGTAGTCGTCGAAATTGATCTGTCCCATAAAGTTGTAGAGCCATTCGCCCTCGACGTAGAACACGTTGTTCTCGCGTCTTACTGTGGTTTCCTTCTTGGATTCCACGAAAACATCCTCGGGCTCATACTCGCTTTCGTATATCTTCATCGGGGGAAGCTCTGCAAGGCGGCGTGCAGTAAGGGAGACAAGCTCCTTCATATTCTCACCGGTAGCGCAGGAAACGTATATCAGCTCCCAACCGTTACCGTTCACGAAGTCCTCAAAAGCCTTGATGTCTGTCAGGTCGGGATCGAGCATATCTGTTTTGTTGGCAACTATGATCTGCGGTCTTGTTGCAAGCTCGGGACTGTATTTTTCAAGCTCCGTATTGATCTTGACGATATCATCCACGGGGTCGCGGTACTCACCTCTTGATATATCGACAACGTGCAGAAGAAGTCTGCATCTGTCAACGTGACGCAGGAACTGATGACCAAGTCCCGCGCCCTCGGATGCACCCTCGATAAGTCCGGGGATATCGGCGGCAACGAAGCCCTTGCCCTCTCCGCCTACGGATACAACTCCGAGATTGGGGGAGAGTGTGGTAAAGTGGTAGTCTGCGATCTTAGGCTTTGCGGAGCTTATGGCGGCAAGAATGGAAGATTTACCCACGCTTGGGAAGCCGATAAGTCCCACATCTGCAAGCATTTTAAGTTCAAGAGTAAGGTTTCTTTCCTCACCTTTAGTTCCGTTTTTAGCGAAATTCGGGACCTGTCTTGTGGGGGTAGCGAAGTGCTTATTGCCCCAGCCGCCTCTTCCGCCGCGGCAGCAGATAAAGTCTTCGCCGTCGGACATATCCTTTATTATTTTGCCCGAATCGGCATCCTTTATAAGCGTTCCGGGGGGAACATTGATAACGATATTGGGAGCGGTTGCGCCGTGAAATTTTGCCCCCGCGCCGTTTCCGCCGTTACCCGCAACGAATTTTCTTTTATAGCGGAATGAAAGCAGAGTATTCATGCCCTCATCTATGTGGAAGACGATATGTCCGCCGTTTCCTCCGTCTCCTCCGTCGGGGCCGCCGTGTGAGACGTATTTTTCACGTCGGAAGGAGATTGCGCCGTTTCCGCCGTCTCCTGCCTTGACGTAAATATTTATTCTGTCTATAAACATTTTATTTCTCCAAATATATTTTGTTGGTCAATTGACGGTGGTAGCTTGACGGGAGATAATTGAGCCTATCAATTATCGTCGCCCTTCATTTTGATAACGAGCTTGATAGGTGTTCCTCTGAAGCCGAAGGTATCTCTTAAGCAGTTTTCAATATATCTCTGATAAGAGAAGTGGAAAAGCTCGGCGTTATTACAGAAAAGCACGAACGTGGGCGGAGCTACGCTTGCCTGCGTCATATAATAGATTTTAAGTCTCTTTCCCTTATCCGTCGGTGGCTGAACGCGGAGTGTTGCATCTGCCAACACATCGTTGAGCATGCCCGTGGTAATTCTCGTTACGGACTGATTATACACATAGTTTATCATCTCAAAGAGATTCGTAACTCGCTGACCGGTTTTTGCCGACACGAAAATAACGGGGGCATACTGCATATATCCGAGTGCTTCGTAAACCTTTTTTGTGAACTCGTTTACAGTACTGTTATCCTTTTCGATAGTGTCCCATTTATTGATTACTATTATGCTGGGCTTGCCTGACTCGTGTGCAATTCCGGCAATTTTTTCGTCCTGCTCGGTCACGCCTTGGTTTGCGTCGATCATAATAAGGCACACATCGGCGCGCTCGACCGCCATATTTGCGCGAAGGACGCTATATCTTTCGATGCTATCCGTTACCTTTGACTGACGGCGAATTCCTGCGGTGTCGATAAATGTATACTTACCGAACTGATTTTCGAAAACGGTATCTATTGCGTCACGCGTGGTTCCGGGCATATCCGAGACAATGAGTCTGTCGGTACCGAGAATTTTATTGATGATGGAGGATTTACCGGCATTGGGCTTTCCGATAACTGCCACCTTGATGGTATCGTCGGGCTCGTCGTCGTAATCGAAGTCCTCAAGGCAATCTATCGCGGCGTCGAGCAGGTCTCCCGTACCCGTTCCGTGAATTGATGAAACTGCTACGGGATCGCACGCAAATCCGAGTTCGTAGAATTCGTAAAACTCGTATGGAAGCGCGCCTACGCGGTCACATTTATTGATGCAGGGTATGACGGGCTTGCCGCTCTTCTTGAGCATAATTGCAATGTCGCGGTCGTTTGCGGTAAGTCCCGTTCTTACGTCACACATAAACACGATAACGTCTGCACTCTCTATTGCAAGCTCTGCCTGAACTCTCATCTTTTCCATGATGAAGTCCTCGGTTCGGGGCTCAATTCCTCCGGTATCGATAACGATAAGAGTTTTACCGTTCCATTCGGTCTGTCCGTATATTCTGTCTCTTGTGACACCCGGGGTGTCTTCAACTATCGCTCTGCGCTCGCCGATAAGCTTATTAAAGAGCGTGCTTTTTCCAACGTTGGGGCGTCCTACTATTGCTATAATTGGTTTTGCCATTTCATATCCGTCCTTTCGTGTTTAGTATTGCTCCTCACCGAGAACGGCGGACACGAAATTTCTGCCGCAGTCGCCCTCGTTGACGAAGGTAAGCTTTACTCCAAGCCTTTTTGAAAGCTCGGTCGGTGTCATACCGCACAGAAAAAGCTCTCCGTCTGAGTTTACAGTATTTGAAGAGAGGAGGAGCTCCTCTCCAAGTGTTTTATCCATTAATTGCTCACAGATATCCTTACCCGTAAGCAGACCCGTTACAGTTACGCTTTCTCCGAAGAAGTTATTCACTATACAATAAACGTCTACCGTAAGCCCCTTGTAAGCGGCGCAGAGCTTGTCTGCCATCGCCTTTACCGTAGGGTACGCTGCCTTACCCGTAGCGATGGAGACATGGCGCGGCGAGGTGACAAAATCGTGCATGTGATCCTCGGGGTAATCGAGCTCCTCCTCGACGTCATATACAAACGAGGTGAGCATTCCTACTCCGTTATTATATTGGATAAAGTCCTCATAGTATTCATTATCCTTCAGCTCTCTGCCGGCGCGCAGATAAAGCTCGTCCGAGCACCAGACAAGGCGTGTTCCGTTTTTTTCAAAAAAGTCCTCGGCAAATTTCTCAACAGTATCAATTATCTGCTCGCATTCCTCCTTGGTATAGTCCGTAAGATGATAGAGGCCGTCGCGGTAAGAGGTAAGCCCTGCGGGGACTACGGACACACTTTCAAGAGAGGGGTAGTATTCCGCAAGATCCTTAAGTGTCCTCTCAAGTTCCGCGCCGTCGTTTATGCCTCGGCAGAGCACGATCTGTGCGTTGAGTGTTGCGCCGCCGTCTTTGAGTCGGTCAAGAAATCTCAGGCTTGAGCCTGCGAAGCGGTTATTCATCATTCTGCAACGCAGCTCGGGGTTTGTTGTATGCACGGAGACGTTGATAGGGGAAAGGTGCATTTTGATTATTCTATCCACGTCCGCATCTGTCAGATTGGTGAGTGTGATATAATTTCCGTGAAGAAATGAAAGTCGGGAATCGTCATCCTTGAAGTAAAGTGAGGGGCGAAGTCCTTTGGGGAGTTGGTCAATGAAGCAGAATATGCACTTATTCCTACAGGAATGCTTGGCATCCATCAGCGGAGTCTCAAAGCCAAGGCCTATATCGTCATATTCGTCCTTCTCGACTGCAACACTGATCTTCTGTCCGTTTCGTTCAAGTCCGAGAAGTACTCGGCTTTCCGTGAGGTAGTACCTGTAATCGAAGGCATCGGATATGGTATTTCCGTTTATACTTATGAGAATATCGCCACACAATACGCCCGCTTTTTCCGCAAGGCTTAAAGCATCAACCGAAGTTATCTTTACCATACTGCGCCTCCTTTCAATCAAAAATCAACTTTGCATAATGTAACAGTTTATTATATCACAAAAAACGCATTATGTCAATCATTATTGTTGCCTGCGGACAAATATCTTTCATAATAAAAGAGATATTGTTGTGCGATACCTGCGTACTGCCCGAGGCTCTCGGGTGTGAAGTCACTTGGAAAATATTTTTCCATTACGCGTCTTATCCAGACGTCGATGGGAAAGGCGTCGTAACGTCTGAAGCCAAACAGAAGCGAGCAAGCGGCGACCTTGGGGCCGACACCTTTTATTTGGCACAGCATTTCTGCGGCACGCTCAAGGCTTGGCTCTTTTGAAACAGTCTCAAGATCAAGTAAGCCGTCCGCAACACGCATAGCGGCATCGTATATGTACTTTGCGCGAAATCCCGTGCGAAGCTCTGCCAGAAGCTCAACTCCACCGCCCCTTATCGAATCTGCACCGGGAAAGGAATATGCTCCCTGCTCCTTCATTACTGCGGAAAGATGCCCGTTCATATGTGAGATATCTATTGGATCTCCGAGGCGCACGGAGAGTGCCCGGACAATTTTCTTTATTCTTGGGATATTGTTATTTTGGGAAATGATAAACGAGCAAAGGGTCTCCCATCTTTCCTGGGCAAGAATTCTTATACCGTCACCGCATTCAAGTGCTTTTTCTATGACGGGTTTATCAGATGCGTCTGCAATCTTACGTCTGACCTCGTTATAGTTGAGATCAAGTCCGAGATAGCCGTACCAGACGTCAAAAAAGTCCTGCTCGGTTGCGTTATAGATATAGAGGTATTCGTCATCCTCCGCAAATGAAACTGCGCGGCCGAATGCAACACCCGCGTACTCGGCGGTATGTACCGTATCCTCGACGGGATCGAAGCGGAAGCTTTGTCCGCAATCAAACGTGCCCGACACGCACAGGCTGCCCGTTCTGTCGGTATCTATCTTGATCCTGAGATATGGGAGAGCACCTTCATACAGTTGAGCGATTTCAAGAATTGACAGTGTGTTCTGATAAGTGAGCATAATTTCTCCGAAATTTAAAGATTTTATCCGTTATCCCTTGAAAGAAGGGCGAACTTAGTGTATAATATTATACATCATAAAGAGAAAAAAATCAACACCGTCTGCGCGTTTAGTCGGTGAGGATAGTATTTGAAGGGGCGTTTTGATGGAACAGATCTACACAATACCGGTCAATGAGGCATTTGAGCATTCTGCTGAGCACAAGGAATGCGGTTGCCCGCTTTGCGCGATCCACAGACAGTTTGAGGAGAACGAGCTTGAGCTTATACTCGGCGCGTCTATGATGGAGCCTGATATTCGTATTATGACGAACAAGGAGGGCTTTTGCCGTCTGCATTACGATATGATGTTCGTCCGTCAGAACAGGCTTGGAATGGCACTTACGCTCGAAAGTCACTTAAACGAGCTTCGTGAGCAGATAGAGGATTCGGCTATATCATCGCTTATCGGCGGAGTTGGATCTGCGGCGGAAAAGAGATTGACCGAGCTTGAGTCAAGCTGTTACGTTTGCAGGCGCACGGCATATCACTTTGATCACATTATGGAGACGGTAGTTTTACTCTGGAGCACGGATCCCGGCTTTCTTCCGAAGTTCAAGGCTCAGCCGTACTTCTGTCTGCCGCATTACAAGCTTCTACTCAGTTACGGAAAGAAAAAGCTCGGCAAGAAGGCATATCCGACCTTTGCCAAGGATTGTGCCGCCGTTGTGCTTCCGTATTTTGACAAGCTACGCGAGGACGTGAGCTGGTTCTGCAAGAAATTTGATTACAGGTACGTAGACGAGCCCTGGTATGATTCCCAGGATTCAGTTGAGCGCGCAATGGCATTTTTAAGAGGTGACCTGCACAACGCGGGCAAGCCAAAGAAGAAATAAGAGGTAACACGATGATAGACCTACTTGATCTGCACAAAATGTTTATACTGCGTCATCTCGGAGAGGGTGATATTGCAGTTGATTTTACTATGGGAAACGGACACGATACCGAATTTCTTTCAAAAACCGTCGGAAAGGACGGACACGTTTACGCCTTTGACATTCAGGAGGCGGCACTCAGAAGCACCGAGGCAAATCTCAAGGCGGCGGGATGTCCCGAAAACTACACGCTTATCCACGATTCGCATCACAACGTACTGAAATACGTTGAAGGGCCTATCAAGGCGGGGATGTTTAATCTCGGCTATCTGCCCGGTGGTGACAAGAGGATCACCACGATGAGAGAGACTACGATGCCTGCAATCGAGGCGGCTCTCTCACTGCTTGGTCGGGATGCAATACTCCTTATTGCCATCTATCCCGGTCACGAGGAGGGGGATGCCGAAGGAAAAATGGTCGCGGAGTATCTTGCGACGCTGAGCAGATACAAGGTCTGCGCGACGCAGGTTAAAATTGTCAACTCTCCCACGTCGCCGTTTTTCTATATGATCGAGACAAAATAGTATAAAATATTTGTGAAAGGATTTTTGATGCGACTTACAAAATATATTATTTGCGTACTGCTTTCGTGCGTTCTTACCGTCTCATTCGCGGGATGCGGTGACGGCTCCCCGGCAGTAACTCTTCCGGGTGACATTCTTTTAAAGCCGGAGCAGACATCGAGCCCGAGCGGAACGGATGTCCCCAAGGATACGGAGGGCGTCAAGGAGCCGGAATACAGTTACGTTATAAATATCGGCGAATATCTGCAATATATTGCACCCGACAACGATGCGCAGTTTGCGGTATTGGTCAACAAGCAAAACGAGGTCGGTCGGGACTTTGCGCCCGAAAATTCAGTAACGCTTGATAAATCCCTTACGCTTTACGGCTGGGATATATCGCTTGAGGCGTATACTGCGAAGGCACTTGAGGCGATGCTTGCGGAGATGAAGGCTTGCGGCTACAAGAACGTATACGTTTCGAGTGGATACCGTTCATTTGATTATCAGAGCATTTTATACAACACATATTTTGCAAATGAAAAGGAAAAGCACCCTGATTGGAGTAACGAGCAGATCAAGGCAGAGGTTCTGACCTATTCTGCGTATCCCGGAACGAGTGAGCATCAGACGGGGCTATGCCTTGACTTATTCATCTCACCCGAAATGACGGAGCTTGTCAACTACGGCAGTGAAACGTCGAACGCCTCCGACATCGGCTTTGCGGAGAGCGAGGAGTACCAATGGCTACTCGAAAACGCGCACAAATTCGGATTTATACTGCGTTTCGGCAAGGGCAAGGAGGCGCTTACGGGCTACTCCTACGAATCCTGGCATTACAGATTCGTGGGTCGAAAGGTTGCTACCTACATCTATGAGCACGGACTTTGCTACGAGGAATACCTGAACGGAGTAGGCGGCTAAAGAAAGCGGCAGGCTCACGGAAATGAGCTTGCCGTTTTTTGTAATTGGACGTCAAGAGCGTGAATAATATTCGCTTAAAGCTTCAATTATTTTTGCAATATGTCCGTCATTCAGTATTCCGCACTCGTATGCGGCTTTGAGCGTATAAAGTTCCTTATCAGCCACTACGTGGACTCCCGCACTGTTAGGATGCGTGACGGTTTGTGTACCAATCACCTCGTCCCATGGGGTATAGTCGAGATCCTTCATGCCGTAGGTCACAAAGCAAAGTTCGGGTTCATATCCGGTGGCATTATATTCAAGCACCTCGTAAAGTGCTATGGAAACGCTGTGCCGTTGTGGATTAAGATCCCAGTATTTCTCAATTGCGATGCCGTAGCTTCGACTTGGAAGAAAGCCCTCGTAAAAGTGGAGCCTGAACACAGTATCCTGTTCGGGCATATCAAAGGTATAATACCAGATTCCGTCACCGTAGGAGGAGATTTTTATCAGTTCGTCATTAAGATATGCACGAGTACCTACGTCATACACTATACCAATGGGTACCGTGACGGCCTCGCCGGCGGCGTAGTATTCCTTCACCTCGCCCACAAGACTGTCAGTATCCGGAAGAATAAGAGTCAGCTTGTGTTTTCCGTCGACGGGAGGCGTAGCCGTGTTTTCCGTTGCCGTGTCGGTCGGGAGGTCAGTTATTTCCGTTACATCCGTCACCTCGCCGCTTTGCGGTGTGTTTATTTCGTCACCTCTACCCGTTTGTTTGCCGCCATCCAACACATCAGTGGATGGAAGCACGCAGGAGGAAAAAAGCAACAGGGCGGCAACTGTAAGGAGTATGACGGTATAAAGCTTTGATTTCATATTTTTAGCTCCTTTCGTGATCTTTACTTATAAAGACGGTGAAAATGGGGGATGGGTTGCAGATGGATAATATTTTACTGTCTCCTTTCAATTTTCAGCGCGCCCTCGCCGAGGGGGGAGGGGTTGGAGCTTTGGGCGGAGGAGCGGTTCAGGTCGAGGGAGCATTCGTATTTGGCGTAGAAGCCGAGACCGTATGCGGTATAGGCGGCAACGTAGAAGGAGGCGCGGTCGTATCCGTATCTGTCCTTTAAAAAGTCGCACATAACGAGGGTTTCGCCGTCGAACACGGCTTGGGTGAGGTCGCGGGTATGATAGAGATCATACATTGTGTCAAGATGCTCAAGTGGGGTATTTATTGCAAGGGTCGGGTTTTTGGGGTCGCGCATATCCACGAGAGCCAGGTTATTACCGAAGTACAGCATAATGAAGCCGTCTCCCTGATAGAGATACGCGCCCGATTGGTTTTCAAACGTGAATTTTTCCGCAAGCGACATATTGTCAAGTCTGATAACGTAAAGTGCAAGGCTTCCCTCCTCTTTTGCAAGTGCTACAAGGCTTGAGGAATCCTTTGTCACCATCATTTCGGTTACCTGAGTTTTTGGATCAAGCGCAAACACATTTCTTATGGAATCCGCGTCAATTCCCGTATCGGCGTTTGAGGTTGGAGTTGAATAATCTATGGCGTATATACCGTAGCCGCCGCGGATCTGTGAGAGATCGACGCTTTTGCCGCTCGTGGTAAACGGAGAGACCGTAAAATAGCAGGTTGAGGCGGTATGTGCGGAGGCGGTATTGGCAGAATACATATCGCCGTCATAAGACATACCGAAGCCGAGGCTTGATCCGCTACTGTTGCGTGAGACGGAAACGGTCAGTGTGGTGCTTCCCATCACGGGGATCTTGAAATATTCACTGAGAGTATCCTGAACGTCGGCGTAGCTATCCTCTCCCGTGTATCCCTGTGCGCGTCTTCCCTGCCACTGTATACCGGGCATATGGAATTCGAAGGCAAGGGGGTAGTATTCGTAATAATCCGAAAGCTTTACTCTTTTGGAGGCCTCGCCGCCGTTACTCAAAGAATCATAGAGACTGCGGTATACTGCGGCAAGTCCCTTTTGAGGCTCGTTGGTCGTTGTATTGCACCCGGCCGGTATATTCAGATCCACGCTTGCGGAGATCTGACGGTGATTATTATAATATTCAAGCTCGGAAAGTGAGAACCCAAAGTCTGCATTAAGGCGCGGATCATTACCCAACGTGTAGTCAATTTCCCAGAGCAGATGATCGTCGAGCGTTATTGCCGAGGTTACGGTCAGACCGTCAACAAGGCTCTTGTCTCCCTTGAACTTTTGCTCCGTTATAGTCACGGCTTCCTTCTTTGAATCAAGCGAAAAAACGGCAAGGGACGACACTGCAACAGTAAAGATCAGCAGGAGGCTCAGAAATATCAGGTGTTTTTTCATTCGTCGCCCTCCCCTGTGATGTCACGGATGGCGCGTCCTGCTCTGTCGTGACGGTAGCTGTATTTCTGCTTGATGAAGTCAATAAGCGTTACGCCCGTTTCGTCAAGCTCATCCGAGGTCACGTCGGCTATCAGTTCACCGCCGTGAATGAGTATTGCTCTGCCGATAAACTCCGACACCTCCTCAATAAGGTGTGTGGACAGTATGACTGTCTCATTCGACTCAAGGATACCGAGCAGTACCTTATAGAAGTCCTCGCGGTTGAACACATCGTTTCCTGCGAAGGGCTCATCCATAAGGACATAGTCTGCCCCCTGACAGAGCGCAAGTATTACCTCGAACTGATTTTGCTGACCCATTGAAAAATGCTTCAGGGGTTTATGGTGCGGAAGATCAAAGAAGCTCATAAGTCCTTCATATCTTTTGGACTTGAAATTCGGAAAATGCGCCGCATAAAACTCCTTATGCGCGGTTGCGGTAAGGTTTGGGAAAAATGAATGCTCGCTTGTAGCAAAGGATATTTTGGCGATGTTATCGCGGCTTATAGGGTTACCGTCAAGCGTGATACTGCCGACGTATCCGTGAAAGCCGAGGATACATTTCATAAGTGTGGTCTTTCCCGCGCCGTTTTCACCGAACAGACCGACGATCTGTCCGCGCGGTATTTCAAGGGACAGATCCTTAAGGGCGGGAGTTCTTTTTTCTCTGTATGTTTTTGTAAGTTGAACTATCTTAAGCATATTGTTTCCTTTCCGTTCGTTACATACATTGTGTGGGGGTGAACAGGTAATAAATTGCAAGATAAAGCAAAAAGCACGCAAGCATCGCGCCAAGCGTCAAAAGGCAATAAAGCACGGGGGCTTTGATGCTCATTTTATGACGGAGTGTTGGGTCGGGCAGTCTTTTCATAAGATACACGCTTTTTGATCCCTGATGAAAGTAGGCGTAGCGCATTATTATGAACGAAAGAGACGCGACTGCGGTGATAAGAAATATAACGAAGGCGTCCTCAAGAAGCTCGACGAAGGGCTCGATCTTTGCTCCCTCCTTCAGAATGTAGCCAAGCGCTTTATCATATTTGAAAAGGGTGGCACGTTCCTGAAAATAGCGCACGATAAAGCCGAGGCTATACAAAAATCCGACGATATTGCCGACGGCAAGAAATACCGCTTCGCTTCTGAGTGACATTCCAGGAGGGGAGATACTGATAAAATATTCGGAGACGGTACGTTTTGCGTTAGTTTTCATAGCTTACCTCCTTTTTCAAAGCTCCGCGCATTGCGGAAACGGTCAGGGAAAGGCAGAATAGGCTTACTATTAATATATTGAACACGCCGCTTCGCGGAACTGTAAAGAACACGGTTATGAAAAGCACGAGAGCTACGGGGGCTATCGGGCGGTGCTTTTTTCGTTGCATTTTCGGGAAATGTGCGCTCACCGCGCCAAGTGAGACAAGGATAAACAGATTTCGCCCCCACAAAGGAATATCCGCAAGAGGCAACAGACTATGGAGAAAATCATTCAGGTAGAACGCCATAAACGCACCTTGTGGGTTGAGAAGATCTTCAGGGATCAGCGCGTTATATACGTTGCCCATAACGAGCAAAAGTGCAAGCTGAGTTGCCCAGAGCAGAAGGTAAGCAAATATATTATAGAAGAACTGCATAAGGAAAATTGCGCGAGGTGAAACGGAAAGGCGGTCAAGAGTATAGCTTATACGGCTTTTGGTCTCAATTCCCGTCAGGCACAAAAGCACTGTGACGGCGACGAATGCGATGACAAGACACCAGGAAATATGGCTTCTGTCTATAAGATACTCAAAGCGTGAAAAGGAGTCTGCGACGCCTATATCATGCTCATACCATCGAAGTGCCTCGCTAAGTCTCCACCAAAACAGAGCAAGCTCTGCCACCGCAAGCAAAGCAAGCGTGGCGCAGATGCGATAGATGGAGCATCTGCCGATAAGTCCTAAAACGGACAGGTGTTTTCTCATTTTTCTTCCTCCACTTCTGACCAATACCTTTCAAGCAGAGCTGCGGCTTCTGCCTTGGTAAGTCCCATTCGTTTAAATGCCTCGGCGGCATCAAGCGTGACACGCTCTATCAGCTCGTCGCGGACGCGGCGAAGCTTTTCTCCGTCGAGTCGCATATAGCTTTTAGCTCCCGCGTGTGATTCTATAAGTCCTTCATCCTCAAGTATTCGGTACGCCTTCTGCACGGTGTTGGGGTTAAGTCCGAGTAATGCGGAAAGCACTCGTCTTGAGGGGAGCTCATCGTTATTGACGATTTCTCCTGCGACTATTCCCTGTTTTATATGCTCAAGTATCTGCAAATACACCGGGATACCGTCGCGCAGTTTAAAATTGTCGAAGCTTATCATTTTGTCTCCTCTGCAACTGTATTATTCAAGTGATACGGTTTAACTGTATTATATCACTAATACGGTTTTGTGTCAAGAGGTAAAATAAAAAAATATGACCGTCTCGTAAAAAAACGAGGCGGTCGTGGGATTTTTATGTATTCTATGTTTTTTTATTCTTTTTTATACCGAATATACGTCTGAGTATAGGGGCTAAAAACGTGGGGGAGCGGAGTAATACAATTTTCATAAATTTGTCTCCTTCGTGATGGATTTCAATAATATTATATGCTGCTTGGCGTTATTTGATAACGGTTGTCGCAAAATATTATTTAATAGATATTATTAACGTATTTGCGCGAAGCAAAAAAAATTGACAAGTATTAACGGAAGGTGTATAATATAATCACGGTAGTAATCAAGAGTTATTTTACTTCAGAACACCCCCCTTTTCCATCATATACTGAGGGGAAAGCGTTTTGCGGAACAAATGCTCAAATCAAAAGAAGTTTTCATGGAGGATTTATTATGTTAAAGATTGGTGTACAATCAAGCCGTTGGTATGACAAAAATGATCCGTTGGAATCCTTAAAATTCATAAAGGAATGTGGATTTGAGGCAATCGATTTCAACATAGATACCGAGATAAGCATCAAAAAGCTTGCCGAGAGTGGGATATACCCCACAATATTTGACAAAAGCATAGAAGAGCTGCGTGATTATTATGCACCTTTGAAGCAGGCGCTTGAGGCAACCGGAGTAGTTATTAGTCAGATGCATGCGCCATTCCCGACCCTCTTCGAAGGTAATGACGAGCTTAACGAGTACATAAACTTAGTTCTTGATAAATGCTTTGCGGTTTGCGAATATCTTGGATGCCCGGCTATTGTTGTCCATCCTTTGGTAAGTACCGCAAGCAGAAGTGAGCAGCTTAATGCCAATATTGAATATTATAAGACCCTCATTCCCTTGATTAAAAAGTATAAGGGAGTAAAGATATGCTCCGAAAACATTTTCACAAGGTTTAACGGAAGAGTTGTCGGTGGGCGTTTTTCTGTGGTTGATGATACATGTATCCTAATAGACACATTGAACAGTGAGGCAGGCGGAGATTATTTTGGTTTTTGTCTGGATATAGGACATGCAATTCTCACCAAATCAAACATTAATGAATATATAAAAACACTCGGTCACAGACTTACGGTACTCCACATACATGACAACAACGGACTTGAAGACCAGCACTTAATTCCATACAGTTGTATTTCAACGGGCTCCGGCACGGTTTGTGACTGGGAAGGATTCATTGACGGTTTAAAAAGCATCGGATACGATGGTGCCTTATCATTTGAGACCTTCAGGTCATTCAAAATACTCCCCAAGTCGGTAATGCCTTCTGCACTCAGAATGATTGCCGCAATCGGACGCGAGTGGATAAATCAGCTTACTGCTGAATAAGCTTAAATAACCCCACAGTGCATTTAAAATGTACGCACTGTGGGGTTTGCTTATTATCAAAGTAGAACTATTCCCTTTTTACGGCATTCGGCAGCCTCGATTGGATGCCAATATGATGACTGAACCTCACCTATATGTGCTTTCCTTAAGAAGAACATACAAATACGCGACTGACCGATACCGCCGCCTATAGTATACGGGAGTTCGCCGTTCACAAGTGCCTTATGGTATGGAAGCTCGAGTCTTTCCGTGCATCCGCGAGCCTCAAGCTGACTGACGAGTGTTTTTTCATCAACTCTGATTCCCATAGATGAAAGTTCAAGAGGAATATCAAGAACGGGATAGTAAACGATAATATCACCGTTGAGCGACCAATCGTCGTAATCGGGCGCTCTGCCGTCATGGATATTGCCTGATCTAAGTTTACCGCCTATCTGCATAAGGAACACGGCACCGTATTCCTTTACTGCGGCGTATTCCCTTTCCTTAGGAGTGAGTTCGGGATATCTGTCCTCCAGCTCCTGTGCGGTGATGAAGGTAATCTTTTCGGGAAGAAGGCGGTGAATAAAGTTATAATCGTCTACGATATAGTTTTCCGTATGCTTAAGCGCGTTATAGATGCATTTGACTGCGCTTTTAAGCGTCTCGATCGTTCTTTCCTCACGGCTTATTACCTTTTCCCAGTCCCACTGATCGACGAACATTGAATGAATATTGTCGGTCTCCTCGTCGCGGCGGATAGCGTTCATATCGGTATACAGTCCCTCACCATGTACGAATCCATAGTTTTTAAGTGCGGTTCTTTTCCATTTAGCAAGAGATTGAACTATTTCAAAATCTGCACCTGAAAATACAGAAAAGCCTACGGGGCGCTCATAGCCGTTAAGCGTGTCATTCAGTCCACTTTCCCTTTCAACGAAAAGCGGTGCTGAAACACGGGTAAGGTTGAGCTGTATTGCAAGGTCACGTTCAAAAAAGTCCTTGATCTTTTTTATTGCAAGCTGTGTTTGTCTTGTTGTAAGGCGTGATGTGTAGCCTTCGGGAATATAGAGTGCCATTGATATTCTTTCTTTCGTTATGAATTTTTTGCCTTGGCGTCGGTTACGTCATGGCTATTTTTTTATTTTGAGTATTTGATGCCTGCTGAGCATTCGGCGTTCCAGTCACTTGCCCATTTTTCGCGCAAGTCTTCGGGTGCTTTGATAATAATGCTCTGATCTGTCTTCATGCCTTCGAAGCATTTGGAGCCTACATATGATACGTTTTCGGGGATTACAAGTACCTTGACAGAGGTACAGTCAATAAACGTACCGAGCCCTATACTTTCAAGCGTGTCCGGCAACGTAACATCTTCAAGTGACGAGCAAAGGCAAAGCGCGTATTTTTCTATACTACGGAGCTTGCCAAAGGTAATAGTTTTAAGGAGCTTGCACGATGCAAAGGCGGAGTTTCCTACTGATACGATATTTTCCGCGCCTGCTACCAATGCAAGGGAGGCACAGGAATCAAACGCCCCATTTCCAATTGCTACCTCTGAGGCACCAAGACGCACCTCAATAAGAGAAACGCATGTGAAAAACCACTCGTTGCCTACGGTGCTTGAATCAACGTACGCGCGTGAAAGCCCATTACATGCTTCAAAGACGTTGGAACATTCTCCGCTTTCTATTATGCTTCGGTCGAAATCCGCCTCGACAGTCACACTCTGAAGCTCGGAGCACCCCGAAAAAGATCGGGTCCCAAGATGCTTGACCGTATCCGGTATGATAAGTGTTGGGCCTACTGCGGTCGCGGCATATGCGTAATCGCCAATATATTCAACCCTGTTTGCAGCGTGGTCCGTAAGCTTTTCGCAACCAAAAAATGCGTAATCGCCTATTTTGTTAAATTTATTTGTAGTTGGATATACGATATCGTACAAAGCGGAGCAATTATAGAAAAACATATCTCCGATTTCGGTGAGATTTTCACCGCCGCGGAAGGAGTAAAGCGACGTACAGTCAACGAAAACTCCCGTTGCCGCCTCGGTAATTCCCGACGGGAATACTATTTTCTGAAGTGAGGTACAGCCTTTAAAAGCGTAATCTCCTATTTCGGTAACGGATTTCGGAAATGTGATTTCAGCAAGAGAGATGCATCCGTCAAATGCACTGTCTGAGATCGTCTGTAAATTTGAATAGAGCTTTATCTGAGAAAGCTTTATACAGCCTTTAAAAGCATTTTCGCCGATATAGTACACGTTTTTGCCGCCTTTTACTTTAGCAAGCGCACGGCAATTTTCAAATGACGATGAACCTACCGCAGCAACTCCGCCAAGATTAACTGTGACAAGGGATGAGCAGTTTTTGAATGAGTCCGGATACATAAACGTAACGGCTTTTCCAAGTTCAATTCTTTCTATTGCATTAAAGCCATAGAGCATGGAAACGGGAATCTCGCCGCTGCTGATCACAACCTCCTTAAGCGTTGTGGGAACGTAGGCGTTATAGTGTTGTATTCCGCAAATCAATTCGGTAGGAACTGCCATACTGTACGGATCACTGCCGAACAAATATCCAACGGTTAGCTTGATAGGTAAGGTGGATTCCACCATTTGCTCAGTTACGCCGTGCATTACAAGGCGTTTAAGTCCGTTTATTCCGTTGAGCGCGCCTTCATTGTAAATTGATAACGTCGACGGAAGGGTCAGTACGGTCACGGTCTTTGCTCGGAATGCCCCACTTTCTATCGATACCACGGGTTTACCGTGATAAATTTCAGGTATGACTACTCGCTTGCTTCCGCCATCATATTTTACAACAGTATATCCGTTTGAGATCTCCTTAAATTCGAGACCGGGAGTTTTGTTGCCTATGAATATCCAGCCGTTAAGCTGAAGAACCGTCAACAAAGTTGCCAGCGCTATTGTGAAGCATGCGGCAATAGATATGCGCTTGAATAGTTTAGATTTGAAGAAGCCCTTTTTATCTGACGTTTGCTTTTTTTCCTTAAGCTTACGCGTCTTTTTGGGTTGCTCGGTGTGAGACAAGAGAACGATCTCTGACTCAGGCTCGGGTTGAACCTCAGGCTCGGGTTGAATCTCGGGCTCGGGTTTAACTTCAGGCTCAGGTGTAACCTCGGGCTCGGGTGTAATCTCAGGCTCGGGGTGAATCTCGGGCTCGGGTGTAACCTCGGACTCAAGTGTAACCTCGGGTTCAGGTTTAACCTCGGGCTCGGATTGAATCTCGGGCTCGGGTTGAACCTCGGGTTCGGGTTGAATCTCGGGTTCGGGTGTAACCTCGGGCTCAGGTTGAACCTCGGGTTCGGGTTGAACTTCGGGTTCGGGTTGAACTTCGGGCTCGGGTTGAATCTCGGGTTCGGGTTGAACTTCGGGCTCGGGTTGAATCTCGGGCTCGGGTTGAATTTCGGGTTCGGGTGTAATCTCAGGCTCGGGTTGAACTTCGGGTTCAGGTGTAACCTCGGGTTCGGATTGAATCTCGGGCTCGGGTTGAATCTCGGGTTCAGGTTGAATCTCGGGCTCGGGTTGAATCTCGGGTTCGGGTTGAACTTCGGGCTCGGGTTGAACCTCGGGTTCGGGTGTAACCTCGGGCTCGGGTGTAACCTCGGGCTCGGGTTGAACCTCGGGTTCGGGTTGAACCTCGGGTTCGGGTTGATCTTCAGGCTCAATTTCTTCCATGAGCGGTGCATCAAATTTTCTACCACTCGATCGTAGCTCAAATGACGGATATTTTTGAAGAGGCACCGGTATCTGTGAAGGATTTATACCTGAATATGCCACCACAAGGCTTCCCTCTTTTTTAACGCCCTGTGTCATCATGGCGTTATACCGCGAAATTGCATTCTGTATTCTGAAGCCTGAAAAGTCCAGATCCTCGCTGACATAGACGAGCATCTGACTGCACGTTTGGAGTGCGCGGTAAACGAACGGCGCTGCCTGTACGTCGTTTGCCTCCGGAATAACCTGAGGCTCAAAAAACACTCTAAGGCCCTGCTCTGTTAGTTTATAATAGAGACGGTCTGCAGTGCGGTCATAGTTACGGTCAGTTTCACTGTATTGAATTGATAAAAAAACATCATAAGCGGGGAGCATATTGGCTTTTTTTACAAGTGCCGCGCGGCTCTCCTCTGCCAGCTCACCAAGATGCTTAAGCTGTTCGATTGAATGTCCCGGGCAAAGCTCGCACGCTTTTTTAAAGGATGGAGCGTCTGTAAAGCTTTCGGAAAGTGCGCTGAGACAAACGGCAGAATAATCTGAGCTTGTAGCGGACGCTTTTTCGTAGAGAATTCCGTATTTTGCGGCACAGAAGCCAAAGAAAGCATAAAAGCTTTCAGGATATGCTCTTGTAAGTCCAAGGTAAATGTGGCGCGCTTTGTTAAAGCGTCTTTGCCGCATATTAGCCGACGCCTCGTAAAGACCTCTATAAAGCCCGATGTCTCCGTCATTTACGTCCTGTCTGATATGACAGCACGGGCAGTAGGAGCTCGGTCTTTCGGCCTCATATTCAGTTGCACATAAAAAGCATCTGAGCTTCATCTTTACCTCCGCCTGAACGAGCATACTCATCCATAATAATACATATTATTATAACTCACCTTGCAGAAAAAGTCAATAACTTACACAAAAATAATATCGGGCTGTCTCACGCAAATGAGACAGCCCCTTGTTTATATCAGAATATGATTATCACAAGTTGTGATGCAAGCACTACGGATATCAGTGCTATGGGGTAGGTCGCGGCGTATGCTGCGGCTACGTCCTCAGTGCCCGAAACGTGAATAAGAGTTCCGAGTGCCGGGGTAGAAGTCATTCCTCCGGTAATTGATCCCAGCGCATTAAGAAGCTTAATCTTGAGGATAAGTCTTGCAAAGATGAAGCCTATAATCATCGGAAGGAGCGTCATTACAACTCCGTAAAGGAAGTATACGGGCTCAAAGAATTCGATGAATTTAGCACCTCCTGCAACTCCGGCTCCGATAAGAAACAGAACGAGTCCGAACTCGCGGAACACCTTGAGTGTTCTGATATCGGGAGTAAAGTTGAGTCTTCCGATTCGTCCGAAATGTCCGAGGACGAGGGATGCAAGCAGGCATCCGCCTGTGGACGTAAGTGAGAAGTTGCCGAATTTTATCGATCCGACCACAAGGCCAAGAGCTGCTGCAAGTGCAAACGCGGCGATGCCGAAATCGTCGATATTGATAAGAGAAGGCTTTTTCTTTGTTTCCGTTCCTGTCACCGGTATGTCAGTCTTGGAAGCTATTTCAGCGATAGCTGCTCTTTCCTTTGCCATATCAGCCTTGAGTATTTTAGGGATAAGCTGAACGAAGAGTACGACACCAATAACACCGAAGAGGTATGCGATGGCATATCCTGTGGAAACGAGCGGCTCAAGCGCTTCTCCTACTGCCTCCTTTGATGCGGAGAATGCGGGAGTGGAGGTAAGAGCTCCGGCCATAAGTCCCGTCATTATTGCCGACAATTCCTCGTTGGTCAGATCGGTAGATCCGCGCGCGATAAGCAGACAGATTATGCAAGCAAGCGTACCCGATGCGATAATAACTAGTCCAAGAAGGATATAGGACTTGAAATTTCTCTTTAAATTACCGAAGAATTTTGGTCCTGCGATAAATCCGACGGAAGTAACGAACAGGATAAGTCCCATATTTTCAATGATCTTCAATGCGTTACCAACGTAGCTGACGCCGCCTGAGGAAAGCTGGGCTTCAAGATGTGGATAAAGCAGGCATCCGAATACCAAAGCTATGATAAATACTCCTGCAGTTCCGAGGTTTACACCTTTAACGGTTATCCTGCCGAGCAAGTAGCCTACTATGGCTATTGCAAATATTGAAAGAACTAAGAAAGAAACGCCGGTTACGGACAGCGCGCCGCCAAATAGTTCCATATGTGATTATCTCCTGATGCTATGATTAAAATGCGGGCTTTTCCTTACCGCTTCCATGAGTATATACGGGAAGAAGCTTGGGGGAAACCTTATCGGTGACGATACCTGCGTCCTGCATTTCCTTTGCAAAGCGCTCGATATGGTCAAGAGTGAGTGTGCCGTTTTCGACGGTCTTTGCCTTTTGTGCGGCACTCGTTCCGGCTATTCTACCGAATACGATGATGTCGAGCAGTGAGTTGCCCATAAGTCTGTTCTCACCGTGGATACCGCCGACTGCCTCACCTGCGACGTAAAGGTTTTCAACGCCTGACATACCGTCTGCGCTAATCTTTATACCGCCGTTCTGATAGTGAAGAGTGGGGTAAATGAGGATAGGTTGCTTTCTCATATCTATATTGTACTTAAGATACATACGGAGCATACCGGGAATTCTCTTTTCGATAGTTCCCTCACCGTGAAGCATTTCGATCATAGGAGTATCAAGCCAGATACCGTAGCCACCGCCGGGAACCTCAACACCCTTCTTGCGAGCCTTGCACTCGCGGATAATGGATGCGGCGGAAACGTCACGGGTCTCAAGCGGGTGCATAAATGCCTCGCCCTCTGCATTTACGAGCATAGCGCCGATGGAACGAACCTTCTCGGTAACGAGTGCTCCGAAGATCTGCTCGGGGAAAGCAACGCCCGTGGGGTGATACTGAAGAGTATAAGCGTACACAAGGGGAGCACCAACTCTGTATCCAAGCACGAGACCGTCGGCGGTTGCGCCGTAGTGGTTGGAGGTCGGGAAGCCCTGATAGTGCATTCTGCCGGCTCCGCCCGTTGCGATGATAACGGTTTTTGCTCTTGCAACGAGAAGCTCACGGGTCTCCATGTTCATCAGAACTGCACCTGCGGCTCTTCCCTTTTCGTCAAGGATAAGCTCGATAGCGGACGTAAAGTCAACTACGGGGATGTTTCTGTTGATGACCTCATCGCGAAGAACTCTCATTATCTCCGCTCCGGTATAGTCCTTTGCGGCGTGCATTCTTTTTCTTGAAGTACCGCCGCCGTGGGTCGTAACCATCGTACCGTCCTCGTCCTTATCGAAGAGAACTCCGAGGTCGTTGAGCCATTTAACTGCGTCGGGACCAAGTGTTACGAGTCTTTCGAGAAGCTCGGGAATATTCTTGAAGTGACCGCCGCCCATAGCGTCGATATAGTGGTGTGCGGGGGAATCGTTGGGTTTGTCAGCCGCCTGAATACCGCCCTCTGCCATCATGGTGTTCGCGTCACCGTGACGGAGCTTGGTTACTATCATTACATTTGCGCCCTGCTCGTTAGCCATAATAGCTGCGGCAGATCCGGCTCCTCCTCCGCCGATAACAAGAACGTCAACATCGTAGTCGATCTTGGAAAGGTCGACATCGGAGGCTTTGATTCGGCTGTTTGCCTGAAGCATCTCTGCAAGTTCAAGCGGAACCTTCTCGCCTTTGTTAGGTCCGATTGTGAGAGTCGTAAACTGTGACTCGATATGATCGGGGTGAAACTCTGCCAGAAGTGTTTCCTTTTCGTCTGCGGTCATTCTTCTGGGCTCGACACCGATTCTGGAGGCACGGGTTGCTTCCACCTTTTTTATTGATTTAAGCATTTCTGGTGTATACATTATTCTGCCTCCTTATTTCTCAATTACTCTGGTGTTATAAAGTTCCTTGAGCTCCTCGATGGGCTTTTGCATAAGCTCCTCGATTATTGCCTTGAAGTCTCCCTGCTCTATTGCGGCAACGCGCTCGATAAGGTGTTGTGACTCAGGGGAGATATACTTACCGGTAAGTCTGCGAGCAAGCAAGCCCACCTGGGGATGGCTTATTCCTGCGGGGCAACGTGAGGAGCAAACTCCGCACATTACGCAGTCAAAGGATTCCTCGGCGCATTTCTCGTATTCGCCGCGCTGAGCGTATGCTATGTACTGCATTACGTTAAGGCCTTGAGTACAGGACTTGGTGCAGGCGTTGCAGCCAATGCAAGCATAGATCTCGGGGTAAAGCTGCATCATGATCTGCTCGGTGGGCTTTACGTTGGCGATCTCGTAGGGCTTCTTCTCAAGTGGGAAGAACGGAAGGGTTGCAATATACATATTGTCAAGAACCTGTGTCTGACATGCAAGGCAAGTCTTAAGCTCGTTATCGCCCTTGATTCTGTATATTACTGCGCAGGCACCGCAGAAGCCGCAACGGCAACCGCAGCCTCTTACGATCTGATAGCCGGAATACTCCATAGCTCCCATTACCGTAAGGTTGGAGGGTACTTCATATTTTTTACCCATTAAATATACGTTAACTGTTTTTTCCATTGTGGTTTCTCCTTTTAATACTCATCGGGCAGCTCGCTGAGCTGATCAAAGCTGAATACGGGGCCGTCCTTGCAGACGTATTTTGAGCCGATATTGCATCTTCCGCACTTACCTATACCGCATTTCATTTTCATTTCCATCGTGGTAAACACCTGGGTATCCACGTATCCCATTTCCTTGAGTCCTGCAAGTGTGAACTTAATCATTATTGGAGGACCGCAGAGAATAACGATCTTATCGGTGGTAAATCCAAGTTCCTTTACGAAATTGGGTACAAATCCAACGTGTCCGTCCCAGCTATCCTCGGGGCGGTCGATGGTAAGGTGTACATTTGTATCGGTGTCACCTACCCATTCGGTAATGATCTCATTGTAGTCCACGAGATCTGCGCTTGATCTTGCGCCGTAAACTATATCAATCTTGCCGTAATTTTCACGGTAGTGACGGCAGTAATTGATTACTGAGCGCAAGGGGGCAAGTCCGATACCACCCGCAATAAAGAGCATATCCTTACCCTTGAATGTAGTTTCGACGGGAAATCCGTTACCGTACGGGCCTCTGATGAGTATCTGCTGACCGACGTCCATTCTATGGAGCCAATCGGTGAGGCATCCGCATTTTTTAATGCTGAATTCCATATACTCGGTATTGGTTGGTGAGCTTGTTATGGAGAACATAGCCTCACCGACACCGGGGATGGAAAGCATTGCGCACTGACCCGGCATATGGTCAAACGCTTTTTTTCCATCGGGAGTTACAACTCTGAAGGTTTTTACGTCCGGCGTGTCGATTCTGATATCCGTTACGACGCCGACGGTTGGTATTAAAGCATCTATCATTTGCATTGTTTCCTTTGGTTACCTTAATTTTCAGGGCAATCCTCAGGCCTTCTCCTTTCCGACGGTTTTCATTACTTTGACAATATTCATTGAGATCGGGCATTTGGCAAGGCATCTGCCGCATCCGACGCATCCGTATACGCCGTTATTATTCATAGGATAGTACACAAGCTTGTGCATAAATCTCTGACGGAATCTTTCAAGCTGAGTGTGTCTGGGGTTTTCTGCAGCCATTTTAGTAAAATCGGAATACATGCAGCTATCCCAGCATCTGAATCTCTTAACGCCGTTACCGGTGTCAAATTCTCTTATATCGTAGCACTGACAGGTGGGGCAATAGAAGGTACAGGTTCCGCAACCAAGGCAAGTGCTTGAGAGATCCTTCCATTCGGGGGAGTTGAACGCCTCAAGCAAATTTTTGCCGTCAAAGCTTTCGGTAGTAAGACCTGAAAGCGGAAGCGTTGACATCATTTCGTTAATACTCTGTTTTACGTCTGCTACTACACCCTCACCGTTTTCTGCATCCTCGAGGACGTCTGAAACGGAGGCAAGCCAAGCGGCGCCCTTATCGGTATTTGCCTTGAAAAACATTTCATCTGCATTTTTCCATGCGCTTACGTCGGCGCCGGGCTCTGCAGGATCGATACCGAAGGTCTTGCAGAAGCAGGTATCATTAGCATCGTTACAGGCAAGCGCGACCACGATACCGTGCTCACGGCGTGCGGCGTAAAAGGTATCTACGGGATCAGCGAGGAAAACGCTGTCAAGGATCGCAAAGCTTTTTACGTCGCAAGCTCTTACGCCGAAGAGGACAAAGTCCTCCTTTTCCTCAGCAGTGCGGTACATTTCTATGGTTTTGCCCACGAGCTTGAAGCCTGCAAGGTTTTCAGTCTGCGGGAAGAAGAAGTCCTTTGCGCTTCTGAGGGTATTCACTGCATCACTGAGCTTAACGCCGTCCTTCCATTCGGTGTATACGGCATCTCCGTCTTTATTATCGGTGGGTACGTAGATACTCATTTTTTCGGACGTCTTAGCAAACAGCTTATCAAGGTCTGCTATGGCGATCTTCTTAAATACTGACATCACTCGTTACCCCCTCTTTCATAGACTACGTCGGGCTCGCAATCGTCGGTCGTATAACTTACAAGCGGATTGCGGCTTCCTGCCTCCTCGCCTGCCTGATACTCACCGTAGAGCTCGTTTATATCCTTGATAAACTTACGGTTAAGGAGGTGGAGAGGAATATTCTCGGGGCATACTCTTGAGCATTCGCCGCAATCGGTGCATCTGCCGACAACGTGGAAGGCTCTGATGATATGGTACATTTTCTCCTCGAAGCTATCGGAGTTTGCTTTTGTTGCAATTCCCGAGGCATCGTTATCGAACACGCATTTTTCGCAGGTGCAAGCGGGGCAGACCTTACGGCAGGCATTACAACGTATGCACTTTGAAAGCTGCTCCTGCCAGAATTCAAATCTTTCAGTAGGTGAAAGTGCTTCAAGCTCTGCGACCATATCAAATCTGTGACTGTCGAGCACCTCTCCGCTCTGTCCGATAAGCTCGTCGTATACAACGTGCTTACGGCTCTTGCAGTTGACGCATCTTTCAGCCAACACGTCGACTGCGGGAAGTGTGTACGTTCCCTTTGCGTCCGTTACGGTAACGGTATCGCCTTCAACGTCAGCACTTACGAGGCGTTTTACCCCTGCCTTTTTGAGAAGCTCATAATTGAGCTTACCCTGGCATTCGATGCCTACAACGTAGACCTTTTCGCGGTCAATTCTGTGCTCGGTAAGGAGTTGATTGAAGCTGTAAGTATCGCAGGGCTTCAGGAAAACAAGAGTCTTGCCTTCCTTTGAGCCTTGTTCTATAAGATATTTTGAGAGATTGCTTCCGCAGAAATCGCTGTAAGCAAAGCTCTTTTCCACGTCCTCTACCGAATTAAATACGGTGGGGATCATATCGTATACAAATTCTCCGCGTGACCAGCCAATGACACGGGCTACTGTGCCGTCATTCATCAGCTCTATTGCGCGATTTTTCATAATATTGATCATTTCCTGCATCTGAGGTCCTCCAATCTCTTGTTTCGTCCAAGCTTGGTGATCGTCTCGACGAAGGAGTTCATTGTATCTGCGAATTTTACACCCTCGGCGGCGGAGACCCACTCAACACGGGTTCTTTCCTTCTCTATACCGAGATAATCGAGCATTGAGAACAGAAGCGTCATTCTTCTTCTTGCGTAATAGTTACCTGACGTGTAGTGGCAGTCACCGGGATGACATCCGCAGATGATAACTCCGTCAGCACCCTTTTGGAATGCCTTGAGGATAAAGGTAGGGTTTACGCGGCAGGAGCAAGGAACGCGGATGATCTTGACATCTGCGGGGTAATTAAGTCTGTTAGTTCCCGCAAGGTCAGCTCCTGCATATGAGCACCAATTACAGCAGAATGCTACTATAAGGGGCTTGAAGGCTTCGTTTGTAGTTACGTTTTCGTTTATCTGCATATTGCATCTACCTCCGCCATAATCTGTCTTGTTGTAAATCCTTTAAGATCCATAGCTCCTGACGGACAGGTTACGGTACAAGCACCGCATCCCTGGCAGACCGCTTCGTTGACTATTGCAACACGGCGAAGCTTGGTTGTTCTGTCGGGCATTCTGAATTCCTTGCTTTCATAGGTTATAGCGCCGTACGGGCAAACCTTTTCACACTGTGAGCAACCGTTACACATGAGCTCATCGGAATGAGCAACGCACGGGTTGCAGACGAGTGAATCCTTAGCAAGCAGGCCGATGACTTTTGCGGCAGCGGCTCCTGCCTGAGATACCGTCTCCGGAATATCCTTGGGACCCTGGCACGCGCCCGAAAGGAATATACCTGCGGTGGGGCTTTCTACGGGACGGAGCTTGGGATGCGCCTCCGTGAAGAAGTCATTGGTGTCCATGCTTGCGGTGAGCATTGTTGCAAGAGGTCTTGCGGACTTATCGGGCTCGATTGCGGCGGCAAGTACTACCATATCCGCATCGATATGAAGCTGTTCACCTCCAAGAAGGTCGGATGCCTGAACCTTGAGCTTATCCCCCTGAGGAACAACCTTACCTACCATTCCTTTGATATAATGAACGCCGTATTCCTCTACTGCACGACGGTAGAACTCATCAAATCCCTTTCCGGGAGTTCTGACGTCGATATAGAAAACGTAGACCTCGGTGTCAGGGTATTTTTCTCTTGTGAGCATTGCGTGCTTTGCGGTATACATACAGCAGATCTTGGAGCAATACTCCTTACCGTGCTCGTTCTCGGCGGAGCATCTTGATCCTACGCACTGAACGAAAACAATGGTGTGGGGGTGCTTACCGTCGGAAGGGCGGAGAAGCTTGCCGCCTGTGGGGCCTGCGGCGTTGGTAATACGTTCGAACTCAAGCGAGGAAACGACGTCGGGGCTTTGCGCATATGCGTACTCGTTGTAAGAGTCAAGACTAATCGGATTGAAACCGGTTGCAACTACGATTGCGCCGTATTTTTCCTCAACGAAGCTATCCTTCTGAGTATAATCTATTGCATTTGCGGTGCAGACCTTGGAGCAAACTCCGCATTTGCCCGTCTTAAGCATAGTACAGTAGTCGGGGTCTATAGTTGCGACCTTCGGCACTGCCTGAGCAAAGGGGATATAAACCGCGCGGCGGTTATCAAGTCCCATATTGAACTCATTGGGAACCTTCTTCTGAGGACACTTTTCAGTGCAAAGTCCGCATCCGGTACAGATATCCTCTTTGACATATCTTGCCTTACGGCGTATGGTAACGTCGAAGTTACCGACAAATCCTTTAACGCTTTCGACCTCACTGAAGGCGTAGATGGTGATATTCTCGTGCTGAGCGGCATCTACCATTTTAGGCGTGAGGATACACGCGGCGCAGTCGAGCGTCGGGAAGGTCTTGTCGAGCTGAGTCATTTTTCCTCCGATTGTCGGAGACTTCTCAACTATATCCACCTTGAAGCCTGCATCTGCAATATCAAGCGCGGTCTGAATACCCGCGATACCGCCACCTATAACAAGGGCGCGCTTTGCAACAGGGCTCGTTCCTGCGATGAGGGGAGCGTTAAGGTGAACCTTTGCGATTGCGGCTCTGCCGAGGATAATTGCCTTCTCGGTAGCACTTGGGATATCCTTATGTATCCAGGAGCACTGCTCACGGATATTTGCGATCTCTACCATATAGGGATTAAGTCCTGCCTTAGCGGCGGTCTTGCGGAAGGTAGCCTCGTGCATTCTGGGTGAGCAGGAGCAAACAACGATACCTGTGAGCTTATGCTCGCGGATCGCGTCCTGAATAAGATTCTGACCCGACTCAGAGCACATATACTGATATTCGGTGGAGAATACCACGCCGTTTTCTTTACCGAGTGCCTCTGCTACGCGAACGACGTCCACAGTTGCAGCTATGTTCGTTCCGCAGTGACATACGAAAACACCTATTCTTTGCATGACGTATCCTCCTTACTTACTGTACTTGCGCAACGCGGTTACTATTGCCTGCTGAGGAAGCTCCTCATCGAGAATCGCGCAGATCTGTTCGGGTTTTAAGTGGTTAGCTCCCTGCTCTCTTATAACGAGCAGGCGTACTGCCTCTACGAGCTTTGCGGGCTCAACGCCTCTGGGGCATCTTTCGATGCAGGCAAAGCAGCTGAGGCATTTATAAAATGAATCCGACTTTTTAAGTGTCTCGATATCTCCCTTTTCAACCATATAAACAAACTGATGGGGATGATATTCCATCTCGTCGTATGAAGGACAGGTTGCGGTGCATTTACCGCATCTCATACATTTCAGGGGATCGGTTCCGCTCATTCTGAGAACTTGTTCCTTCTGACTATTTCCGTTGTTATGCATAGCGTCCCCCTTAATCGTTTATGCCGAGAGCTTCTGCAAGTATCTCGGTGAAGTATACCACGGGAATCTCTCCTGCGGTTCCGTTTTTCGTCAGGTTATAAAGGCAGAGGGGGCATGCGGTAACGATCATATCCGCGCCGTGTGCCTGTGCATCCTCAAGTATGAGATTACTCCTCTTGACCGCAAGCGTTCTGTCTTCAAGTGTAACGTAGCCGCCGCAACATTCGTTTCTCATTGCATAAACCACAGGCTCAGCTCCAAGCGCCCTGATAAGATCCTCAATTATTGTGGGGTTCTCCGGGTTATCCATTCGCATAACGCTATTGGGACGAAGTAAAAGGCATCCGTAATATGCGGCGATCTTTTTACCCTTGAGCGAATTGATTACCTTTTTGGCAATTTCGTCATAGCCTATTTTGTCGCGGAGCATCTCAAGATAATGTATTACCTCGGTCTCTCCGTGATAAGGTGTACCGCCTATGTAGTTATTCACTCTTGTGGAAATATATTCATCAGTTTTCATGTCATTATTGACCTGCTTGATGACGTTGTGACACGCAGAGCAAAGAGTGACGAGTGTACCACCGTTTTCCTTTGCGGACACAAGAGCTCTGACCGACGAAAGCTTGGTAGCAATTTCGTCACGCGCCAATGGGTATGCGCCACCGCAGCACTGCCATTCTGGAAGCTCCTCAAGCGTTATGCCGAGTGCCTCTGCTGCCTTGCGTGCTTTTACGTCAAGCTCTTTAGCCTTAGTTTTCAGAGTACATCCGGGATAGTAATTAAAAACCATTATGTTTGGGCCATCCTTTCGTGTTTGGGTTCAATAGATAATAACCTTGTGAATCAAGGACAACAAGTCCTATAAATCAATATTAAAATTATCGTTCTAACAGAGCATTCCGCACACCGTGTTCAGCGTGCGGAAGCTGTAAACTTTTCTATTACCGTATTAAGGTGATCAAACCATCTGCTCGGGGTGGAATACCTCGTCGAACTTCTCTGCGGTGAGGAATCCGAGAGCTACGCACGCCTCTTTGAGGGATACGTTATCCTTAAATGCCTTCTTTACGGTTTTTGCTGCGTTCTCATATCCTATGTAGGGGTTGAGAGCGGTTACAAGCATAAGGGAGTTGTGAAGATTGGAATGCATCTTTTCTCTGTTAGCCTTGATGCCTACTGCACATTTATCGTTAAATGAAACGATGGATTCAGCAAGCAGACGTGCGGACTGAAGGAAGTTATAGATGCAAACGGGCATGAATACGTTAAGCTCGAAGTTACCCTGGGACGCTGCCATACCAACGGCTACGTCGTTACCCATAACCTGAACCGCTACCATTGTAGCCTGCTCGCACTGAGTGGGGTTGACCTTACCGGGCATGATGGAGGAGCCGGGCTCGTTCTCGGGAATAGTGATCTCACCGATTCCAAGTCTTGGGCCTGATGCAAGCCATCTTACGTCATTTGCTATCTTCATCATATCTGCCGCAAGTGCCTTGAGAGCGCCGTGAGCGAACACGATTTCGTCCTTTGAGGTAAGTGCGTGGAACTTATTGGGAGCAGTAACGAAGTGCTTACCTGTAATCTCTGAGATAGCCTCTGCTACCTTAACGTCGAAGCCCTTGGGACAGTTGAGTCCGGTACCTACAGCCGTACCGCCGAGAGCAAGCTCGGAAAGGAACGGAAGGGCGGCAACGATCATCTCTCTGTCTCTTTCAAGAGAGGTTCTCCAACCGGAGATCTCCTGTGAGAACTTGATGGGGGTTGCATCCTGGAGGTGAGTTCTTCCGCTCTTTACAACGTCATCATTCTCTGCCTCGAGACGAACAAAGGTAGCGATGAGAAGATCGATAGCGGGGAGAAGCTTATCCTCAATTATGATCTTTGCGGCAATGTGCATTGCTGCGGGGAAGGTGTCATTTGAGCTCTGGCTCATGTTAATGTCATCGTTAGGATGAAGGGGCTTTTCAAGCTTGTCGCCTGCCATTTCGGTGCCGCAGTTTGCGATAACCTCATTGGCGTTCATATTCGACTGTGTGCCTGATCCGGTCTGCCAAACGACCAGCGGGAAATGCTCGTTGAGCTCTCCGCTCATAACTCGGTCGCACGCTGCAGAAATTGCTGCGAGCTTTGCGTCGGTCATCTTTTCAGGCTTGAGTGCATTGTTGGCTATTGCACATGCCTTCTTAAGTACACCAAAAGCGTGAGTGATCTCACGGGGCATAGTTTCTATTCCTACGCCGATAAGAAAGTTTTCGTGGCTTCTCTCTGTTTGTGCTGCCCAATATTTGTCAGCAGGGACCTTGACCTCACCCATTGAGTCATGTTCGATACGGTATTCCATAGTTTTTTCCTTATCTGAATAAATTATTTCGCTATTTGCGATACGGCGTTGCGCTACAATAACGCACACGTTTCCATATATATAATATCTGTTTTTTTGTCGTTTGTCAAGACAAATTTGCGTAAGTTTGAAAATTTGTTAAAAATGTAACATTAGACAAATTATCGATATTCGATTTAGTTAATTTGACATTACTTATTATCATTTTTTGAGTTGATTTGCATTTTTGATTTTTATGATATTTAAATCAAGTTAAAAGGGAGTGTCGCCGGCACTCCCTTTGTCACATTTATACAACCTTCAGGATCAGTCTTCCTTCTCCTCGGGCTTAAGAATTACAATAGTTTTCTCTATAACGTGCTCCTTGATATCCTCAACATGGATCTCAAGTCCGTCTGCGGACACCTCAAATTTTGAGCCGTCCTCCGGGACTGAGCCGTACAGACCGAGAACGTAACCGCCGAATGTTTCGCTGTCCTCGTCGTTTATTGCGATACCGAGCGCATCTCTTACGTCCTGAACAGAAGCGGTTCCGCTGATCTGCCACTTATTCTCTTCGATAAGCACAATGTCTGCCTCTTCATCCTCGTCCTCGTGGCTTTCGGTAAATTCACCGACGATGCACTCTACAAGGTCTGTAAGAGTGATAATACCGTAAACTCCGCCGTATTCGTCAAGAACTACGGCAAAATACTCTTTTTTAGCCTTCATATTCTTGAAAAGTACGTCTGCCTTTACGGATTCGGGAACGAAGTATGCGGGGGTAATTGCCTCAGCCATTATAACCTCGCGGGTCTTTTCTTCAAGTCTGAAGTAAGCGCGGGCATCAAGTATACCGATTATATCATCGATATTTTCACCGTATACGGGATAACGGGAGTAGCGGCTATTATTGATAGCATCGTTCCACTCCTCAACGGTATCATCTATGCAGAGCATAGTAATTTCTGTTCGGTGGGTTGCGATCTCGCCGGCGGTCATATCGTCGAAGGCAAAGATATTTTCAATAAGCTCTTTGTTATACTCGTCGATGCTTCCGTCCTCGTGAGCCTCGTCGACAAGGGTGAGCACCTCGCCTTCTGTTACGGTGTCAATATTTGAAGGCTTGAATATGAGATTGATAAGCTTTTTCCATCCCATAAATATAAGGTTGAAGGGGGTGAGAATAAGCTGGATTAATCTGAGCAGTCTTGCAACGCCAATAGCAAATCCCTCAGGGTGATCCTTAGCAATGCTTTTAGGTGTGATCTCTCCGAAAATAAGTACTGCTACAGTAATTACTGCAGTAGACACAGTGGATGCAGAAAGGTTTGTCTGAATGAGCTCAAACCACGCAATAAACCATGCGGTTGCCATTGCTGTAAGGGCAACGTTTACGATATTGTTTCCAATCAGAATCGTAGAAAGCAGCTTGTCATAGTTATTGACCATTTTCAACGCAAGCGCTGCGGTCTTATTGCCCTCTTGAACTTTATTCTTCATCTTTGTTTTATTCATAGATGTGAAAGCTGTCTCACTTGCAGAGAAGAAGGCTGAGAAAACCAAGCATAAAAACATTCCAATAAATGTCAGTGTACTCCCGTCAGGCATTTTTTAACTCCTTAAAATCTTTGTTATGTATTTCCGCTATGCGGATGTTGATATCAGGATCCTATATAACGCAAAAAAGCATATCCCCGGAATTCAGGTTATGCGTGCTTTGAGTATTCAGTTGAGCTGCTTGAAGTTGATAACGGTACGTTTATACTATTACCGTCACTGTCGCCGCAATCCACTTTTATAGTCTCCTTGTCTGATGTAGTATATATATTATACAGTAAAAAAAACTTTTGTCAAGTGAATATTCCATTTTTGTAAACTATGTACAAATATATCGTGCCGTATATGTGCAATAAGACGGTGAAAACTTAAACTTTTCTTGCGAAAAGTATTTTTTAAGGCACGGTATTGAAAATCATTTTTCCTTATGTTATAATTAGGGAAAGCCGTAACACTTTTTTGAGAATTCAGGGTCTATATAAGAAAGCGATGTTACGCGGTGTAACGGCTTAAGTCTTACGGCACGAAAGGAGAACAAATGGCATTACTCAGATTACAGGACATAGGAAAGATCTACGTTTCCGAGGGAAGCGTAGCGGTTGGAATACGCGGCGTAAGTCTTTCCTTTGAACGCGGCGAATTCGTTGCGGTTACGGGTAAATCAGGATCGGGAAAGTCCACTCTACTCAACGTAATAAGCGGAATGGATTCTTACGAGGAGGGGGAGCTTTACATTGAGGATCAGGTCACCTCGCACTATCTGCAGCCCGACTGGGAGGAGTACAGAGAAAAATACATATCCTTCATTTTCCAGGATTACAACATAATTGAGAGTTTCACGGTGCTTGAAAACGTGGAGCTTGCTCTGATGCACATTGAGGACAAAAAGGAGCGGAGGCAGCGCGCGCTTGAGCTTATAGACCGCGTCGGGCTTTCATCGCACTTAAAGCACAAGGGAAGCCGTCTTTCCGGTGGACAGAAGCAGAGGACGGTCATAGCGCGTGCGCTTGCAAAGGACAGTCCAATAATCCTTGCCGACGAGCCAACCGGCAACCTCGATTCAAAAACCTCGCGTGAGATCATTGAGCTTTTGCGTGAGGTATCGCGCGACAAGCTTCTTATCGTAGTCACGCACAATTTTGAGCAGGTGGAGCACTGTGCCACGCGGCACATCCGCGTGTTTGACGGCGCAATAGAATCAGATCACGTTATATCACATTCCGAAGCACCTTCAGAGGCGCAGGCGCAATCGGTGCTCAAGTCAAAGAAGGGCCTTAAGGCTGATCTTGGACGCGGTCTTTTGCTTGGACGGTCGATATTTACCGCGAAGCCACGGCTTTCATTCTTCATTTGCGTGCTTCTGCTCGTCGGAACGCTTGGCATTTTTGTCACCACCTCGTTTTTCACGTCAGACATCACCGTGTTTGACAAAAACTATATGTTCAATCACATCGACGGCAGGCTTGTGATCGCCAAGCAGAACGGAAAGCCGATAACGGATGCCGAACTTGAGGAGCTTGCAAGACAAAGCGGCGCGGAGTCCGTGCTTCATTTCGACAAGTTGCTTGACTATGCTCAATCGGGGGGTAACGCGATAGCGTACCGCGATGACGGACTTATACGCAGAATATATGCGATGCCGACATACGAAAAGGATTACGGACATCTATCGCTTGGACGCTATCCCGAGGCGCCAAACGAGGTCGTGCTTTACCTGCCGATCTCATTTCAACCACGATTTGGCAAGAGTGAGATACTTATAGGAAGCATTTCGCTCAATTCCCTTTCGCTCAAGGTCGTCGGAATAAAATACTATTATGACAACAATCTTTCGCCCGAATGCTCGTTCACGTCGGAGGGCTTTGAAAATGCAACGGCGGCGTTTTATCTGCTCAGCTCGCAGGATACGTCGGTAGCTCTTGATTTCACCGCGGTGGACGGCAAGGGGAATTTCTCCACGTCGAACATAAATCTCGTTCCGTCTTACGAGGTACAGGACGGAAAAATATTCGTGGACGTACAGAGCTATCGGTATTATGAAAATCAAGAAAAAATTAAGGATGCGCTCCTGACGGTCAAGTGCTTCTACTACGACAGAAACTACGATTATTTTGACGGCAAGGACACGACGCTCACCTTCAAGAAGGAGTTTGACAGAGGCGTTTTCACCGAAACACGCCCCGACGTGACGAAAAACGGAGACACGGTATTCGTCAGCATATCCATCGTCAAAGAGCTTGCATACGAGGTGCTTGAAATGTCATACGCGCAGGCTACGTTGTTTTATGAGAACGACGGCAAGGCACGCGAGGCGGCAGAGCAGTTGAGCGCGCTTGGGTACGTTGCGGTACCGTCGGACACAGAATACGAGCCTGATGCCTTAGACACAATTCTTGACGTGCTTATGAGTGTCGTAATGATATTCCTCTGGGGACTTACGATCGTATTTATCGCTTTCTTTATAAATCTTTGCTCATCGCGTGCCTTGTCCGCCTTCAAGGGAGACATGGCAATAATGCGTTCGATGGGAATATCCGTCAGAGTGATACGTATCGGCATGTACGCGCGTATGTTCATCTCTCTGATACCGGCTTTCGTGCTTACTGCGGCGGCGGCTATAATCATATTCACAGTACCCACGCTTAATCCGCACTTCACATATCTTTACGCATGGCAATACGTTGCTATCGCGATAGGCATGGTGATACTGACACTTCGGGTAACGCGCAAGCAGATACGCAAGCTATTTAACGAAAGCGTAAAAACCGCTTTGAGAGGAGGTAGCGCAGAATGATCAGCATCAAAGGGCTTCATAAATATTTTAACAAGGGCAAAAGCAACGAGATACATGTTATAAATGACGTATCTCTTGAGCTTCCCGAAAGCGGCATGGTTGCGATCTTCGGACAAAGTGGATGCGGAAAGACCACGCTTTTAAACGTAATCGGAGGTCTTGACGGCTTCTCGGAAGGTTCTCTCACCATTGAAGGACAGGATGTAGATAAAAAAGGTGACGACATACGCAATCAATACGTCGGTTACATATTCCAGAACTACAATCTCAACCGTCTTGAAACCTGCTATGAGAACGTAGCGAATGCGCTGAGGCTCTGCGGTATGGAGGATGAGGCGGAGATAGAGAGGCGCGTTATTGCGGCTCTTACCAACGTAGGAATGGAAAAATACAAAAACCGCACACCTGACACCTTATCGGGAGGTCAGCAGCAAAGGATCGCTATTGCGCGCGCCATAGTGAAAAATCCGCGGATAATACTTGCAGACGAGCCCACGGGAAACCTTGACGAGGCTAACACGGTGCTTATCATGGATCTGCTGAAGGCGATCTCGCGCGATCACCTCGTTCTGCTTGTGACGCATGAGGCAAGCCTTGTGGATTACTACTGTGACAAGGTTATTGAGCTATCGGACGGCAAGATCGTATCAGTCCGCGACAACGAAGGTGCAAACGGATACGAAGAAAGGGACAAGAACGCGATATATCTCGGAGAGCTTGACCGTGTCGAGCTCGGTGACGAAAACGCACAGATTGAATACTACGGAGAAAGTCCTGCCGCGCCTGTCAAAATACGCATCATCAACGAGGGCGGAAAGCTTTACGTCAAGGTTGACACGCCGCGTGTTCAGGTGCTTGACGAATACAGTGAGGTAAAGCTTCGTGAGGGTGTATACACGGAAAGGCGTGCGCCCGAGGAAAAGGAGCGTACGATAGATATGTCGGCGCTTCCGACGGTCACGGGCACGAAATTCGGACGTCTTTTCACGACTCGCTCATCGATCAGGAGCGGATATGTTGCAAGCTTCGTAAGGCAGAAAAAGGGTAAAAAGCTATTGCAGAGATGTATGTGTCTGTTTGCGATGGTGCTCGTTGTTATGAGTGCTGTATTTGGCACGGCAATAGGTGACATAATAGATGCAAGAAACTCATACAACCATGAGACGTTTTACGTTCTGACGCCAAACGAAGCGACCTCCAAGACATTGCTTGCGGGCGTTGGCTCTGCGGAAAGCGGTGTGGACTATGCGCGGCTTGCATTCAGCACGGGCACAAATATTTCATTCAATACTCCGTATTTTGAGACCTTCAAGGAAAGCTTCTACGGTTCACGCTTTGAGACGAGCGCGGTGATGCTTGACGTATCCCTTGCAAGCGGACTTGAGCTGCTTGAGGGACGTGCGACCGAGCTTGAAGAAAGCGAAATACTGATAACGAGCAAGGTAGCAGACGCTCTGCTTGAAAAATCGCCTTACGGATACATTGATGATCACGCGGATCTTCTCGGTCTTCGTTCTTCCTCGCTTGCAGTTGACGGCTCCGCAGCACGCATCGTCGGTATAGTCAGGTCGAATGAATCTGCAGTATACCTTAATTCTATGGCGCTTGCGAAGAACGTAATGAATCGTGCATCCGCATATGTTGGAATATCAGATTTTACATCCGAAGGACTTGCGGACGGTGAGACTGTGCTTGCATACCGCCTGACTGAGAGTGACGTGAAGATCCCGGAGATCGGAGAGCAGATAAAAATACACGGCAAGCAATTCAAGGTTGCAAGGATCATGCGATATGCCCATGATTATCACACCTGGCTTGCGCTGAACGGTATTAAAAAGACCGAGGATTTCAGGGAGTACTTCAGAGAGCTCGTCATAAAGGAAAACCCCACCGTTGAGCCCGGCTCGGCGGAATTTGAGGCGATCTATCAGACGGTATTCAACGAAAGATTTGTAGAAGGAATGCTGGATTATTACAGTGAGCTTGACCGCTTCCTGCAGGAAAGCAAGTTATTTGATCCTTACAATTTCGAGCTTTGGCTTGCAGTTGAAATGGACATAAATGCGGCAAAGTATTACTTTGCGGACGAGATACTGTTCAAGGCGGATGAATACAAGAAAAAGTACGGAAGGTATCCGACGCTCAGTGAGCTTGAGGCAGCTGACCTGGAGCTTCCCACAATGGCAGAGGCGATGAAGGAGCTTTACGTCAAATACGAGGATATTTTCTACCGTACTCCTCAAAGTGGTGATTACATCAGCGAATGCCGCTACTTTGTAACCGACAACGATTACGTCGCGTTATCCAAGCAGTACGGCCAGACACACGAATCGGCAGTTCCCTACTATTTCTATGAAAAATATGAATACGGAGAGGTAAAGAGCTATATCTCCACGGACGAGGTGGTATTCGTAGACAGTGTGTCGGAGACGGTATACACTGTGCTTCACTCGACAGATCCCGGCAAAACTGCCAAATGGGTAAAGGAAAAGTTTTCGCACATTGTAAGACCGAGTGAGTATATTCCCGCTATCATAACGCCGGACGATATGTTCAGAATGGCTATTTCAAACAATCTTGAGGGAATTATCACAAGTCTTGTCGTTATGGCGATAGTTGTGATACTGATGAGCTTCTGTATGTACTTCGTTATGCGTTCATCGCTGATGAACCGTATCAAGGAGGTTGGAATATACCGTGCTATCGGTGTTTCAAAGAAGAACCTGCGCTTTAAGTTCACCGTTGAATCTCTGGTGCTTGCTTCCCTGACGGTATTCATAGGGTACATTTTGACGAGCGCGTTCCTGTTCGTTTGCAAGGTGCTTGCGCCCTCGGTTGCGACGGTATTCTTCTACCCCTGGTGGTATGCGCTGATAGTATTCGCACTATTGCTTGTATTGGTACTGTTCTGCGGAACGCTTCCGATACTTATGCTTCTCAGGAAAACGCCCGCACAGATACTCGCAAAATACGATATCTGAGTCAGGCAATAATAAAAGCGCGGGCTGTCTCATTAAGACAGCCCGCTCGAAAATGACGGTCAGGAATCCGTCATTTTCGGAAACTCGAACGGTTTTGGCGCAGATTTTAATGAAATTTGATGCTATTTTCGTGCCAAAACGACGAATTTGATTCGTCGAG
>JAFVRO010000021.1 GCA_017504205.1 Clostridia bacterium | reverse complement strand
TATGACTCCGATGGAGTTCCATCGCGCCGCGGCGTGACGAAACTCTCCCCCTGCTGCGCAGCAGGGGGAGATGAAAGAATCTTTTCAATTGTAAATTCTTTTTGTTTTTTTCACTGTCTACTTGACAGGGGGCACATCATTGCGTGAGACAGCCCCCTTACTGTTTTATTTAACTTCATTCGGGTTTGGCCTGATAAAAAATGCGATAACGGTTGCAAGGGCAAGCGTTGCGGAAATGAGGGCGCCGACGATGCTATAAAATCGCAAGCCGAGCAACAGTGGGCAGAGCGACATAGCGAGGGTTACGGGAGCAAGCCAACGGATCACCTTCTGCACTGTGGCGTTATCCGTGACAAGCTCAGCTATGGCAAGAGCCGTAAGGATACATGTAAGTAAAGCGGTGAAAAAAGGTGACATATGGGCGTATCCGTACGGGGTGAGGTTGAAATAGGAATATCGTCTTACCCACACCTGTCCCTCATCACCGATGAAATTGAGGACGGCTCCGAATGGGAGTAGCTCAAGCGCCAGCGTTACAAGGCAAAGCACAAGAAATATTAACGGAAGAAGCTTATGTTTTTTCATTAGTATGTTCCCTTCTCTATTTCTTCAAGAATTACGTCAAGATACGGATCAAGGTTATGTGATGTGCCGCCTGCGTCCACGTTGATAACGTACAAGTTTTCGTCGTAGACGAATTTTGCCTGAGAGCTGAAAAGTCCGTCATCAAGGTGGCAATAGTGGACGGTAACTCCGTTCACCGTTTTGGTAAGTCCCTGCTCCTCGTATCCTGCGATATAGCTTTTATCGACGTCATCTACATTGAAGATGATATAATAGCGTACGGAATCGGTGTTGTCACCGTTTGCATAGGTTGTACTGATACGAAGCTGGAGCGGTATGTTTTCGGCTTCGCCTGCCGCATTATCCTCTTTGACAGGGCCGAATATGCCGTCGGGCTTTGAGTTGCTTGAAACGGTCGAGCTATACGACAGATGTATGCTTGATGATAGCGCGCTATCCAGGTCTACGGCAGAATAGAGGGTAGTATATTCCAACCTCATATGCAGCTCATCCATATTCGAAAAGTAATCGCTTTCCGGTGCCTCGGCGTTTGCGCCGCCGAATATTGCGTACATCAGAGGCATTACCAAGAGAACGAGAACGGCACAGGCGCAAGTGCTGATTACAGATGCAAGGGTGTATCTACGCTTTCTTTTACTACGCATTTCGTGCATTTTTGCGTCCTGTTCGGCAAATAACTCAACTATTTCCGTATCTATTGCTGACATTGAATCAATAAACGTATTTCTCGTCATATTTCAAATCCCTCGCTTTCGAGTTTTTCTCTGAGTAACGTCTTTATGGCGGCGATCTCCTTATTCACTGTGGATCGGCTGACGCCGAGCAGATCTGCGATCTCAACTATGGGTCGGGATAAGTAATATCTGCTCATAAATATGTACATTCGTCTTTGATCGAGTGAGCGAATGAACTCGGAGAGGGTGCGCGAAAGCTCACCGTCGTCATACGAGTCTTCTGTCTGATCCGGAATGAGAAAATCGAGCTCGTCAAGGCTTTGTGTCAAGGATGACGGTATGCGCTTTTCGCTCGATCTTGCGCGGTAGCAATTAAGTGCGCAATTTCGTATTACCGTAGCAAGATACGCACGCAAAGAGTCAGGACGCTTGGGCGGTATAGTGTTCCACGCGCGTACATAGGTATCGTCAAGGCACTGCTCGGCTTCGTCACGGTCACTCAGAATATTATACGCCACCTTGACGAGATAGCTTTTATATTTTCGGTCGGTTTCGTCGATTGCCTGTTCGTTGCGAGCGAAGAAAAGCTCTACGATCTTCTCATCGCTGAGCACAGGTCTTGAAAGGTGAAGCTTCACGGAGCACCTCCTAAAAAAATCGTTCCAACTTTATAGACACATTTTTTCGCCAAACGTGTAACGGTGTGCATACATTATAGCATATTATTTTGAAGCATGCAACAAGTTGCATTCAGGAAAGCGGTGACCCGAATATGCTTTCGACCCCGCCTGTGAGCTCCGGAGGCAATATATGCAGAAGCAAGAGCATCCCCACAAGGCTCAGGAGTGCCTGCAAAAGCTTTGCAAAAAAATACGGTCGGAAGGATACTCCCCTTCCCTCGCAGACGGTAATTATCTGACAATGTACGGATATTCCCGACCATCCAAGTGCCGCAGCAAGTGCCGGCAGGCTTGCGCCACCTTCAAGTTCCGAGCAGAGAGATGCGCCCGAGGACAGTTCGAAGAAGGAAAAAAGCAGAGCCTTTACGGTCGGGGACGGGGTAACGGTTTCAAGTGCTGAACCGAGCGCACCGATAAAGGCGGAGAAAAAAACGACGTAGGCGCAGACGGTAAGCATTGCGCCCGTCGAGGAGGTGAGTGCCTTGGTAAATGTTGATACGCCTGATACGGTATGTGCTTTTGTCGTTACCTTAGGCTTTGCGCGTGAGGTGCGGTAAAGTATGAGGCGCATTACGAAGCCGCATATGAGTGAGGTTATGACGGTCAGAAGCCACAGGACAAGTCCGAGTGTGCGGTTGCCGAGCAGAGATGCACCAACCGCACTTATGATAAAGGCAGAACTTGGGTTATTTGAGAACGTAAGGAGGTGAGCGCATTCGGTTTTATCGATAAAGCCGTTATCAAGCGCCTGAACAGCACTTCTTGCCCCCACGGGAAAGCCGCAAACTGCGCCGAGAAAGACCGCACACGCTCCCGATGGAGATATATTGAAAAGCCATCGGGCAGGTTTTGCGACCAAAGATCCGACGTACTCCCCTGCTCCGGACGAAACGATAATCTCGGATATTACCATAAACGGAAACAGTGATGGGATAACCGTCCTGGCACAAAGCAGGAGGCCGTTTTTCATATACTCTATGGCAATATCACAATTTTTTAGCATCAGGAGCATTGAAAAAAGAGAAAGAGTTGCAAGCATTATTTTGCCGTAGGGGATCTCGGCAAGCCTTGCGGTGAGTTTTCCAGGGTACTGTACGGTCATAAGCTTTCCTTTTCGTGTAAGAGTTTTTCGGTAATTGCTCAAGCTCTGCAAGCATACAATAGCGTAGATCGAGACTTGATATTACATTATACGGAAAGTGGTGAAAAATATGAAAAACGGGCGCAAAAAAGAAGGCAGTCGTGGTATTGGAAGGAGGCGGAGGCTCAGCGAGCTTATGACGCTTGACGGACGGCTGATAGAAATAAGGGGCAGGAGTCGGGTCACGGTATTTGAATGTCGCAAAATACTGAGTTACGGCACGGAGGAGATAGTATTATGCGTGGCGGACGGTACGGTGGCGGTATACGGTGAGGCACTTTTATGCGTATCTTACAATGCGGGGTGTGTAAGCGTTGAAGGGCGAATTGACGGAGTAAGCTTTCGTGACCCTAAGGGGGGAGGCAAGGCTGATGCGGATAAGTAAGCTTTTAGAGATAAGCGAGGTAACGCTTGAGTACCGTGAATCGGCGGCTCCGCTCGGTGTGCGGATAAATCCGCTGCTTTTTCTGCTCGGCACCTGCGTTGTAACGGCAAGCCTTGAGGATGCCGCCGAGGTACTTAACGTATGTATGAGTAACGGCATAGTTTGCAGAGGCCAGCGGGTGATACACGGCGAGGAGGGCACGGAACGGCTTTGCATATGTCTTACGGTAAGAGGATATGCGCGTCTTAAAAGACTTTGGGAGGAGGCAGACGGCGTTCATTTTCCGCTTGTGCTTGAAAGATGCTACGGGCTTCCGTCGCTTGTGCTTCAGAACAGAACAAGGGCAGGTGCTATGCTCGGCTTTTTACTCGCTTGCACAATCATCTGGCTTTCGGGACAGGTACTGTGGGACGTGCGAGTTACGGGAAATGATGCGGTACCGTCGGATGTTATAAAAGCTCAGCTTCGGGAGTGCGGATTTGACATTGGGGCAGTTCTTTCAGGGATAGACACGGACAGAATAGAAAACGAGTTGCTTCTGCGTTCCGACGATATATCTTGGATGAGTATAAATATACGCGGTACGGTAGCGCACGTTGAGGTTCGGGAAAAGCAGATCGAGCCTCCGAAGGAGGTGCGGCTTCCTGCAAATCTTGTAGCGGCAAAGAACGGAGAGATCGTACGTCTTGAGGTTTACAGCGGTCTTCCCATGGTATCCGTCGGGAGCATAGTAAGTCGCGGAGAGCTTCTTGTGAGTGGAATATATGACAGTAAAAGTGTGGGATACCGTTTGCGGAGTGCCTCCGGTTCGGTTTTTGCAAAGACTAATGACACCGTAATTATCGAAATTCCGCTTGAATATGAGGTGAAAAGCTATACGGGAGTGGATTATGAGGAAAAAAGCTTGAAAATCTTTGGAAAAACGATAAAAATTTCAAAAAACAGTAGAAATTTACCCACACTTTGTGATAAAATAATTAGAGTGGATAATTTGACTTTGGTTGAGGGCAAGCTGATTCCCTACGAGCTTTCAGTTACGCAATACCGTGAGTACGAGTGGTGCGTAATGAGACGCAGTGCAGAGGAGGCAACGGAGCTTGCGTTTGATGAGCTTACGAAACGGCTTTCCGAACTTGGTGAGGATAAGTTTTTGTTGCGCAAAAGCATCTCGACCGAGATCACGGATGTGTCGGTGCGGATCGTGGCAGAGCTTTCATTGATCGAGAATATTGCAAAGCGGCAGGAGTTTGAGTTCGTGCGTTATCCGCAACAGTGAAGTCAGATATTCACAGATTTGGAGGTGACTCTTATGTTTCAGAAAATAGTTCCGTTTGGTGCGGGCGAGCTGCTCACGAAGGTTTTCGGCAGCTATGACGTTAACGTGCGTCTGATAGAAAAGGCTTACGGTGTAAAGATCGGCAACTGTGCCATTGACACGGGGGCGGGGGTTTCGGTAAGCGGAGACAATTCAGGTGACGTTATCAAGGGCGCAAAAGCAATAGAGCTGCTCAAAAAGATGTCGGAATACAGTGATTTTCTTACTGAACAGAGTGTGCGTTATGTCATTGATATGGTAAATGACGACCGCGCGGCAGAGCTTGAAAACTTCGGTGCGGACTGTATTTGCATTACAAGCAAGGGCAAGCCCATCAAGGCGCGTACGGTCGGACAGAAAAGCTACGTTGAGGCAATAAAGAACAATACTGTCGTATTTGGTGTTGGCCCTGCGGGTACGGGTAAGACCTATCTTGCGGTAGCAATGGCGGTCAAGGCGCTCAGGGAGCGCAAGGTCAGCCGTATCATTCTGACGCGTCCTGCCATTGAGGCGGGAGAGAAGCTTGGCTTTTTGCCGGGAGATCTTCAGAGCAAGATTGACCCCTATCTACGTCCGCTTTACGATGCGCTTTACGATATGATGGGTGTTGAGAACTATCAGAAGCTTATCGAGAAGCAGGTCATTGAGATCGCGCCCTTGGCGTATATGAGAGGACGCACGCTTGAGGATTCCTTTATCATTCTTGACGAGGCGCAGAACGCAACTCCCGAGCAGATGAAGATGTTTCTGACCCGTCTTGGTAATAATTCGCGCGCGATCATCACCGGAGACCTTACGCAGACCGATCTACCGTACGGACAGAAAAGCGGTCTTGCGATGGCAGTGAAAATACTTGACGGGATCGAGGACATCAAGGTGCACACGTTCACGGACAGAGACGTTGTTCGTCACAAGCTTGTTCAGCAGATAATTCTTGCTTACGACAGGTATGAACGGACTCATCCGTCGGAGGCAACGAGGCACGCTCGCTCGGACGGCAGAAGATATCATGCGGTACGCCACGCAGACGGTGGACACGTTATAAAAAAGAGGGATCAGTAAATGAAGGATACGGCATCGACACTGAAAATATATTTTGAAAACTCGCAGGACAAGGAACCGGTAGACGAGGCACTTGAGGCACATGTCAGGTCTGCGATTACGGCGACGCTTGAATTTGAGTGCATTAATGAAAGCTGCGAGGTATCCGTAACCTTTGTAGATAATGATGAGATACGCGCGCTTAACGCGCAATACAGAGGAATAGATTCCGCCACGGACGTGTTATCCTTCCCTCTTGAAGAATTTGAGGACGAGGAATATGATGATAAAGATGACGGTGAAGAATCGGAGGCGGCGTTTGATGAGCCGTTGATGCTTGGAGACATCGTCTTATCCCTTGAACGCGCGCGTGAGCAGGCGGAGCTCTACGGACACGGATTTGATCGTGAGGTAGCTTTTCTGTGCGTACATTCAACGCTTCATCTGTTGGGGTATGATCACGAGACGGGTGACGAGGATGAAATGGATATGAGAGCGCGTCAGAGAGCGATACTTGAGAGTATGGGGCTTTCTGTCGGCGGAGATGTAAAATAAGATAAAGATAAGAAAGGACATTAAAATGGCAAACAATGCAAGAAAAACGGCTTTTATTGCAATAGTAGGACGCCCTAATGTGGGAAAGTCAACGCTGATGAATGCGATACTTGGTGAGAAGGTAGCTATAGTATCAAACAAGCCGCAGACGACCAGAAACCGTATAATCGGTATATATACAAAGAACAACGAGCAGTATGTATTCCTTGATACGCCCGGAATACACACGCCTCAGAACAAGCTCGGAGACTTTATGGTAAAGACCGCAAACAGCACTATGCAGGATTCCGATGCGGTCGTGCTCGTCGCGGAGTGCGGAAAGCCTGCTACAAATGTTGAAAAGAACGTAATTGCGTATTTAAAAAAGAGTGGAATTCCTGCAATAATCGTACTTAACAAGACGGACCTTTGCAACGCTGAGGTGGTTGCGGAGAGCATCAAGGAATACGCCGCCTTACATGATTTTGATGCGTTCATTCCGCTATGCGCAAAAAAGGGCTCGAGGGTCGGCGCTGTCATTGATGAATGCTCCAAATTTCTTGCTGAATCAGACTTCTTCTTTCCTGAGGACGAGGTCACGGATCAACCAGGTCGCGTAGTGGCATCAGAGATCATACGCGAGAAGATACTCCGCACTCTCAACCAGGAGATACCTCACGGTACTGCGGTAGTTATCGAGGAGTTCAAAACTGAGGGCTCACTGCTACGCATAAGAGCGGAAATATTCTGTGAGAAGGCGTCTCACAAGGGTATCATCGTCGGTAAGGGGGGCGCAAGTCTCAAGCTGATCGGCTCGTATGCAAGAGCTGACCTTGAAAAGATCTTTGGAATGAAGGTATTTCTTGACCTTTGGGTAAAGGTCAAGGAAAACTGGCGCGACAGTGTTGGAGCAGTGCGCAATTTCGGATACGACGAGACAGAATAATTATACTTTTTAAACCGAATGGGAGGTGAGGATATGGCGACTAACGTAACGATAAACGGTCTTGTTATCAAGGTAGGTGACTATGCGGAGAACGACCGTATCCTGACCGTACTTACGGAGGACAGAGGAAGGCTGACCGTTATTGCCAAGGGTGCGCGGTCAGTAAGATACAAAAATCTCGGAGCCATCAGGCTTTTCTCATATTCGGCGTTTGTTTTATATGAGAAAGGTGGATTTTATTGGCTGAAGGAAGCGGCACTGAACACCTATTTTGACAGTATATTTGAAGATATAGAGTCCATCTCGCTATGCTCCTATCTTGCGGAGCTTGCGTATGAGCTTACGGGTGAGAATGAGTCAGGGCTTGAGGCACTCCGGCTCTTACTTAACACCTTCTACGCCATATCCGAAAGAAAAAAATCGCACGGTCTTCTGAAGGCGGCGTTTGAGCTTCGCATTATGGCGTATTCGGGATATATGCCAAGTCTTGACGAATGCTCGCGATGTGAAAGAGAAAACAGTGGGTATTATTACTTTGACGTTATGAACGGAGAGGTAATATGCGACTCATGCTTCAACAGAAACAGTGCCGTACCGTTTTCCAAAAACCGCATAGTGGACGAGCTTGATGCGCTTGGAAAGCGTGCAACATACGTTCCGATAAGCTACGCAGTCTTAAACGCTATAAGATATGTCACCGCGGCAGAGCTGAAGCGGTTATTTGCGTTCAGGCTTGACAGTGACGAGGAGTTATACTCGTTTGGAAGGCTTGCGGAGATCTACACGCTATGGCATTTAGGTCACGGATTTGAGACGTTGGATTTTTACAAAAAGATAGTTAAGGACGCGACTCTTACGCTATAAGTCGCGTCGGTAAGGATAAAAGATGTTATACAATGAAAAAACTGTAAGATCGCTTGAGTTTGATAAAATACGTCAGATGCTTGCGGAATGCGCGCTTACAGAGGGCGCAAAGACCAAGGCATTTGCTCTGTCACCGTCTGACGATCCTGTTATAATCAAGCGTAATTTAACAAGGACAACGGACGCCAGGCGTTTGACCGAGGTCAAGGGTGTGCCGTCCTTTGGTATGATAACGAGCATCTCGGATGCTTGCGGTCGCGCGGAAAAGGGAGCGACGCTTACTCCGAGAGAGTTGCTTGACTGTGCAAATGTACTACGAACCGCGCGCGGACTTATTGACTATTTGAGTGTCAACAAGCCATTTGAAACGTCGCTTGACGAGCTTTTTGAACGGCTTATGCCTTCAAGAACCATTGAGGACAGAATATACCGTTCTATCATCTCCGAGGATATGATAGCGGACGAGGCAAGCGCAGCCCTTGCAGACATAAGGCGCAAAATAAACGCCGAAAACAACCGCATAAGAGAGATACTTCAGCACTACATTGGCGGTTCGTATTCAAAATATCTGCAGGACAATATTATAACTATGAGAGGCGGACGTTACGTCGTTCCCGTCAAGGTTGAATGCAAGGGGGACGTAAAGGGACTTATCCACGACACGTCATCCTCGGGTGCCACTGTATTTATTGAACCTATGCCTGTGGTGGAGGCTAACAACGAGCTTCGATCACTTAAGTCAAAGGAGGCGCACGAGATAGAACGCATACTCTCAGAGCTCTCCTCCGAGATTGCGCTCCGTGCGGACACGTTGGTCTACAATTATGAAAACATCTGCGAGCTTTCCTTCATTTTTGCGTGTGCGGAGCTATCCGTACGTCTTAAGTCGTGTGAGCCGAAGATCAATGAAAAAAAGCGCGCACTTGCACTGATTGGGGCAAGGCACCCACTGATTGACAGGCAACGTGTAGTTCCGATCACGGTATCAATAGGCAACGGTTATGACACGCTCATAATCACAGGCCCTAACACGGGAGGTAAGACAGTCACACTCAAAACGCTTGGACTTTTTGCGATGATGGTACAGTCGGGTCTTCACATTCCCGTAGAGCCTGAGAGTGAGATATGTATTTTTGACAGAATACTTGTAGACCTTGGAGACGACCAGAGCATTGAGCAATCGCTCTCTACATTTTCCTCCCATATGGTCAACATAGTTGATATAGTTGAACGGTTGACGGACAGGTCTCTTGTTTTGTTCGACGAGCTTGGTGTGGGAACTGATCCTATCGAGGGAGCGGCGCTTGCTATGTCCATAATTGAGCATGTAAGGGAGGCGGGAGCTATGTGTGCCGCCACCACGCACTACGCAGAGCTTAAGGCATATGCGCTTGACACGGAGGGGGTCAGAAACGCCTCGTGCGAATTTGACGTTGAGACCTTGCGTCCCACCTACCGTCTTATAATAGGAACTCCCGGAAGATCCAACGCGTTTGCTATCGCGGCAAAGCTTGGCATTCCCTCAGAAATTATCTCAAGAGCCAATGAGCATACGAGTGCTGAGAGCCGTCGCTTTGAGGACATAATCGGTGAGCTTGAGCGTTCCCGTATTGAGATGGAACGTCAGCGTGACGAGCTTGCGGCAACAAGACAGCAGTTTGATGCGGAGCGCCGACGCGCGGAGGCAGAAATGCAGCGCAGACTCAGTGCCGCTGAGGAGGAGCTTGAGAAGGCTCGCAAGCAAGCAGTAGGAATGGTGGAAAGTGCAAGAGCATCCAGCAGATTTATATTTGAACAACTTGAAAAGGCAAAGAAGGCGCAGGATCAGCGTGATTTCGGCGCTCAGCTTGACGAGGCACGTCGTGCGGTACGAGCGCATCTCAAAAGTCACGCAGATGATATAGACCCGATTACCGCACCTGTTACGGATGATGAGGATTACGTTCTTCCTCGCCCGCTCAAGGTAGGTGACGAGGTATTCATCACCGGTATTGAACAGAACGGAACGGTTGAAACGCTTCCTGACAGAAGCAACAATCTTTACGTTAACGTCGGCGCGGTAAAATTGAGGGTCAAGCTTTCAACCGTCAGACTCATTGAAGGACAGTCCACGTACACTGATCAATCAAAGGTGAAGCGCCCCGTATCGACCTACACGGTGGAGGTAAGTCACGGAGTCAAGGACGAGATTGACCTGCGCGGTATGACGGGCGATGAGGCGTGGGCAGCGGTTGACAGATATCTTGATGCGGTACGGCAGACGGGCTTTGGAACTGTTCATCTGATCCACGGTAAAGGTACGGGTGCGCTGAGAAATGCGCTTTGGAAGTATCTGAAATCGGACAAGCGCATCAAGAGCTTCAGAATAGGACGGTACGGCGAGGGTGACGGAGGCGTTACAGTCGTTGAAATGAAGAAATAGTTTCATTGATGCGCACCGCATTGAAGCGGTGCGGAAATAAAATGATCTTTTTCGATCCGTTATGCAAAATATTGCATTTGGATAGTTATTTTAAATACAAATAGTTAAAAACTACAAAAATCAAATTTTTACGATAATTTTTTCGCAATACGCTTTAAAAAAGTAAGCGGTTGTGTTATAATTAATATAGTCCTTCGCCCTATGTTCAAGGTGGCGGATCAAAAAACACAAAAATCGGAGGATAAGATGAAAGAAACAGTTTGCGGAGAGCTTAGTGTAATCGCCATGAGAGGTACTGAGCAGTTCGTCCTTGAGGTTGACAACTATCTCAAGCAGTGGCGTCGCTATGACGATCTTGACACATTTATTATCTCGGCTGAATGCCCCAGATTCGGTACAGGAGAAGCGAAGGCGCTCATTCACGATTCACTCAGAGGTCACGATGTTTATATAATTTGTGACATGTTTAATTACGGTGTTACATACAAAATGTATGGACAGACCGTCCCGATGAGCCCCGACGACCACTACTGCGATCTCAAGAGAATTATTGCGGCTCTTAACGGAAAGGCAAGGCGTGTAAACGTTATTATGCCCATGCTTTACGAGGGAAGACAGCACAAGAGAAGCGGTCGTGAGTCCTTAGACTGCGCACTGATGCTTCAGGAACTTTACAATATGGGCGTTCAGAACATAATCACCTTTGACGCTCACGACGCAAGAGTACAGAATGCAGTTCCGCTTTGCAGTTTTGATGATGTACGTCCCACCTACCAGATGACAAAGGCTCTTGTAAGAGCAGTTCCTGACATCAAAATCGACAAGGATCATCTTATGATCATCTCCCCTGACGAGGGAGCGATGTCCCGTTGCATGTATTATTCCTCCGTTCTTGGACTCGACATCGGTATGTTCTACAAGAGACGTGACTATTCAACGGTAGTCAACGGCAGAAACCCGATCGTTGCTCACGAGTATCTTGGCAGCGATGTTGCCGGTAAGGATGTTATCATCATTGACGATATGATTTCGTCGGGTGATTCGCTCATGGACGTTGCCAAAAAGCTCAAATTGAAGGGTGCTAAGAGGATCTTCACCTTTGCGACCTTCGGTCTGTTCACCGACGGTCTTGAAAAGTTTGATTCGTTCTACAAGGAAGGCAACATTGACAAGATCTTCACGACCAACCTGGTTTACAGAACTCCCGAGCTTATGACCCGTGAGTGGTATGCAGAGGTTAATATGTGCAAATATATTTCGTACATTATCGACAACCTCAACCACGACGCGTCCATCAGTCCTCTGCTCAATCCTATCACAAAGATCAACGCGTTGCTTGAAAGACATCGCGCTGAGATTGAGTGATTATTGCACTAAAGTGTACATAAAAAGACCTGCTTGTCCGAGGACAGGCAGGTCTTTTGCTTCAGAATATGTTACTGATCATTACGGGTGTACGCTGCACGTTCGCCGCCGATGTATTTTGGGCGGGTACGGGCGGCAAGGAGATGTGCTTCTCCGATTGATGACACTGAAAGTCTTACGGGGACTGCGACGTGACGCAGGTGCATTCCGATGAGTGTTCCGCCGATATCAAGTCCGGCATCTGCGCGGACGTGCTCAATGGCTACGGGATCCTTAAAGGAATAGAATGCGGTTGTGGCAAACGATCCGCCTGCCTTGGGTTGAGGGACTACTGACACTATTTCGTATCCGTGCTTTTCGGCGTATTCGCGCTCAACTATAAGGGCGCGGTTAAGATGCTCGCAGCACTGAGCGGCAAGGTATATTCCCTGCTCTGTCAGTATTGGGTAGATAGCGTCAAATACGGCTTTTGCGGCGTCAAGGCTTGAATTTTTACCGATTTTCCCTCCCACAATTTCAGAGGATGAGCACCCAATAACGAGTAGCTGTCCGCGGCGGAGGTCGGCTTCCTTAATAAGTTCGGTAACCGCCTGACGTGCCTGATCTATGATTGTTTGATACATTTTTATATGTTACTTCCTTTCAAAGCAGTTTTTTTCATTTTTCCCGCAAATTTTACCATTTATCGCTTCCATCCTCGGGAATGACGCGCTTGAGGGCTTCTATGGCGCACTCGATCATTCCGTCATCGGGCTCTTTGGTAGTAATGTGCTGCAGCCACGTTCCGGGTGCGGATATGATACGGGTGAAGAGGTTATCGTATCTGCCCGCAAGCTTTATAAGCTCGTAGCCTATACCTACGGTAAACGGCAGAAGCAGGAGCTTGATGAGAAATCGAATTGGAGTTGCAATGCCGCGAGGGATAAGCAGTCCGATAAATATTCCGACTATAACCATGAGAACGAGGAAGGATGTACCGCAACGTGGGTGAAATCTTTTCTGTTTTCTTACGTTTTCGACGGTCAGCTCAAGACCTGCCTCGTAGCAGAAGATCGCCTTATGCTCAGCTCCGTGAAACATAAAGGTTCTCTTTATATCCTTCATAAGTGAGACGGCAGCCATATATGCGATAAGTATCACTATCTTCAGGACCGCTTCATATACGGAACGGATAAGGTAATTTTCTTTAATGCTCGGGAAGAGTTTTGCCACAAGGTCAAAGGACATTGTGGGGATAAACACGAACAAAAGGATGCTGATACCGATGCCGAGTATCACGCTGAAAACAAGCACGGCAGCAGTAAAAAATGAAACTCCGCTCTTCTTGCCGGAAGTCTTTGAATCCGGCGTTTCGGGGGTGACTTCAGGTGCCTCAGGGTTATCAGTTACAGGTGCTTCAGGTTCGGGCGTGAACTCGATGTCAGGCTTGGAAACGGGTGCGCTCGCACTCTCCGCAGTGCCGTTCTTTGCTTTTTTAGCCGCCTTTTTTGCATCCTTTTCTGCTTGCTTTGCGGCTTTCTTTGCTGCCTTCTCTGCCTCATATTCCTTTTCCGCTTCTTCAAGCCCCGAAAGCTCAGCGCTTCGCATAAGGCATTTTGAACCGAACATCAGTGAGTCAATATAGGCAAATACACCTCTGATAATAGGGATTTTTTTAATGCTTTTCTTTGATGTTTCGGGAAGCTCAGTCTCCTCGATTACGATCTCGCCCTTCGTATTTCTGACCGCCATCGCGCTTTTTTTCGGGCCGCGCATCATTATGCCTTCAAGAAGTGCCTGACCTCCTATTGACGTTTTCTTGGCACAGGGCGCGGTGGGACACTCGCCGCCTGAAGTGCAGTTGTTATTCTCTTTATTTTCATTATTCATATGTTACCTCCAAAGCGATATACTTCGCTTAACACTATATGATAGCACAATATTGTTAACCTGGTATGAATAAGAGCAAAAAATCAGCTATAACTTTTGGTTATAGCTGATAAAATTGAATATATTTCCGAAAAATCTCATCCGACGCTCGGAGTTGCCACTGCATCGGGCTCAACTCGCATTACAATATCCGCGCCGAGCGCTCTGAGCTTATTGATTATATTGACGTATCCTCGTTCAATCAGCTCCACATTGGATATTTCTGTAACGCCGTCCGCAGCAAGTCCTGCTATGACCAATGCAGCTCCTGCACGAAGATCGGGAGCTACCACGGGGGCTGCCTTGAGGTCGCATCCGACGAAAATCGCGGTATTACCGGAGACCTTTACGTTTGCATTCATTTTTTCAAGCTGATCAGCGTATTTGAATCTGTTATCAAACACGGAATCGGTGATAGTACTCACGCCCTTTGCCATTGCGAGGAGGACGGCAAACTGAGGATGCATATCGGTCGGGAAGCCCGGATAGAAACCGGTTTTTATATCGGTTGCTTTGAGAAATCCGTTGCTTGTTACGGTAATTCGATCTCCTCCGGCTTCGACGCCAACGCCCATATCAATGAGTCTTGCGCTTATAGCTTCAAGGTGCTTTGGAACGACGGAGCAGATATTGACCATTCCTCCGCAAGCGGCAGCTGCAACCATATAAGTACCCGCCTCGATCATATCGGGAAGTATTTTATAGGACGTTCCATGGAGAGACTTAACGCCTACTACCTTGATTACGTTAGTACCTGCACCTCTGATGTCCGCGCCGCAGTTATTGAGGAATCCTGCAAGGTCGATTATATGAGGCTCACGGGCGGCGTTATGTATGATAGTTGTTCCGCTCGCAAACACTGCCGCAAGTATTGAATTCACGGTAGCTCCTACTGACGGTATTTCAAGGCTGATCATTGAACCTCTGAGTCCGTCCGGGGCATCAGCAGTGAACATTCCGTTATCGTTGCTTACGTCAGCTCCGAGTTTTTTGAATGCTTCCATATGAAAGTTCAAAGGGCGTGGACCTATATCACATCCGCCGGGATAAGGAACGGCGGCTTTTCCAAACCTGCCAAGACACGCGCCGAGCAGATAGGTTGAGGCTCTGATACGGCTGACAAGATCGGCAGAGGGCGTAACGGGAGCAAGGCACGAGGTGTCAATTTCAACGCTGGTGCTATTTATACGACGAACTTTAGCCCCCATGTCTGTCAAAATTTCAAGGGAAAGAGTAACGTCGCTTACAGTGGGAATGTTTTCAAGTATGCAAACGTCATTTGCAAGTATAGTTGCGTATATAACGGGAAGTGCAGCGTTTTTCATCCCGCTGATTTCCACATTTCCGTATAAGAAATTTCCACCGTTGATAAGTATCTTTCTCATGCGTCAGTTCTCCTTATAAGGGGTTGGCATTAGTGCCTTGAAGTTCTTTATTATTATAGCACATTGTCTCTTAAATTGAAATGGATTTTATTCAATTATTTGTAGAATTTACATTAAATTAACAATATTGTAATTATATCATGTATTTTAGTATGTCGGCATCAGGATTATTTGCGCGAATTTTGAGTTTATCTCAATTTTTTGTTTAGTTGCCGTCACAAATCCGCGTTTTTTCTCGTTTTGCGTGATGTAATAATAGTCACAGACTAAGCGATCACACTTGAAGTATATGCTATAGAAGCGGAAATTGACAGTTAAAAGTTGTCGATCAAAGCTTTAATATCTTCCGGAAGCGGTGCTATGAAGGATCTTGTTCTTCCCTGCATTTCGATAAAAAGCTGCTCGGCGTGCAGGGCGTGTCTTGCGATGTCGGCGCTTTCCCTACCGTACAGTCCGTCGCCCGTTATAGGATATCCTATGTGTGACAAATGCACTCTGAGCTGGTGCGTTCTTCCTGTTTGCGGCAATAATTCAACCAGTGAGTGTTTTTTGTCTGTTGACACACATATAACCTTGAATTCCGTTATAGCTGAGGCAGCTCCGTCCTCGTCGGGATCGCATACAGTTCGTGTTATTATGCTTTCTCTTTCACGGCGTATATAGGTGCTTATCAGGTGATACGCGCCATCATTGAGTGCGGACATATCCCCGTCTGTAACTGCCAAATATTTCTTTTTTATGCGTCCTTCTGCCATTTCTGCACCGTAAAGGGCAGCGGCGTATTTATTCTTAGTCACGCACACAACGCCGCTTGTATTACGGTCAAGGCGGTTTAAAGCGCGAAATACGAATTCACCGTTACGCTGATCCTGATTTTTAAAATAGTAGCAAAGTGCATTTGCAAGAGTGTCCGTCTGGTGGCCGTGTGACGGGTGAGTCGGGACAAACGGTGGTTTGTTCAGGACTATTACGTCCTCATCCTCATATATTATATCGATAGGAAGCGGTGTTGGAACAAGACCTGAGCCTGTGCCTTCCTCAAGGATATCGAGGACGAGGCATTCACCTTCCTTGAGTATACGCCGAACCGTTGCATGCGTACCGTCAACTGTAATCCCGTGCGGCAATTTTTTAAGGTAGGTAATTATTCCGTCTGAGACGCGCAGCTGTCTTAAAACGGACAAAATGCTTTTTCCGTCGAGATCTGCGGTTATTTTCAAGGATATACGTTTATTCATTCTGTACTCCTTTCACAAATTAGGATATTATGTCATATAATGTCAACAGATGGGCTGAATGCCCGTCAAGCTCACCAATGAACCAGAGCGGAAAGGAGGCTTGACGGTAAAATGGCAAGAGCGCGAGCAGTAATCGGTTCAGTTACCTCCGCTATGCGTGCGCGAAGTGTACTTGAGCGTGAGGTGATACGGGTTGACGTTGTCAAGATCACGGACACAGGGGATAGGCGCGGATGTGTATATGGGATAGAATTTTCGGATACTCAGACAGAAAATGTACTGAGAATTCTCAACAGAAGTCGTATAACGGTCAAGAGGCTGATAAGGTAGACAATGATTTATTTTGATAATGCCGCAACGAGCTTTCCGAAGCCCAATGCGGTTTCGGATGAGGTATATAAATGCATAACGCAATACTGTGGCAACCCGGGGCGCGCCGGTCACAGGATGTCTATTGCGGCGGCTGAAAAAGTGTATGAGTGCCGTGAAATGGCGGCAGAGCTTTTCGGACTTGGTGATCCGACCGGTGTGATATTTACACTCAACACAACTCATGCGTTGAACATTGCGATCAAGGGATGTATGCACCGCGGCGGTCATGTTATTATTAGTGACATGGAGCACAACTCGGTTTACCGGGTTATAAGGAAATATGCCGATGCAGGTTTTATCAGATATGATATTTTTGATTCCGGTGTTCTGCATACGGACAGAAGTGCTGAAAGAATATGTGCTTCAATATCATCTCTTGTAAGGCCTGAAACCGAGCTTATCATATGCACACACGCCTCCAACGTTTGTTCAGCGGTAATGCCGATAAAGGAAATTGGCGATCTTTGCGGGAGGATCAATGCGGAGCGCGCCCGTTCGGGAGGTGTGCGGATATGTTTCATTGTAGACGGTGCGGCATCTGCAGGACACGTTCCGATCAACATGGCAAGCATGGGCATAAATGCGCTTGCACTTCCCTCTCACAAGGGGCTTTACGGGCCTCAGGGATGTGGGATACTCCTTTTGCGAGGCTTAAAGCCCGACACACTTATTGAGGGTGGAAACGGGGTAAGATCTCTGGAGCCGGATATGGGGGATGAGTTGCCCGAAAGATATGAGGCCGGCACGGTTGCAACTCCTGCGATTGCAGGGCTTTGTGAGGGAATGCGATATGTTCGTAGTATAGGCATTTCAAGGATAGCTGAGCACGAGGCGGCACTGTATAGTCAGACATTGCGGCTTATCGGTTCTCTTCCTTACGTTCAGGTCTACGGAGCATCACACGTTGGGGCGACGCTTCTATTTAATATGAAGGGTCTGGAGGCTGACGACGTAGGGATGCGTCTTGATAGATATGGTATTTGCGTAAGAAGCGGATATCATTGCGCGCCACTTGCGCATCGCACGCTTCATACGCCGCCCGGAGGCGCTGTGCGGCTGAGTTTTGGCATATACAACACACCGCGTCAGGTCATCGCGCTGTATGAGGCATTGAAGCGGATAGCGGATGAGGCCTACAGGTAGGTATTGATGCCGTAGCCATACGGTCACAACAACGAAAAAACGCTCGGGAGAGCGTTTTTTCTTTTCGGTTAAAGTAAATCAGAGGGACTGTCTGCCCATTATTGCTCTGTGCAGGGTAACCTCGTCTGCGTACTCAAGGTCTGCACCGACGGGGACGCCGTAGGCAAGTCTTGAAACCTTTATTCCGTACGGTGAGAGCAGCTTTGCAATATACATTGCGGTTGTCTCGCCTTCAACGGTCGGATTGGTTGCCACGATGACCTCCTTAACCTCGTCGTTTATTCTTTCGACGAGCTCACGAAGCCTGAGCTTGTCCGGAGACATTCCTTTCATCGGGGAGATCACACCGTGAAGGACGTGATACAGTCCATTGTACTGACGCACCCGTTCGATAGAAATAACGCTTCTCGTATCCTCAACGACACAGATAACGGAGCGATCCCTTTCGGGATCCGAGCATACGCTACAAGTGGGCTCGTCCGTCATGGCCTGACAAATCGGGCAGTAATGTATAGAGTTTTTGGCTTCAAGTATGGCGGCGGCGAAATCCTCCGCCTCCTCGGGTTCAAAATTGAGGACGGCGAATGCCATTCTCTGCGCAGTTTTTCGTCCAACGCCGGGCAGGCAGGAAAAATGCTCGGTCAGGCGTTCAAGCGATTCTATTCTGTATGACATTTTCTATTTCCTCGGGGTTTGTATTACGCTTGGAGCTATCAGAACAGACCGGGGACGTTCATGCCGCCTGTGATCTTGCCGAGCTCGTCGGCGTTGGTCTTTTCGACTATACCGATTGCCTCGTTGATGCCTGCGACGAGGATATCGGAGAGAGTCTCGATATCGTCGGGATCTACGATTGCGGGATCAAGGTCAATTGAGAGAACCTGGCGCTTGCCGTTTATCTTGATCTTAACTACTCCGCCGCCCGCAGAAACGTCGTACTCCTTTGCATCAAGCTCTGCCTGCTTCTGCTCCATAGCCTCTTGCATCTGCTGAGCCTGTCTTATCATGGCGTTCATGCTCTGAGCACCGCCCATACCTTGGGGAATTCTTGCTTTCATGGTTATTCTCCTTTTTGTTTTATGTTATGTAAATAGTTTTCATTTAATCCTCGATCAGTTCTTCGAAGGCTGAATCGGTTGTGGGGGCATCCGGCTTACAGTATTCGATGACGAGCGCGTCGTCTGTTACGTCGCGGCACAGAACTATACACATGGCACTTCTGATTTCAGATTTTGCCTTGAATTTTTCCATCATCATCTGCGTAAAGCCGTTATCCGTGAGTCTTACGATAAATCTGTCCCCGTCTGAGGTATTTTCGACATATGCCTTACCCGTTTTGATTATTCCGGCAAGCATTCCGGATCTGCTTGCAATATTTTCAAGCACCTCAGGCCATGCCTTCAGTTTTTTAAGTATCCTTTTCGCTCCCTGCTCCGTTTTTGGTAATGCTGACGCTGAGGGTGCGGTGACTTTTGAAGGCTCGGGGATGGGCTCGGCGGCTTTCGTTGCGGTCTTAGGTTTCGTGTCAGCCTTTTCCGTTTCGGGTTGCGGTGCATTAAAGCTTGCAGTAGTCATAGCCGCTTCAAGCTTGGATATTCTTGAGAGCAGAGCGGCGTTTGAATCGTTCAGTGCATCATCGCACATTTTTATAAGTGTCATTTCCGCCACTATTCGCTTGGAGGCTCCGGGCTTTTGCATTGAAGCAAAGGCGGAGTCAAGTAACGAAGTATGATAGAGCATTGTCTCGCGTGTAAACGCCGATGCTACTGATTTCAGGGATGAGGTCTCGTCCTCTGTAAGATCAAGATACTTTGCAGCGGTACCGGGAGAGGTGCGTGCAACGAACATATCTCTATATGCGGACATAAGCTCCTGCCAAAATACGGAGATATCCTTGGATGATGCGACTATTTCGTCTACCGCGGAGAATATGCTATCATAGTCCTTCTGTGATACGGCTTTTATAACCGCCATAGCCTGTTCTTTACCGCCTGATCCGATTATATCGTTTACCGTCTCGGAAGTAATGCGCTCATGAGTACCTGAGCAAAGTTCAAGAAGGCTGATGGCATCGCGCATTCCGCCCTGGGCATTTCTGGCAATAAGGGTGAGCGCCATATCGTCTGCCTCGATGCCTTCGTTATCCGCGATTATGCGGAGTCTTTGGCAGAGCTTTTCGGTAGCTATTCTTCGGAAGTCGAAGCGTTGGCATCTTGAAACTATTGTGGCGGGCAATTTATGAAGCTCGGTGGTTGCAAGTATGAATATAACGTAGGACGGTGGCTCTTCTATGGTCTTGAGCAGTGCGTTGAAGGCACTGTTTGAGAGCATATGAACCTCGTCGATTATGTAAACTCTATACTTGAGCGTTGCGGGGGCAAATGTTACCGCATCCTTGATGTCTCGGATATTATCTACGCCGTTATTTGAGGCGGCGTCCATTTCGATAACATCAGTGGTTGAGCCTGAGTCAATGGCAACACAGGAGGCGCATTTTCCGCACGGGTTTCCGTCCACGGGACTTTCGCAGTTTACGACCTTGGCAAGTATTTTTGCGCAGGTTGTTTTACCCGTTCCCCTTGAGCCGCAGAAAAGGTATGCGTGATTGAATTTTCCGTTCTGAGCCTCGTAGCGCAGGACATTTGTTATATGCTCCTGTCCGTACACGTCGTCAAAGACGTCGGGACGCCATTTTCTGTACAACGCCTGATGCATTTTCTCGCCTCCGTATAAAGTCAATATTCACAAAAAAAGCAAGCCGGGAAATAAGACCATACACCAAAAATTCGAATGTCACGCTCGCACGAGCATTACATTTTCTGCTCAAAGCAGGCGTACTTACGTCACATCAGGTCTACCACTTAGTGCTGCTTGGTTCCCCACCTGACACGGTTCACGGCTCCCAATTGCGTAAGACCCACTTCTCAACACAGTTAATGTAATTCATTTGCGATTGATCGATCCTCAGATCTGGGATCCACCCCTGCTATAGCGGATTTCAGGTACAGGACACCGCTAACTCCCCGGCTGGTATGGCCTAATTTCACAGCTTGCGTTTGCTGTTGCAAACCTATTCAGTTTACAATATTATTATAACAGATTTGTGCATCTTTTGCAATAGTATTTTTGAATTTTTCTGCATTTCTTTTTGCCATTTTTGGACATGCTTGCAAATTGCGGATTTAACGCGTTTTTTTGCGTTGATGTATTGACTTTGGATGTTTTTATGTTATAATATAAGTGGTCTTTACATTTATGAAAGATACTAACCAAAAAAGGAGCTTCTTATGAAACAGAACAGTATTGTTGAAAGCTTAAGCACCCCTATCAAAGACAAAGCCTCGGTTATAGTCGCCGGTGGAGGCGTTGCCGGTATTGCCGCAGCGATTGCCGCTGCACGCAACGGCGCGGACGTATTGCTTATAGAAAATCAGTTCTCTCTTGGAGGACTTGCAACCCTTGGTCTTGTAACCTATTACCTTCCGATATGCGACGGGCGCGGTCATCAGATCATTTACGGACTTGGAGAGGAGCTGCTTCGTCTCTCTGTCAAGCGTTCACATGAATGGCATTATCCGGTATGCTGGTTCGAGGGTGGACCTCAGGAAGAAAAAAACAAGCGCCGATTCGAGGCAGGCTTCAATCCGATTTATTTTTCTATAGATGCCGAGCAATTACTGCTCAAAGCAGGCGCGCGTATACTGTACGGCACGAAGATCTGTGCGTCACGGGTTGAGGATGGCAAGATCACGGCTCTTATAGTTGAGAACAAAACCGGCAGATATGCCATTGAGTGTAACTGTGTAATTGACACTACGGGAGATGCGGACATTGCATATTATAGCGGCGCAGAAACAGCTCTTTATGCGGAAGGCAACAAGCTTGCGGCATGGCACTACTATCTTTGCGACGGTGACCGTCAGTTGAAAATGTATGGAGCTTCCGACGTAGCCACAAATGAACCTGCAGATGAAACTCCCAACATAAGATTTTCGGGAGTTGACGGTCAGGAGTTGAGTGATATAACAGTTATCTCACACAGATACCTTATCGATTACGTTGTAAAGCGTCAGAAGGATTTTCCGGACTATCAACCCATTACCATGGCATCCATTCCGCAGGTAAGAATGACGCGTCGCATTGTCGGCAAGGCAACGCTTGACATGTGCGAGGATGAGGAGAGGATATTTGTTGAGGACAGTATCGGCGTAACCGGAAACTGGCGTCGCCGCGGCCCTGTATACGAGATACCCTTCGGCGCTATCTGCTCTGCAAACATCAAGAATCTGCTTGCGGCAGGACGTGACATTTCCGTTACAGACAAAATGTGGAACATTACGAGAGTAATTCCGGTCTGCGCTCTCACGGGTGAGTCTGCAGGAATTTGCGCCGCAATGCTTGCAGATTGCGATTACGATACCGCCAACGTTGATATTACCGCACTCCAGGAAAATATCAAAAAGAACGGTGTCAGAATCCACATTAACGAAGTGTTATAAAATTCAGAAAAATAAAAAATAGGTTGTGGGAAGTCGCAACCTATTTTCTTTATAATTCACAAAAACGTGTCCGTTTTTTGGAGTTTTGTGCGTATCATTAAGCAGAGAGCGAAAGGAGGTATTGGCGTATGAGTAAGTTTGCCGACAGTTTAAAGCTGGATAGAGCGCTTATGGCTCTGCAAAAAGGAGATAGGGATGCTATCAAGGTTATATATGACGTCATTGGACGGCAGATACTTGCTTTATCGGATGCTATCCTCCGTGACCGTTCAAGTGCTGAGGACGTATTGCAGGAGACGGTAATTAAGATCATTGAAGGGATCGAAACATATCGCAATGGCGGTAATGCTAAGGCTTGGATACTGACGATTGCAAGGAACACGGCACTTGACATGAAAAAGCGGCGAAGTCACGCGGCTATGTTGGATATTGAAGAATATGCCAACCTTGACGCCGAGGGCTTTTCTTACAGTCCTGAGGATATAGGTCGCAGGCTGATGCTTGAGGATGCGCTCTTAACGCTTGACACGGTCTCGCGGCAGATAGTCATTTTAAGGGCGGTTTCGGGTCTTAAGCACGCACAGATAGGTAAGGTTCTGGAGCTTTCCGCAGACGCGGTCAGGAAAAGATACCGACGCGCACTGAAGAGACTTGCCGAGATCGTTGAGATCGAATAATACGAAAGGAACGCTTTTTGCTACGGTTGAATTTATGAAAAAAAGAAAAATCGAAAAAATGTTACGCAAGCATTACAGAAATACTGAGCTTCCGCCGTTAAAGGGTATCACACCAACCGACAAACGAAAGGTAGGCGGCATTTCGTGGCTTGATCCTGAAACAATACAAGGTATCGAAAACGGCCGGATACGTGCAAATGAGCACAGCGAAGAAATGGGTTCAGTGCACACATCCGGGGCATGGAAATTCAAGCCAATTGCGGTAATAGCCCCCTGCCTTGCGGTACTTATAGTTGTACTTGGAGTGATACTTCCGTCACTTCTGCGAGGTGGCCCTGACATTGATCCGTATGACACCGGTGGTCCTGCCGGAAATATCAAGCCCGAGGACACTACGGCAGCCTCCGATATCCCTGACGATGCCGGCTTCTTCATTTACGTTCCATCAGACCTCGGGACGTACAAGAAGGTGAACGTCGGCACACTTGGTGCGGACGGGATGACTGATGCACTTTCAAAAATGTATGCGGTTGAGCTTGCGAATGCATTTTTTGAGGCGTGCTACGAAAATATGAGCGCTACCGACTACAAGTTTATTGAAGATGGCGGAGCTTATGAAACGGGTGCGGACTACGAGTGCATTATGACTCCTACGGGAACGCTTGAGCTTTATCTTACAGGGGAATTACCTGACAACCCGGACGTTGAAGGAGAGCAGCCGGGTGGGATCATCATACGCTGCCTTGTCAACACGATGACGGACAATTTTACCAACGTGAACCAAGTACGGCTTTACGTTCAGGGACAGTCCGAGGACAATCTTCTGTTTGAAAGATTTGATATGAAGCTTGAAAGTGAGGCGGGTGGCGCTGACGAGACGGAAATACTCATTGAAATAGTACCTTCATCGGGAGACGGCTGGCAATGCGTACGAACGGACGGAACGTATGATGATGAGATCAAGGTCGAGCTGATAAAGAGTGCCGCCGAGTTGAAAAAATACTATGAAAGCAATCGGGAACGCTACGATCTTGAGTCACGCGACATAGTATCCTCTGATACTACGATAGGATTTGCGGACGCGATAAAGCCCTACGGCGATGAGTATTTTACCGAGCACGATCTTGTTCTCGTCGTACTGACCGCTCCAAGCGGTTCAATCAGATTTGAACTTTACGATACAAATTTTGAAAGTGACGGAAAGCAAACTAAAATGCTTGTGCGCATTTCAACATTTGTCCCTGAAATGGGTACGGACGATATGGCGGCGTGGCATATGCTTATAGTAATTCCAAAAACAAAAATGATAACTGACGGGTCGCAGATCAAGGTTCTGTTCATCAAATAAACAAATAAAACGGCGAGAGTGGGAGCTTCCTTCTCTTGCCGTTTTTATATACTACTATACCTTTATAATTCCCTGCTCGATCTTTTCTATAATATCTGCAATAAGTCCTTCTGTGTGATCGCAAAGGCAATAATCGCATATTTCCTTAACAGTATCAAGTGCGTTTGAGGGGCATATTGCAATATCTGCCGCAGCAAGCATCTCCTTATCGTTATCAAAGTCCCCGCAGGCAATCACAGTGATATCAATTCCCTGCTTTTTATAATAATCCTTAAACCACGGGATTCGTGATGCCTTGGTGCAGTCCTTGGCTTGTATCTCAAGAAGTCTGTGACCTGAACGGCAGAATTCGGCAACGGGTCCAAGTTCATTTTTCAGATCTTGCTCGAGTGCGTAGGTCTGCTCCTTAGTTCCGCTGAAAACGAGTTTGAACCAATTTCCGTGTGGCCATTCGGACATAGGAAGGATATGATAATTTGTCTCGGGAAGTCCTTTATATGCTCCGACGTACTCCTCGGAATAAAAGCCTTCGGTGGTAGATACTCTGAAGCTTACTTCGGGATAGTGTTTTTTGGCAAAGTCTATCATAGCTATAATAATATCATCCGCAAGGAAAACGGGGTCAATTATCTCTTTAGCCGTAAAATCGTAGACATAGCTTCCGTTTGAAAGCGAGAGAGGGGCATTTGCAACGACAGGTGCTACCTCACCTGCCACGCTCAAATTAGCATGCATTCTGCCGGAGGCTATGGTGAATCGCCCGCCTTTAGAGTTAAAATATTTTATTGCTTCGACGTTTCTTGGAATGATTGTGGCATGCTTTCCGAAGAAGGTTCCGTCAAGGTCCGACATTATTAAAATTCCGTTGAAATTATCTCTCATTTCAAGAAGTCCTTTCGTGCTTACTGATTTTTATGGTATTCCGCGATGTTATATGAGTTTTTTATACGGAGATAGGTGCATTTGCTATTACTGAAACATATGCACGATAGTATTATAACAGATTTTTGCGGCTTTTGCAATAGCAAATTGCAATAATAATTACTCCGTAAAAAACGTATTGACTTTCAACCGAATTATGATATAATTAAAATAATCTTGAAACCAAAAAGATAATCTTAAAATATCCCCACCTGCGCTATCACGGGCGAGGCGGCAGGCATATGCGCCGCGATGCTTTCCAAATACGATTACGATACGGCTAAAGTAGACATTTCTGTGCTTCAGGAGCAGATCAAGAGCCGCGGTGTCAGGATCCACATTGACGAGATACTGTAATTCTGCATTTTGGGAAACGGCTTCAAATAATAAATGGGCAAGAGCTTGGGATATTCCCGTCTTTTGCCCATGTTTTTATTTATAAATTTATACTTTGATTATACCCTGTTCGATTTTTTCGATTATGTCCGCAATCAATCCCTCGTTAGGATTGCACAAACAATAATCGCTGATCTCTTTGACTGTGCCAATGGCGTTTGCGGGACACACGGCGATATTTGCGGCTTTGAGCATTCCGAGGTCATTTTCGTAGTCACCTGCGGCGACTATTGTAATACCAACCCCCTGCAGTTTATAGTATTCACGAAGCCATTCCACTCGGGATGCCTTATTGCATCCTATGCGTTGAAATTCAAGTAACCGCTTTGAGCTGCGGTTAAACTCAAACGTATCTCCGTAGCGTTCGATGATATCAAGTCGGAAATCGTCCATGTCATCATATATGCTTGTGAATATGCCCTTGATCCATTTCTTGCATTCCCAATTTGCGATTGGCCCGCAAATTTTATAATAATCTTTATTATTCAAGGTAGGCCAGATCACAGCAAGTCTTCCGCTTATTTCTTCGGAAAGTATATTGGTATTGCTGAAAAATCGGGCGTTGATCTCAGGATGGTTCACCTTGACATAATTCAACATTTCAAGCGTAGGCTCAACGTCGAGATAGACATTATCTACCGCACATTCGTCCCGGAAATCGTACATACAGGAACCGTTTGCTGTTGCAACGGGAGCATTGACTATATCCCTTACCATCGGGACGAGTCGGTTGAACTCGAAGCTTGGGCGTCCCGTTGCAAAGGTAAATCTACCGCCGTTGTTAATAAAGTATTTGATTGCTTCTATATTTTTAGGAACTATACTGCTTTTTTTGCCGAGAAAGGTTCCGTCCATATCCGACATTATCAATATTCCGTCAAAATTCATTCTCATTTGCTCACCTTGGTTACCGTATTTGAATTTTTCCCGATTCGATGCTTTCCACAATATCTGAAATAAGTCCGAGATCGTGGTGACACAAACAATAATCTGCTACACGCTTCACCTCGTCGATAGCGTTTTCGGGGCAAACGGCTACGTCGGCTGCAAGGAGCATTTCGATATCATTTTCGTAATCTCCTGCGGCAATAATACAGAGTTCTTGTACCTCGGAAGTAAAATGTGTATTAAGATATTCTATTCGTGAGCCCTTCGAGCTACCACACGCCTGAATCTCAAGCCATTTTGCATCACTTCTGCTATGATGTATTGAGTCCTTATAGCATTCATCCAGCCTGTCTGTAAGCGTGTCGAGTGCGTTTGGGTCTCCCACGAGGATGAATTTCAGCCAACGTCGCGGCGGCCAATCACATATAGGCGCTTCAGTAAAATATTGCCTGTCCAATCTGTCTCTTACGCAAGCGGCATCTCCGCGTATAGCGTCAGAATAAATTCCTCCGTCTGCGAATGCAAGTATATCAAGATTTTTGAAATCTGCTCTGAGCACTGACAAAATACCGTCTGCCACACAAGGAGTCATATAGATTGGAGATACGGTCTCTTGCGTTGAAAAATCATATAAGTACGTTCCGTTTGCCAGAATAGCCGGGGCGTTGATAAGCTCTTCGAGAACCGGGATACTGCTTTTTACGTCGTAGTGCGCTCTTCCGCTTGCAACGGTAAATCTACCGCCGTTTTCGGTGAAGTATTTTATTGCGCTTATATTTTTGGGAACCGGACGTTCATTACTATCAAGGAAGGTACCGTCGATATCGGATACTATCAAAATACCGTCAAATATTTTTTTCATAGGGATAAAATTCGTGGGCATTAAAGCCGTCTTAGTCTTTCAAGCACCTCGAGCATATTCTCGGGAAGCGGACTATTAAATGTCATTTTTGTATTGGTTGATGGATGAATGAGGGTAAGCTCCTTGGCGTGCAGGCACTGCCCGTGGATAATTGCCCTATTACGGACAAAGAACTTTGTTTTATCTCCGCCGTACACCTCGTCTCCGAGTATTGGGTGGCCTCTGTGTGCCATATGCACTCTGATCTGGTGTGTTCTACCCGTTTCAAGCTCACACCTGACGAGGCTGAAGCCTTCAAAGCGTTCAATTACGGTATAATGCGTAACAGCCTCTTTTGCTCTGTCGTCACCCTTTGGAAAGACAGCCATGCGTTTTCTGTCAACCGGGTGTCTGCCCATCGGCGCGTCAACCGTTCCACCGTCATCTTTAAAGTTACCGACCACGATAGCGTAATAAATTCTACTGACTGTATGTGTTTTTAGCTGCTCCGAAAGCTTGATATGAGCATTATCGTTTTTGGCAATAACAAGAAGTCCACTTGTATCCTTATCTATCCTATGGACGATTCCGGGGCGCATAACACCGCCAATCCCCGAAAGAGAATCCTTGCAGTGGAACATAATTGCATTTACGAGCGTTCCATCGGGGTTTCCTGCGGCGGGATGCACAACCATTCCCTCGGGTTTATTGATGACAGCAATATCCGCATCCTCGTACACAATATCAAGTGGGATATCCTGCGGCACGACCTCTTCGTATGGGACGGCTACAGGAATAAGAAGCTCTACGACATCTCCTTCGCAGAGCTTAAGCTTTTTTTCGGATTTTTTTCCGTTAACCGTTACTGAGTCAGATTCTATCAGCTTTACCGCGGCGGATCTTGAGATCTCTGCCTCCTGCGCCAAAAACAGGTCGAGGCGTGTACCGACACAATCGGGGCTTACGGTAAGACTCACCTTTTTTATCTGTTCCATCATTGCGTCTGTTGATCCTTATCGGGATTTTCCTCGGGGGACGGGGATTTTGCACAGGACTCAGCTTTTGTCTCCTTATAGGACTTCACGAGCAGGATCAGCATATAAAGCACTTCAAGTCCGCATCCGACGCACACAAAAACGTCTGCAACATTAAACACTGCGAAATTGATAAGAGTAAAATCGAAGAAATCCACAACATAGCCAAGCGCAATGCGGTCTATCATGTTTCCGATACCGCCGGCAATTATCATAGAAAGGGCTGTGTTTTGCAGCTTACTTTCGCGTCTGTTATAAAACATATAGATGGAGAGCGCGATAATACCAACCGTGGAGATTATCATAAACACCCATCTGTGATTGCTGAGCATTCCGAATGCGGCTCCTCGGTTTTCTACATAGGTCAAGTGGAAAACGTCCTGAATGAGCGGGAAGGTATCCAGTGCCTTCAGAAATATGACCGCAAGATATTTAGTTATCTGATCGAGATATACGAATGCAATGATCAAAAGTATCCAAACGAACATTTTTTTACCTTTCCGGCATGAGATATATTAAGCCATTACTGTAAAGAGCGAAAGAACGATAAACGCCACAAGGAAGGAAACGTCTATGGGGGTATCCTGAAACCAATTCAGTCTTCTGAATATGTACCTCACCGGAACTATTACCACCTCGGTGACGTTTACTATAACATTATAGAACTTATTATCTATTTCACTCTCATCAAACAGCATTGACATGATCGACCTTGTCGTCATCATCAGGATGATAATCGTTGCGAAAAAGGATATAACGGAGAAGAAGAGATCGAGAAATTCTATCATTCTTCTGCTCCGGGGAATATTGATTTGATAAGCTCGTCAATATCCTCAGATGTAAAGCCTTCGGGGGCTGCGATAACGCATCTTCCGCCGTAAAGCTTCTTCATCTCACCATTGATAGCGTAAACGACACCTGTGAGGAAGTCAAACATACGAACCTTTTCTTCCTTTGAAAGCTTATCGATCTTGACTATTGCCACTGCTCCGTCAATAACAAGATCGGCAATGCTTGAAGCATCTCCGAGAGTTGCGTCCTCAACGACGGACACCTTAGCGTATTCCTCTTCGGGCTCCTCCTCTTCGGACTTTTCGGGCTCAGTGGGAGTTACCGGGACGGGATTACTCTCATTGTTCCAATTCCATTCTGATTCGGGTGCTTTATGCTCGGGTGGTGTGGTCTGGTCGATCTCATCGTCAGAATCAAAAAAGTCGAAATCATCTGATTTATCGGTGGGGGTTACCGGCTTTACGGGAGCAGGTGCGGGGGCAGGCTGAGGCGGTGTTACCCGTTCGGTTGTGGGAGCGGGCTGAGACTCTGTCGGCTTTGCGGGGCGATAGTCTCCTCTGTAATACTCAACGTCGAAATCATCCTCCTGAGTTACAGTTCCCTCGGATTCATTTTTGCCAAAGAGACTTCTGAAGAAGCCTTTGATTGAAACGTCGCCTTTGTTCATTTTATTGAACCTTCCTTTCGCGTATATAAATTCAAAAATTATATTCTTAATTATTACTTGGCAAACAGCTGTCTGCCTATTCTTACGATATCCGAGCCTTCAAGTATTGCGGGCTCAAAGCTTTGGGACATTCCCATTGAGAGAATAGGGCTTCCATCTTTTTTCAGAACCTCGGTCCAGATGTGTTCGGAAAGCTTGCGCATTTGTGAAAAATATGATCTGTATTCTGCTTCTGTCTCGCAGTTAGGCGCCATCGTCATGAAACCTCTCACACGAATGCACTCGAGTGTATCTGCGTAGGCAGCAACGGTAGCTACCTGTTCCGGCATCAGTCCGCTTTTGGACTCTTCTCTGCCGATGTTGACCTCGATGAGTATATCCATAACCACTGATGCTTTTTTGCATCTTTTGGATATCTCGGCGGCAAGCTCAGCGGAATCGACCGAGTGTATCATATCGACCTTATCGACAATATACTTGACCTTATTACGTTGAAGAGTTCCTATGAAATGTATTCTGAGATTCTCTCTATCCTCAATTTCACCGTACCGTGACAAAAGCTGTTGGACGCGGTTTTCGCCGATATCGTTCACCTTATGAACGCGGTGAAGATAGTTTATTTCTTCCGTGTCTGCGCTTTTGACTGCGGCAAGAAGTATGCACGGCGTGGTCTTGTCCACCTCTGACGAGCAAAGTCTCATTCTTTCGGTGATACTATGAAAATTTTCATCAATATAGTTGAATCTGTTATCCATCGTTAATCCTGTCAATCTATTACCTTTCCCTCGTAAAGTCCCTCTCCGGAAACGATCACTACGTCGTTTATTTTGGGGTACGGCACGGTATCGGGGAAATCACTTGATTCGGTATCGGAATCATTTTCCTTGGGGGCTCCGTCCGAAATGATATAATAACCGTTTGAATATGCCAGCACGTCGGCACGCTTGAACACAAGCACTCCGCGCTCAAGCACGAATACGCCGTTCACGCCGTTTACATTTCGCATGGCAGAGGTAGGAACTGCAAGTCCGTCATATACGGCAACGCGCATGGTAACGGTATCAAATCTTTCTGAGATGAGTGATGCGTCAATAGATGAGCATTCAAAGACCACCGCAACCTCACCGTTCTGCGCGGCTGAGACACTTACGGTTTTGCAATTGATGCGACTACCCGAGCTTCCGAGAGTGAGGCTTACGGTCGCATCCTTTTCCAGCTCTGCCTTCAGGCAGTTTTCCTTGCTGAGAGTTGCGGCTATATACCATTTGTGAGTGGTCATAAGCTTGCCGTAGACTGTAGAGGAAGGCTCTGACGGTGTGCTTTTTTTCAGTTCATTCAGTTTAAACGGGGTCATTCCCGTAACTGCGGAGGCACAGAACACGCTTTCGTATCCGTCTATACTTTCTTTGGTAAAGAAATATCCGCTTTCTTCAAGTGTTACACTTGAAAACTCGGTACCGAGCTTTCCTGTCAATTCGGCGCGATCCTTTTTCAATGCTTCTATAAGCGCAAGAAGGTCGGTCTTGCCGTTTGCCTTTACGTTATATTTATTTAATGATTTTATAAAGGAATCAGTATTGTATGATCCGTCAGACTGCAAGGAAAGATATTTGAAATATTCCTGCTTAAGCCGCTCGCCTGCGGCGTACTGCGTTAAGTATCCCGTTTCAAGGCAATCGCTGAAAAAATCAATTTGCTTATCGATCTCTGCGATGCTTCTGACGTCTGCATCGGTTGCGGCATCGTTTGAATATAGTCTTGCGACCTCCTGATCCTTCGCGACCTTAGCTCCGTTTTCCACCGAATATCTCAGGCGGTCTGCCGATGCATTTTCAAGGTAGCTGCAATCGTAAAATATTGCGCAAGGCATATCGATATACTCCTCGTGGCTTCCCGTCTTGATAACCCCCGTCATCAGCGTTGTATCAAAAACGGATACTGCGTGGTAGCAGGAATAGGCGGCAACAAGCGTCACGAGCGCAACAACCGTCACGGTAAGTGATATATTTTTTATTATGTCTTTGCGTGTTTTCATTTTTCGTCCGCTTCTTTGTTTTTATACGATACGGTTAGCTGTTGCGGTACAAAGTGTCTTGATTTATAAAATGTCTTGATTATATTATACCACAATTTATATTATACCACAACTTATAAAATCTGCATATAGTTTTTTTGCAATGTTTACAATATCTTCAAATGTTAATACCTTATTTGTTTCAGAATCGGCACTATCAACGGTGATCCAATGGATATTTTCGTATCTTGTGAACCAGGTCATCTGCCTTTTTGCGTATCGGCGGGTAGCTTTTTTAAGCTCCTCGGTGCAGGTGTCAAGATCGGTAAGCCCTCTGACGTATGCAAGAAGCTCCTTATAGCCTATTGCCTGGGAGGCGGTCGGGGAGACTTCAAACACGCCTTTTACGTCAAGTGCTTTTACCTCGTCGACAAGACCGTTCTCTATCATCAGGTCCACTCTTTTTTCGATGCGTCGGTACAGCAGCTCTCTGTCCGCAAATCTGAGTCCTATTATAAGAACATTGTAAGGGCACTCGAAGCTTTTTGATCTGCGGTCGTGCTCACTTTTTGGGATTCCCGTATTGTGGTATACCTCAAGGGCGCGGATGATGCGCTTTTGATTGTTCGGGTGAATATTTTCAGCAGAGTCAGGATCGACCTCTTTCAGCATTTCGTGCAATACGATCGTACCTTGTTCGATTGCGACGGATTCAAGACGGGCGCGGTATTCGAGGTCAGCACCCTTATCGGCGTCGGGGGACGGTGAGTTGCCGCGGATAAATGCGTCAAGGTAAAGTCCGGTTCCGCCGCAGAGTATCGGAAGTCCTCCGCGTGATATAATATTATCAGCGGCGGCGCGTGCAAGAGTTGCAAAGTCAGAGCAGGAAAATGCCGACGTAGGCTCTAAGAAGTCAATAAGGTGATGCTTTATTCCCTGCATTTCCTCTTCCGTAGGCTTTGCGGTGCCGACGTTCATCTCACGGTAGATCTGCATTGAGTCGCATGAGATTATCTCTCCTCCAAGTGCCTTTGCAAGTGCTACCGCAAGCGCGCTTTTTCCCGATGCGGTGGGCCCGATTATGGCAAGGACTGTGGGTTTATTGTTCATTGGTAAATCTCCGTTCATTTCAGCGAGTCGGCAAAGGCGGTAGCAAGTCGGTCGCATCTTTCGTTATATTCGTGACCGTGATGTCCTCTGACCCAGATGAATTCGACCTCGTGATACTCTATAAGCTCTATTATCTTACGCCACAGGTCGCTGTTCGGCACGGGCTCGCTCTTGGTTTTCATGAAGCCCTTTTTCTGCCAGGAATAAAGCCAACCTTTATTAATGGCATTAGTGAGGTACGTTGAATCGGAGTACAGAGTAACCTGACACCTTTCTTTAAGTGCGCCAAGCCCTTCTATTGCCGCAGTAAGTTCCATTCGGTTGTTCGTGGTGAGTCTTTCGCCACCGCTCATTTCTTTTTCTATGCCCGCATAGACGAGTATTGCTCCCCATCCGCCGATTCCCGGGTTACCGCGGCAGGCACCGTCGGTATATATATCAACGTGCTTCATCTTTTTCTCCTGATCTGTTATATGTTAGTACGAGAATTATTGGAATTATTTATTAATTATTTTAAAATACACTTGATTTATTTTGGAATATATTATATAATAATTATAATATGTCATTTATCACGGATCAGATCCTTGATTATCTCAGAGCCGATCAGAAGTCCCATTACGGAGGGAACGAAGGAGATGCTTGAGGGGATGCGTGCCTCAGCACCGCTTTGGCTCACGGGGGTCTCCTCGGAATAGACGACCTTCAGGTGAGTAATGCCATGATCCTTGAGCTTGCGGCGCATTATCCTTGCAAGCGGACAGGTTGACGTTTTGGATATATCCGTGACCTTGAACGCCGTAGGGTCAAGCTTATTCCCTGCCCCCATAGCGCTGATAACGGGTACGCCGAGTGCCTTTGCGCGAATCACGATCTCAAGTTTTGCCGCTACGGTATCTACTGCATCCGCAATATAATCATAGCAGGACAGGTCGAATTGATCAGCATTTTCGGGAAGGTAGAACACCTGATAGGCATTGACCTTACAATCGGGATTTATGTCAAGTATACGCTCACGCATCACCTCGACCTTGGGCCTTGACACGGTGGAATGCAGAGCGATAATCTGACGGTTGATATTTGAGACGGACACGGTGTCCGCGTCGAACACGTCGATCTGACCGACACCGGCTCGGGCAAGTGCCTCGCAGACGTATCCTCCGACGCCACCGACGCCGAACACTGCGACGCGGCATTCCGAGAGCTTATCCACAGCACTCTCGCCGATAAGTGCTGCGGTACGGATGAATGCCTCCTTCATGCTGAGCTTACCTCCTTCTGTGACTTTACGTTACTTCATAATATTTTATCACATTTTTTATTCTTTTTCAAGAGGGGTTAGCGTAAACGGCGGATAATATTAAATAAAAAGTTACGAATGATGTCGGGTGCGCGTGAGAACTGACGGAAAAGGCGGTTAAAAATGAGCAAAAAAGACGAATATCTTAAAATACTTGAAAATACAGTGGGCTTTACCGAGGACAAGGTCGGCTCGGAGCTGATATACGACGGAAGGATCATACACGTTTACCGCGATGCAATAAGGCTTCCCAACGGATCGGATGCGGTGCGTGAGGTGGTACGGCACATCGGTGCGGTATGCGTTGTTCCCGTGACGGACGACGGAAAGGTAGTGCTTGTGCGGCAATTCCGTTATCCGTTCGGCAAAATGATATACGAGATACCTGCGGGAAAGCTTGACTTACGGGACGAGGAGCATTCAAGGGCTGCGATGCGTGAGCTTGAGGAGGAGACGGGATACATCTGTTCAAGTCTTGAATATATCGGGGATCTCTATTCAACGCCAGGCTTTTGCGACGAGGTGATCCACATGTACTGTGCAAGGGGGCTTGTCAAGGGCAAGCCGCATCCCGACGAGGATGAATTTATCGACACGGTGGCAATACCGATTGAGGATGTCAAGGATATGATACTTGACGGAGACATCACCGATTCAAAGACGCAGGCGGCGGTCCTGAAGGTTTACGTCAAATATTTCAGTAAAAGCTGAATGTTTATATAAAGAAAAATCATTAAAGCAAAGGAGCAGACAATGAAGCTTAATTACAAAAGAACCATATTGGTTGGTTTCGCATTCTTCCTGATCAGTGCATTCTGGCAGGCGTATGATGCTATCATTCCGCTTGCGCTTACGAATCACTTCGGACTTCCGCAGTCGATCTCGGGGGTTGTAATGTCGGTGGATAACATTCTTGCCGTCTTTATGCTTCCCATTTTTGGTGCTATTTCTGACAAGGTCATGACCCGGCTCGGAAAAAGAACGCCTTTTATCCTTATCGGTACACTTGCGGCTGTTACAGCGTTCATATCCCTTACGTTCATCGATGCATACCAGCTTTCTTCAGTTGTTGAGTCAGGCCTTGGCGATCAGTATCAGATAATTGCCGCATCCCTTAAGCAGGCGAACGAGGCGCTGAAGGCAGCGGGTAAGGAGGGCAACGCAGAGCTTGTAGCACAAATTCAGGCTACAATAGAAACGATCAACGGTCAGCTTGACGGTATCCGTGAGAAGACTCTCGAGATCACGCTCAACAACATCTGGCCTCTTGTCGGATTCATCGCAGTGCTTCTCGTAACCCTTATCTCGATGGCAACCTTCCGCTCACCTGCGGTTGCGCTTATGCCTGACGTTACGATCAAGCCTCTTCGTTCAAAGGGTAACGCTATCATCAACCTTATGGGAACTGCAGGCGGTATCATCGTACTTGCGCTCGGTATGGTATTCAAGACCTCCGGCAACAAGTATATGAAGTACACCGGCTACGTTATGGCGGTCTGCTCTATCATGATTTTAGGACTAATCGTATTCCTTACCACCGTCAAGGAGAAAAAATGGGCGGCTGAGATGGAAGCGGAAACGAAAAGACTCGGTCTTGACGAGGAGCCTGTGGCAGTTACTGAAGGTAACAGAGCGCTTTCAAAGGGTGAGATGAAGTCACTCCTTCTTATTCTTGCGTCCGTTGCACTCTGGTACATCGGCTACAACTCAATTACAAGTAAATATTCCGTATATGCAACCAACGTGCTTTTCTTTGACTTTAACCTTACACTTATAATAGCGCAGGCGGCGGCAGTCGTTGCTTATATTCCCGTAGGTATTATAGCTTCCAAGATAGGCAGAAGAAAATCCATCCTTGCAGGTATCACGATGCTTGCAACTGCGTTCTTCATAGGTAACTTTATCAGCTTTGATTCACCCGAGCTTGTAATGTATCCGGTATTCATTCTTGCGGGAATCGGTTGGGCTACCATCAACGTAAACTCCTTCCCGATGGTCGTTGAGCTTGCAAAAGGCGGCGAAGTCGGAAAATACACCGGTTATTACTACACGGCTTCAATGGCAGCGCAGATCGTGGCGCCCATCATTTCGGGATTCCTTTACGATCTGTTCGGTATGAGACTTGTATTCTTCGCGTTTGGTACTCTGTTCGTGGTTCTTTCATTCGTTACTATGTTCTTCGTTAAGCACGGTGACTCAAGGCCTGATGCAAAGACGGTCATTCTTGACGCCGCAGGCGGAGATGACTGATGATCAAGGAGTGAAAAATGATCCCGGCACTTATTACTATCGGTTGTATAATCGTCCTTCTTTGCGCCATTTATCTTATAATGATAGGCACACGTCCGAGAAGAAAAAAGGCGATGGAGGGACTTGAAGTCAACTATGCTCACCGCGGATACCACGGAGAGGGCGCGCCCGAAAACTCACTTGAGGCGTTCAGGAGAGCTATTGAGATGGGCTACGGAATTGAGCTTGACGTGCGGCAATCTGCCGACGGAACGCTTTACGTTTTCCACGATGATACGCTTACACGAATGTGCGGTGTTGAAAAGAAGTTCTGTGAGCTTCATGACGAGGAGCTTGATGCTTTGAGACTTAACGGTACGGAGTATAAAATTCCACGTTTTGACGAGGTGCTTGCGCTCGTTGACGGTAAGGTTCCTCTGCTCGTTGAACTGAAGGGTGCGATCGGAGACAAGACGCTTTGTCCTGCGGTTGCTCCGGTGCTTGATGCGTACAAGGGTCGCTATTCCGTTGAGTCCTTCAACTCCTTCCTTATTCAGTGGTTCAAGAAGAACCGTCCCGGCGTTGTGAGAGGACAGCTTTACACTTATATCAAGGAGTCCAATCCCGGAAACCTTGGCTTGCATCTATTTGGAGATTCGTTTATGATGCACACGCTCTCGCGCCCCGACTTCGTGGCTTACAACGAAAAGCACGAAAAGCTTCCCCTGCTCCGACTGTGTCTTGCACTCTACCGTCCTTACAGGTTCGTATGGACGACGCGAAGCAAAGAAAGATACGAGGAGCTTGCCCGCGACACTCGCGTGTCAGGTCAGATCTTTGAGGGATTTGAGGCAAGGCGTCAAAAATAAAAGATACAACAAAGCACACAATCACAATAATTTGAAAGGGACACCGTATTGGGTGTCGAAATGATGAAATGAGTAATTCAAACAAAGTTCGTATACCGTGGGTGGTAGTTATACTCTGTCTTTTATTCGTACCGCTCGTTGGTATCGTAATGCTGATTGCAAACCTTCTTGCAGGCAAGAAAAATGCGCCCACAGTCAGAAAAGCAAAGAGCTACGTAGGCACTCGGGTTATTGGAGTATTATTGATAGTATTCAGTCTGATATTTATACCTGCGACGGGTGGTGAGGCATCGCTCGGACTGGTGTTCCTTGGCGTTTCACTGCTCTTTATCGCTTCCATGAGAAGCCGCAAGAGCCACGGCAGGCCCTTATCGTCGACGGCGGTAGTTCTGCGTGTGATCGCTCTTATAATTGGAGTCATCTGCGGATTCTCATATGACATCAACGATGAGATGAGTCCTTTCATGGTATTCGTTGCGCTCGGAATGCTTATTCTGTCCATGATATTGGCAAAGAAGGGCAAGACGACGGTATCGCCTGCAAAGCCCACTCCCGTGGCTACGCAGAATCAGAATATAGCTCCCCGTCCCGTTGCTCCAACACCGGCTCCTACGCCTGCGCCTGTAGGCAAGACTAAAGCGGAGCTTGAGCTTGAGGCAACTATTGCAAAGCTTGAGGCGGAGAAAAAGAAGGCGGAGCAAGAGGCAGAGCGTGCGCGCCGTGAGAAAGAAGAGATTGAGAAGCGTGAAAAGAGTGCAGAGGCGGCACGAAAGGCAGAAGAGGCTCGCAAGGCGGAGGCTGCCCGCAAAGCAGATGCCGCTCGCAAAGCAGAGGATGCCCGCAAGGCAGAGGCGGCTCGCAAGGCGGAGGATGCCCGTAAAGCCGAGGAGGCTCGCAAGGCAGAAGAGGCTCGCAAGGCAGAGGAAGCTCGAAAAGCAGAAGAGGCTCGCAAGCGTGAGGAGGAGCAAGATGAATTTGCCGCGCTCCGCAGTCAGCTTCACATCGTTACTTCAAAGAGCACCGCAAAGAAAAAGCCTGCAGACGCATTCTCCGAGGCTTTTGATTACGAGGTTTTGGAAGCTGAATATCCCGGTGACTCAACGGGTATTTGTCTTAAGAAGTACAAGGGCAAAAAGGCGGACGTTATTCTTCCCAAGGAATACAACGGTCTGAAGATCGTTGAGATCGCAGAGAGCTGCTTCAAGGGATGTGATACGCTTGAGAGCATTGATATGAGTGACACCGAGATAAGCTATATCGGCGGTTACGCATTTTACTCTTGCTCATCACTCAAGAAGGCTGTCATCTCCGACAAGCTTTCGGTAATCGGACTTTCCGCGTTTGAGGGATGCCGCGCGCTTGAATTCGTCGGTACTTATTCGGATTACATATCGCACAAGAACGGTATCTATCTGACGAGCGCGAATCCGTGTGAAGAAGATGGCTTTGAGCACCGCATTGAGGAAAAGGCGTTTAAGGGTTGTGAGAGGATACATTTCGTTGAGATAACGGAAAAGCTGAGCTTTGATATACACTTGGAAGCATTTGCCAATATGTACGTTCTTGAGTCCGTCGTTATAGGCGGAGCGTGTGAGTCGGCGCACATATCGAACAGATGCTTTGCAGGCTGCTCTGCACTGACCAAGCTGGCAATACCGCAGTACACCACGTTCACAGGCAACATACTTGAGCAGAGCGGATGCGACGTCAAGAAGCTCAAGATACTCGTTCACCGCGATTCTGACCATGCCAAGTATTTCAGCAAATACGGTTACGGAAAGTGCGTTGAAAAGGTTAAAAAATAATATTATTGAAAGCTTATGCCCCCGAGCCGCGGATGCGGCTCGGGGGCGGTTCATTTATTAAGAACTACTTTTGATCTCGTTGTAGTATGCGGTGACGTATTCTGAATAGTATTCTAAGGGTATGGTGTGCTGTTCATCGAACTTTGGTTCGCCGTTAACCTTTGTATAATCATGATGATCCATCAGCATAACGCTGATGAAGTCTACACTCATATTATCCGTAGATCCGGATTTGTCCAAGTATATACTAAAGGAAAAGTATCCGGTATCGTTTTCAAACTCATCAAGAGGCACGCTTCTCAATACGACGGACTGCGGCTCAAAGCAATCGGCGTAATAACCGTCAACTCCTTTTTGGTCTGCAAACAGTACCTTTTGCTCGCC
>JAFVRO010000020.1 GCA_017504205.1 Clostridia bacterium | reverse complement strand
TCTTGTTCTCCTTTCCGCAGGTTTGACCTGCTGTGTTGTTTGCCGTTTGGCAACACAAACACTACCACGAGAGTTCGGAACAGTCCAGCGACTATCCGCAGAATTTGCTTTTCAGACACAAATATTTTCCGCGTCGTAGTGAGCTGCGCTGATGCGAACGATCTTCTTATATTCTTCTTTGGTAATGAGCTGCATTTCGAGTAGCATTTTCAGTAGTCCTACGCTGTAGGCGAAGGAAGCGTTATTTCTATCAATGGTATTCATTTCGTACCTCCTACATCTGAATGCGAGGACTCTCATCCTGTTCTTCGTCCTCATCACATTCCGGCTCTACAAGATTGAGGTTTGCTGTTCGGAGCTGCTCCAACACCTCCAACAGATTTCGTGTGTTCCCATCGCCGTCTTGGTATTCAATCGTTACTCCGTTTTTATGGAAAGCAGAGACGATCTCAATAAAGTCGTGGGGATCTAACGAGATACGGGAGGGATCGCTGATGAGCATAGTTTTGATGCCATCGCTTTTTAGGCGTTCCGCAAGGCGGAGCATATTTTCCTTCTCATCTTTGGCGCTGGCTACGACGGCCGTACTGCCTGCCGCCTGATATCCTTTATCCGCACAGTGGCGAAGCAGATGTTCTTGCTGCTGGTTCATAAGGTGCGAGTCATCATAGGACTGACGACAATATAGGAACACCCGATTGTCTGTTGTTTCGCCGAGCTGCTCAGCATTGCCAACTCGGAAATATGCAAATGCTTTCTTGTCGCTCATTACAGTAACACCTCCATGTATTTGATTCCGAAACTGACGATGATTGCTTTATCGACGGCACCCATAGTGTCCTTATCGATCTTACCGATGCATTCGCCGAGTCTTGTTTTATCGATGGTCCTGATCTGTTCGAGTAGGACAATTGATTCCGATTTCATAAACTCTGCCATGAAGGTCACATGGGTTGGCAGAGCTGCTTTTGTTTTTCTGCTTGTGATCGCCGCCACGATAGTGGTAGGGCTGTGTTTATTTCCCACGTCATTTTGCAGAACGAGTACAGGTCGCATACCGTCCTGTTCGCTGCCGATGATGGGACTTAAATCGGCGTAGTAGATTTCGCCTCGTTTAACTTTTTTCATTGATGGCCTCCGTTATAAGTAAAAAAGGCGGTCGAATGCTTTTGAGGGAAAACGACCGCCTGGTATTGTTTAGTATCAATCGTTTTGTGCTTATGCCGATATTAGAACCACGCCATCCCTCGGCTAACGGGAACACACCCACCGGTCATGCATTTGACCTCACTGGAATCTCACCACCCCCAGGATCGCTGCGGGGCGCTCTCATTGGTTGCGACGGCTCACGGCTCTGCTACCGCTTCAACGCTCGACCTGTTGACTGAACGCAAGTATCTTTAATACCTCTGCCTGTCATCGCCTTCGTTACGGGTGCGCCGTACCGTCTGAGTCCTGAAGGCGACAGGTTCGTTTCCAAAAGAAAAAAGGGTGAAGCCTGCGCGTTCGCTCATGTGGCTTGCCGGTTTTGCCGACAGCAGAGGGAAAGTGGTCGGTGTGCTGTACTATGAACTTGTCAAGGAACATCGGAGACCTACAGAAAAAGCCCCCTCACTTGTCCAAAGGAAAAAGTGAGGGGGCTGCACACCCTAAATTTTTAATTTTCTAAAAGTTTTTTGATTTGCGCCAAGATTCTTACCTTGCGTTTATGCACTGCGTTGCGATTAACTCTGCATCTCTCGGCGTACTGTCGCTCGGTAAGTCCTTCATAAAACATTGCTTGAATAAGGTCTTGATCTTCCTTCTTCAGCATAGTTATTATTAAACGGAGCTTGTCCAGCAGAAGAAGGTGAGCAACGGTTTCAGCGACATCTTCGGTTTCAGCCTGTATGTAGTCAGTACCATTGTCATCTTCATTGTCAAAGGCATCGATGGACAGTAGCCCGTACTTCGCATTGAGCTTGCGGATATATTTTTCTCTTTCCTTTGCTCGGTAGAAGTCCTCGTAATGCCTTTGGTCTACCTCCAAGAGATATCCCTGCACGGGAATAAAAAATCTGCTTTCATAGGACGGATCATAACCCTTGCGGTACTCGAATTCCTCATAGGTCAGTTCGACATAACCGCCGTTTTCTAATATAAATACCTTTCTCGGTGCATACTTTTTCACCGTAATTTACCTCCAATCAATCGTTTTTGAATTTGTCAAAACGATTGATCGGGAGGATCGCGGCAACCAACGCCGCTATTGCGCCGACGAGCAGAAAGGAAAAGGGCGTGATGAGAAACGCCAAACTCACCCCTTGTTTTTACAGGGGCAAATTTGGCGTTACGGTAGAGGAAATATTGGGATTGCCAGCCGGGAGGCTTTTCCGAGTGCCGGTGGTGACCATCCTTTGCTTTCGGCTTATGAGAACGGTGTGTATGATGCGCTCGGTGCGTCCGGTGGTGGCTTGTCCATCGTGTTTGCCGATAGACTATGTACTTAGTTTTATTCATTGCACATCCTCCAACCGTAGGCAGCACAGCCGCCGTATCGGTGGGGATGTACTGTCATTTAGGTCGGCTTATGCTGCCACGCCTTTGTGTTATCCATTGTTTCTGTCTGCTGTGATTCACTGTCTGCTAACATTTGGTTCACCTTCGTTCAATGTGATAGTTGTATATCGTATAGTGCTGTTTTCTGTATTTATAAAGCGGATACCCTCACTATTTGTCGAGTAAATAAAAAAGGAGCGCCCAACTTGTTTTTTCTACAAGCTGAGCGCTCTATTCCTTTGATTTCTGCCAGGTGGTTTGTTCGGTATTCTGTTTTGGGTTCTCATTTGGTTTTCTCCTTCCTAAAAGCGCGAACGGGCGATGGCGGATTTACCGTCACCGCCCGTTCGGGTGGATTATTGTGTTTTGGTGCAGTTTCCCTTGAAAGCTGCTTTTACAGACACATTATAACACGTTCTGCATTACGAAAATTGTCGGTCTATGGAAAAGAAAGAAAAATTTTTCTATTTCAAGAAAAACTGCCTTCCGAACTTATGGAGATATTTGATTCAGTTATCATTGGTTAAATCTCCGTTACCGCTTACAGGGAGTGCATCGCCCAGATATGTCGGTTCGGGCTTGAAAATACACATCAACCAATCCTTGCAACGAGCTAAAACCTCACGGGCATCTCTCATAGACTGTCCGCCATATGTATTCAAGTCTGACGAAACGCCAACGATACCGATTTTAATACCCTTCATACAATCACACTCCTTTGTCAAATTGGAATTTGCAGCTTCGTTTCCAGTGCTTTCAGTTCGCCGCTGGTCTGGCGCATTTTCTGATAGGCGGTGTCAACGGCGGCTTCTAACTGCTCCGGGGAAGTAAAGCCGTATTGCTGGTAGACGGACAGCGTTTTGGCGGCCTGCTT
>JAFVRO010000019.1 GCA_017504205.1 Clostridia bacterium | reverse complement strand
GTTCCATCGCGCCGCGGCGTGACGAAACTCTCCCCCTGCTGCGCAGCAGGGGGAGATGAAAGAATCTTTTCAATTGTAAATTCTTTTTGTTTTTTTCACTGTCTACTTGACAGGGGGCACATCACGCAAGTGAGACAGCCCCCTTGTTGTATTCAGTTAAATTTTGTATTCCTCACCGTTGAGCCAAGCCGCAACAAGATCGTTTCCACGATATTCAAGTTTCATTGAGAAGAAGGGAACATCCTTTTCCATCAGTTCAAGGAAGAGTAGATCTCCTCTCCATATGTTGAGTGTTGGGATAGCAGACTTGTCGACCCACTCAAGATCGCCTTCGTTGCATTCGATCATTTCACCCGTCCAATCAAGGCACTTAAAAAGATGTATGTATTCACACGGACAAACGTCGGAATTAAACGTGAGAATGCCGCAGTATTTCCAGGATGTTACAGTAAGCCCCGTTTCCTCAAATACCTCTCGGCGCATGCAGTCCTCAGGACTTTCGCGTGGTTCAAAGCTTCCGCCAACTCCCATCCATTTGTCCTCGTTGGTATCATTTACTTTTTTTGTTCTGTGTAACATCAGATACTTACCATCCTTTTCAAGATAGCAAAGCGATGTCGTTCTGAAATTCATATCCTACCTCCATGACTAACAACCTTTGTAACTATATTATACTACCTTTTCGGACAATAATCAATCCCTTTTTTCAAATATTTACTATATCTCTACCTATCCCCTTATACGGAATATATTGCATAGATCAGTTCAAAAAATGTACACGGCATCGCAATCATCAGTATATATTGTTTTGCTACAATAATACTGCATGGATAAGGAGGACGATTTCTGATGGATAGAGAATTTTTTGAGATTGCAAAAAGGATAACTGAAAATTGCGAATACTATAAGCTGAAAAGCTATAAGCACCATATAAATACAACAACCTACCGCCACTCACTGAAGGTAGCATATTTGTGCTATCTCCACTTAAAAAAACACGGATCGCTTGAAAAAGCGAATACAGTAGTGCGTGGCGCACTTCTGCACGATTATTTTCTTTATGATTGCCATGCAGAAGATACATCACGCCGTCTACATAACCTCAGACACCCAAAGGTCGCACTGAAAAACGCGCGAAAGCGTTATCCGGACCTGACATATGCAGAAGAGGATATGATACTTCATCATATGTTTCCTTTAACACCTATTCCACCTAAAACTCGCGCAGGATGGCTCGTTTGCCTATACGATAAGATTGCCACAGTAAGCGATTTGCTCGATAGGAATTGATGTATCATGCCTCACTCAAGGCGCCTACGTCAAAGCCCCTGTGCCTTATGAGTATTATGTAGGTTATAATAAGACAGATAAAGCCGACAACCGCCTTGATGACCTCAAGCGCAAATAAAGCAGACCTTGCCTCAAAAATGGCAGTAACCAAAAAAGATATTGCCTGAAGCACACCTATCAGTATCAAGCTCTTACTTATCCCAACAGCACCCACAAGACTAATGGCAAGCGCAAGGCAGCACAAAGCGGATAGCGCACCGATAATTCTGTTAGCGGATATTATAATGTCCTGAAGCATCAAAGCTGCTTCATGCCCGTGAACGAGCACCGAAAGCATTGATGACGTAAACTGCCAGAATATTGCCACAACCGCCAGAATTAATGCCGCGCGAATAAAACACCTTCCTGAACGGTTACTCCGAATTTGAGAAAGCACCGCGCAAAGCGAAATCCCAATAAGAACTATAACGGCGTACCATAAATATAATCTCTGCGATCTGTTGCTCGCAATAATGATGCCTACGTCGGAAATATCATGCGTAACAAGATAAGCGTAGATCACGTCAAGCACGCAAAGCCAGAAATAACCGACGACCAAAAAACCGAGTATTATCCAGCTCCCACGCTTAAGACGCCCTTGACGGCAATCGTCATAATTCAACTTTTCTGCGAGCGAGACGATACCGTATTCAATACCAAGACCTATAACCGAAAAAACATATCCTAACAGAATACTCAATACTCCGCTAACCGATCCGTGCAGTACTATCTCAATGCAAGCGGATATTAAAAAGGGAACTGTTAGCACCGCGGCAAGAATACCGATGTTTTTTAATACCGTCAGAGCATATTGTGAAGCCTTGAGATCAATAAAACTGTAATTAAAGTATATTTCACGGCTTTTAAAGCAGTAGAAGAAATATAAATACGCAAATACCTCGAGTATGATTATTATATGGTTTACAGGCAGGTCGGGAAAACTCTTTTCAAAGGAATACGGAATGGATAAAGCATACCCACTAAGTATCCCAACCAAAAACACCTTGCCGCCTCCGAGATAGTATCTTTCCCGTTCAAACGCAATGCGCTCGTCGGTAAGACGCGGAAACCGTATAAACCCGATCAATAGTATAAAAATGCCGAAAATAGCGGTGAAGCCTTCAGTTAGCAAATACTTTATCTTCAACTCGTCGATATTAAAAAGATAGAATGCGCGAATGGCACCGTATATTGCCGCAAACAAAGTGGCAAGCAAAATCCCAAACCTGTAAATTTTGCCGCTCTCACGGTTTATCCTTTCATCGTTAAAGTATCTATTTTCCATTAGTATCGTCCTCCCAAAATAACTCATCAAGTGTGCGCTCGAGTACCCGACAAATTTTGATGCAAAGCGTGACCGTCGGGTTGTAGTCACCGTTTTCTATCATATTCACAGTCTGGCGCGATACGCCCACACGACGCGCAAGCTCCGCCTGCGAAAGTCCCAGCTCTGCACGCGCCTCTTTCATCCGTTCATTTATCATATAGTAACTCCTGTCAATTATATTTGACATTTTTTCTTTATTATAGCATAACAAAAAGGATATGTCAAGTATATTTGACATATCCTCGAAATTTTTATTGCTTTTTCATCTGTCTTAAAAACATTATGACCGCAAGCGTAAGTATCGCAACTGCATAGCCCAATACCCATAGTAAATGGTCAATCATACCGCCAAGCTCGCCGGAAACCGCCGCACGCTCAAGCTCGACCGCGTGATAGAAGGGAAGTGCGTGTGCTATCGCCTTGAACGCCCCACCGACAAGCTCAAGATCAAACCAGATACCCGAAAGCCACGCCGAAAGATTGGTAAGAAGTGCACCGCAAACGCCCCCCACTTGCTTGTCGTTCAGTATGCTTCCGAATAATAACCCCATACCAACGTATAACAACGCGATTGGCACGATCATAAGTAAAGCCAATAACAGGCGCACATTTACGTCAAGTCCGAGGATTGTCGCAACGACAAAGCATATTGCACTTTGAAGTAAGGCGATCGGAATAAGCGGCAGAGTATAGCTCAAAATAAATTCCCACGGACGAAGCGGCGCGGTGTATAGCCTCAACAATAGCGCACTGCCCCTGTCCTTCGAGATGATCAAAGCCGAAAATAATGTCAGAAAGGATAACCCAAACACCGCAATACCGGGTGCAAGACTTTCAATCTCAAAAAGGCTTACAGGAACATTCGCCTGTATCGCGCTCAATAGCAAGATAAGTACGATAGGAAATCCCAATCCAAATATAACTGTCAGGGGATCGCGGATGATCTCCTTGACGTTTCGCTTCGTAAGTGCCAATAGCCTCATTTCCGTACCTCCCTTACAAGCTTTACAAACGCATCCTCAACGCGCTCCGTTCCGGTGCTTCTCTTTATCCCGTCGGGCGTGTCACAAACGAGCAGAGATCCGTTCTTCATAATGCCGATCCTGTCGGACAGAGCCTCTGCCTCCTCCATATAATGCGTGGTGAGAAGCACCGTCATCTTGCACTTTAAAGCCCTTATAAGCTCCCAAAGCTCCTGACGCGCAATAACGTCAAGACCAAGCGTCGGCTCGTCGAGAAATAATATTTTTGGCTCACTGATGAGAGCCATGGCAAGACTGAGCCGCCTCTGCCATCCGCCCGAAAGCGTTCCCGCCCTTTTCTTAACGATACCGTCAAGCTCAAACGCCTCCGTAAGCATCCGCACACGTTCATTGGTCAAAGCTTTTGAAAATCCGTGAATGCCGCAGATAAGCTCAAGGTTTTCGCAGACTGTCAGCTTGTGCGCGATAGCGGATTCCTGCGGCGAGACTGCAATGCACGCCTTTACCTTGTCGGTCTGCCTTTCAACGTCAAAACCACAGACCGTGGCACTGCCGCGGCTCGGTCGCGTAAGACCCGACAAAAGCTTGATTGCCGTCGTCTTTCCCGCACCGTTGAGGCCTAAAAGGGAAAAGATCTCGCCACGCCTGACACAAAGATCAAGACTTTTTACCGCCTCAATGTCTCCGTAGCTTTTCCCAAGTCCGTTGGTAACAATTATATTCTCCATATACGCCTCACTTCCTCTCATATCTTGAGCGCAAACCAATATAAATATCCGATAGCATCTCGCTGACCGTCTCCATGCCAAGCTCAAGATAGTTCGTAGCCATCATGACCGCTATCCCGTGAACGCTCACCCACATCTCAAGGTGAAAAAAGGTCGCAGTTTCGCGGTCAAAGCCCGTGTTCTTAACGATAATGTCAACGATGCTGTCAAAATCTCCCGTGGGAGATTTGTCCTCAGCTGTTCGGTCTCTCATAAACAGAAGCTTGAAAAGCTCCTTTTCTCGACTTGCAAATTCAATGTACGCCATTCCGCTTGCCTTGTACGGCGGATATTTTTCACTCGCAATACCGTCCCTGATATAACTGCCGTAAAGCTCCGTTGCCGCCGCGATAACATGTGCGCGTATCTCGTCCATCGACGCAAAGTTTGAGAAGATCGGTTGAGTAGAACATCCGAGTGCCGCAGCAAGATCTCTTGCATTAAGCGCCTCTGCCCCCTTGTCTCTTATAAGCTCAAGGGCCGCCACTACAATCTCCTCCCTCCGTACCTTGTTTTTAGGTGCCATATGTATCCCCCTTATAATAACAATCGTTATATAACATCTGTTATTATATCACATAAAAGTCAATCTGTCAACCCCTGAACTCTCAATTTTTTGTTGTAGACATATTCACAAATTTAAGATATAATATTTTTGAAAAAAGATTAACCAAATCATTTTTTTCACTATTAAGGCAGAAGCTTCTAAAAACAAATAAGGAGGTGAGCGGATGAACGAAATCGAATTGCGCGAAAAGATAGCAGAAGTATCTAAAACGATCTTTTCCTACTGCGGTGTAGATGATAAACACGGAAACAGCCTATACTTTTTTGACTATTAGAAAGGCGGAAAGGGTAAAGGCGATCATCACGATTTTTATGGAAACGAACGTTATATCAATATTGGAACATCAATCGCCGGGCTCTTACATTTTGCATTCAGAAGTGAGGAGAAGAAATGAAAAAAAGAATACTAAGAATATCCGCTCTTGCTGTAGCCCTGGCACTCACCGTCGGGATCATACTCTTTGCTAACTCCCTTGTGGGCAACCCAATATCAAAACTTGTGGCTACCAATACCGCCAAAAATCACCTGGCGGAGCATTATTCAAATAGTGACTTCGTGATAGAAGAAGTGATCTTCAGCTTCAAGCACGGCTATTATCACGCATATATAACCTCACCGAGCAGTGTTGACAGTAGCTTCACCCTTGCAATATCTCTTGACGGTGAACTGATACACGACTATTACGAGGACAGAGTTGTAAACAGATGGAATACCGCCGACAGAATAAGCAGAGATTACAGAAACGCAGTCGACGCCGTGCTTGATAGCCCATCCTTCCCCTATAACGAGCATATAGGCTATGGTGATCTTGAATTTATTCCCGAGCAATATAAAAACGATCCCTCCGTTCCCGAATATGCGATAGTCACCAATAGCCTTGTTCTCGACGGCTTTTATAACGCCTCCGAGCTCGGCGCAGAAGCAGGAAAGCTAACGGTCTACCTTGAGGACGAAACCGTGTCCTACGAAAGACTTGCCGATATAATTTTCGACGTCAAAAAAATATTCGATGATGCAGGCGTGAAATTCTATGTCCTTGACCTCGTCCTCGAATATCCTAAGCAGACGGACGGCACGAAAAGGGAAGATCGCGTCGAGGTGATGAACTTCCTCTACTCCGACATCCACGAGGACGGTATGATAGACCGCGTCAAAGTCTCTGACCAAGCCGCAAAAGCTTATTACGCCGAACAGGATGCAGAAAAGCTTCAGTAAACTGCAAATAAAAAACATCACGGGCTGTCTCATTAAGACAGCCCCTTTTAACCGTACATCCAATATAACACGAGCCAAAGCTGCCCGTCAATCTTTTACTATTGTGATCCTTATATCTCCCGTGCTTGTACTCACTTCGCATCTGCCGCCTGACACAGTGTCAGGAACGGAAACACTTCCCGTGCCGGTATTCGTGGCAAATACCTTGTCCGTCAGTAGAGCCCCAATAACGTCACCTGTGTCCGTCGCAATAAATATCTCTGCGGCATCCGAGATGTCAAGGCTTACGTCGCCTGTGCTTCTTTCAATAGTAATCTTTTTTTCGACAATAACGTTTTTCAGAAATATATCTCCCGTGCTTCCGTGAGAACTGAATTCTTCACACGAAACATTCTCAAGATATACCTTGCCCGTTGAGACATTGATCTCCGTTTTACCGCCACAGATAACCTTCGAAGTGTTCACCATGCCCGTTGAAACGGAAATCTCAAGCGCGCCTGCAGATATACCGTCAACATGAATATCCCCGGTGTAAGCAGAAATATTAATAGCTCCACTTGCAGCTGCGGCGCAGAAAACATCCCCCGTACTGACTGCAATATCAATGCCCTCAAACTCAAAACAGTCGGGAACTTTAACGTCCCCCGTGCTATCGTCTACCTTGAGAAAGCCGTATTTACCCTCGGGAATGTAAACTGTTATCTTGGAATTTTCAAAACCGATTCCGATGTACTCATACCACGCCCGCGTATCGTTAAGTTCTATTTTAAGCACGCCATCCACTACCGTAACCTTATGATATACCTTTTCTTGCTCATGGCAAACGACCGTACATTTTGAATCTGAAGAGGGAAGGAACTCAATGTCGGCAGTATCCGTATTTACTGAGATGGATTGAAAAGCCTCCGCGATCTCATGCTCGTTTGTGACATATTTGCCCGTTGACAAAGCAGTAAAATCCCACTTCAGAATTGCCATCACTGTGACAAAAACAGCGCATCCGATAACCGTCAAGGCTGTCGCAACTATTACCCAAGCCTTCGCCGTTTTACTCATTACGCGCCCTCCTTTCTGATAAAGCATTTCTTAATGCTCAAAGCGATTATGCCCGTAAGCCGAATAATTCCTTTGGTTGCCACCTTGCAGCAAAAAAAGAAGAAGATAGAAGCCCCGGTACAGAAAATCCCTGCTCCTACCGTAGCAATACCAGGTAAAGCGTTTCCCATAACCGCAAATAATACTCCTGCTACCGTACCGCCCAAAGCACACGCAACAAGGGACGCAAATATAGCCCATAACGAAATTATCGCTGACCATAAAACGACGTAAACCGAAAGAATCACCGCAACCGCCGCAATTCCCAACGAAAGCCATATAGGTGAGCCAAGTGCCAAAAGCACAACCTCCCACACTCTTAACCTCCGTTTTGACTTAACCTTTTCCTTCGCAATCTTTAAAAAGGGAATATCCGATATGATCTGCGAGGATATCTCATCAAGCGTGCCAATGCCTGCAACCGCTTCCTCCTCCGTCTGCCCGTCTTCCATACGGTCATCTATCATTTCAATGTAAAAATCAATGCGTTCCTCAATATCACGCCTCGGCAGTCCGGAAAGCCTTGCGCGCAGCTCAGCAATAAAATCCTGCTTTGTCACTGTAAGTTATCCTCCTTCGTTACAAATTGATAAATGCACATCACCTCGCGCCACTCTTCCTTAAAGCTCTCTATGCGTCCAAGCCCCACGTCGGTGATCTGATAATACTTCCGTAGCCTTCCTCCATGCTCTGCTGCGCGTACAGTCAGCATTCCGGAAAGCTCCAGACGTTTTAAAATCGTATATAGGGTAGATTCCGACATCTCAACGTATGGCTTCATATCCTTAATGATCTTGTATCCGTAGGAATCACCGTCCTTGATCGCGGCTAATACGCATACGTCGAGCAACCCACGCTTTAATTGAATATCCATACAATACCACTCCTTACGTTATATATCATATCACGAAGTATTGCTTTTGTCAATACCCCTCTTGAAGTTTTCAGATCATTGCCCCACAAAATTATCTTTAAACACAAAAAGCCACCGATAGAATCAGTGGCTCTGTTTGTTAAATAACACCGGAAGATACGTACGCGGTGTAATTGCGAATTAATCACACCTTGCACTCAGTTCGATTGTGTTTTATTCCTTGCTTATCACCTTTTTCTGCCAGGACTTTTTACCGCATTTGGGGCAACGCATATACCTTGTTCTGCCCATATGCATAGCTAAATTTACCGCCTTGTATGTCGGTACATATCTATGTCCGCATTTTTTGCATTGATAATATCCTGCTACCTGCTCAATGCGTACTGCATAGAAGCAACCTGCCAGAAATAAGACAAAACCAAGGGCTACAAGAGAAAATCTCATCCAATTTTCCATCTGAACAAAAGCGGCAATAAATATCAAGGCCAAAAGAATCACCGTTGCCGTAATGCCTATAAATACTTCTGCGGCCAACAATCTCCTGTCCGCCTCTTCCTTTTGCTTGATCATCTCAAGCAAATTGTTTTCAAGTTCTTTTTTGTAATTGTCCATAGTAACTACCTCCCCACATAATAAATCGTTTACATTGATGTTCAGTATATCACACAACTCAAGCATGATCGCAGAATCGGGCATCGCAATGCCACGTTCCCACTTGGATACTGCTTTGTCGGTGATACCAAGCTTTTCCGCCAACTGCATCTGGGTTAAATTAACCTTTTTTCTGCACTCGGCAATAAATTTTCCTATCTTGATCTGGTCCATATCGTCCTCCTTTCACATACATTATAACCGATATTATAACTAAAGTACACCCACCGCCGGTTTAGTAGGGAGATGTAAACCAACGGTAGAGCAGAAATATGCACTGAGTTTTTGCTTTTCTGCCTTTATTATATCACACGTTAAGATATAAATCAAGCAGCTTCCTTGCACTGTCAATGCATTTCTACTTTGAATGCTTGCGCCCATTTTTACAATTTGTTATTTCAACCACCGTTTGCCAACGCTATGATAAATCTCCGTTTCGGAGAAATAATAAAATATCGCTCTGTTGACTCTACCGAAGGTTTCGTGTATAATATAGTCACAAGCTCCGGAACTTGAATTATTTCGAAAGGTGAAAAATATGTACGAATGTAAAATTGCAGAAAAATTGGTGCAGCTCCGCACTTCAAAGGGAGTAACGCAGGAGGATGTGGCTCAAGCACTGTCTGTTTCAAATAAAACTGTCTCCAAATGGGAGAACGGTGCCTCGACACCGGATCTTTCAATGCTTGTTGAGCTTTCAAGGTATTACGGTGTCACTACCGACACGCTTCTCGGACTTTCCGAGGACAAAAAACAAAGCACAGAAGAGGAAATTTGCTCTTCTTTCAAAGGGCTTGACCGCCGTCAATCTGTGCTGAAAGCATTTGAAACGGTGAAAGCACTCGTGCCTGCAATGTATGGAACGGTATGTGAATACAATGACGGTGCTTATGACACGGAAAATGTCTTTCCAACTGAAATATCGCATTTTTACCGCTCCAACATATCGCTCCATGAGTTTTTTGAGTTCACTGCAAGCTCTGAAAATGTGAACCTGGCAGTAATGATGCTTCGAAATAAATCGAATTTTGCATGGATGAGGGATCCGACAAAACAAAAAGAAATTGTAAAAATGTTCAAATTCCTATCGGATGAAGATACACTTGCCGTTCTTTACTATGTCCATTCCACAAGCTGTTCCGAAAGCTTTACGGCAGACTATATCGCCGAAAATACGGGAGTAAAGGAAGCGCGCGTTACAGAAATCCTCAATGAATTCTGCTCTGTGGGAGATTGCCACAGTGTAACGGCACATCTTTCTGAAGGCATAATCAAGGTTTACGAGTGCTTCGGAGATGGCATCATTCTGTCTCTTATTTCTTTAGCGTTCGAAAAAATGTGCGGTAGAAAGTCCTATGATTACAACTTTAACGGAAGATGCAAAATGATTGGAGGTAAATAAAATGAGTTTATCGGGTAATATCAAAAGACTACGCCTTGAAAAGAATCTGACGCAAGAGCAGCTTGCCGCAAGACTTGGCGTGTCCGCACAAGCAGTGTCAAAATGGGAAACAAGCGAAACCTACCCCGACGGGGCACTTCTTGTTCCACTTGCAAGGGAGCTTGAGGTATCTCTTGACGAGCTTTTCGAAAACGATTATATCTCTATGTCAGATATTTCGGGCAGAATTATAAAATTGCTTCGAAAGACCGATGCAAAAGAACGATTCAACATTGCGCGTGATATCGGTTGGCAGATCCAGCGCGGCTTGTTTAACTGTCGTACGGAAATTGAAAAGAAGTATGATCCCAATGAAATCAAGAATCAGAAAAACGCATCCTACATTCTTGACGATAACGGATTTACCGTCGTTTCTAACGGAAAAGAGCCTTTCTTCTCCGTGTTTCCACAACCGTCAGAGGGATACGGATATTTTCTGAATGATAAGGACGATCTGCAAAAAATCTTTGCGGCGCTATCTCATACGGATACAATGAATGCTTTGATCTATTTGTATCATAAAACGGAGAATTATGTTTTTGAAAGCGCAGTACTCCAGCGAGATTGCGAGATTGCAAGTGATCAGATCAATGCGGTAATAGATGATCTGTTGACGCTAAAGCTAATAAGGAAACAGGAGCTTACAATTAACGGTGAAAAACGTGTTCTGTATTATTCTCGACCGAGCCACAAATTGCTTGCCGTACTGTTGATGACAAGAGAGATTGGCTATAAGGGAGCTTATAGTTTGCAATCACATATTAGAAAAACGCCGTTTATTAAGAATGAATAAATAATGCCGAGAGTAACCGTTTGGTCGCTCTCGGCGAAGAATTTCAATACGAATAATCAAGCGTAAAGGTCAAAAATAAGATAAAATCGAACAAAAGTCGCCCGCTTATGACTGCCTTTTTAAAATGCTTTTGATTTTATCAAACAATGACGGCTTCTTTTTCGTGCTCTTCCTCCAAATAAGATCCGAATCGAGCGGCGTTCCATTATCAAGGTATGAGAAAAATGCAAAATCAAAATTTTCCATCGGGATTATACCATCTAAAGCCAAGCCGTAGTAATAATCGAGATAGTACATGCTTCCCCATAATTTAATGTCAAAATCACCGGGATCTCCAACGTTGAGAGACAAACGGTACATAGTGGATAACACTTCATCTTTACTCATCCGATTTGAGTAATAGGCATTTTTGAAGAACAATCTTAATTTATCGTGTGAAACCGCCTTGTCAAAATTCTGTTCGGCGCAGTAGTTGTGTAATAAGGAAATTGTTTTGTTTACATCAGAGCCACACAGAGAAAGTTCTAATACAATATCACTCAATGGAGATTCTATTTCTAAATAATAATTCAACCAATCGTCATAGCCGTCAGAAAAGCCAAGCAATATCAAATTCATATAATAAAAGGCATCTTCACGTTTCAATATCGCCACCTCCCGTCTTTGGTTTATTATACCACACAATCGCAAATAAATCAAGGCGTAAGCCTTGTATGTCTTCAAATGATGCATCGCCTTGCGGCGATATGATGTTTTTCGCTTCGCTCAAAATGATGTTGCTCCACGTCGTTCCGCAATGATGCGATGTTTGCCATAAAATGTGGCGAAGCCACGCATCATTAGGCGTAGCCGTCATCATTGGGCGAAGCCGGATTTCGCCTTCGGCGAAATCACCATTTGCCGAAGGCAAACATCATTAGGCGCGCTTGCGCGCCTTTCATCATAGGGCAACGCCCTGCATCATTTGCCATAAAGTTCGCTTTGCGAACTTTTGCAAACATCATTCAAAAAACGCACCTTTGTCGCAAGACAAAAGTGCGTTTTTTGTTGCGAAATAGTAATAAAAAGGTGTGTAAATGTAGGTAAGAACAGTAAAAAGGTGTGTGATTTTGCTCTATTAACTACTCGACAAATTGAAATTTGTCAGTCTTGTAATGCTTTCATAAGCAGATATTTTAAATTTCCACTTGGAATGTCGGGAAGAATACCAATCACCGAATAACCGTGTTTCTTATAAAAATCGGGAGCTTGCCAACTCATTGTGTCAAGGTGGGCATGGTGACACCCTCTACGAAGAGCTTCTTCCTCGGCTTTATGTAAGAGATTAGATCCAACGCCTTTTTTGCGGTGGTTTTCGTGTACCCATAAAATATCCACATACATCCAACCCCAATAAGTACCGCCGAGAATACCGCCTATAATATTGCCGTTTTCGTCATACTCAATAATATTGAGAGGTGTGTGACCGTCATCTCCAACGATTTCTTTGTTGAACTGATTAAGGGCTTCGCGTATATATTTAATTTCGTTTTCTTTCGGCGTTGTATTCATACAAGTACCTCGTCAAATTCTTATTTATCGATGAGTTTATTATATCATAAAAGCGATAGTGTTTCAAGTGAAATATTCGGCTCACGCCGAATGTGAAATAATTCACTTCGTGAATTGTGAAATATTGCTCCCTTCGGTCGCAATGTGAAATGAAATAAATCCCCTAACGCGCCGCAGCGCATTTCACACGCGGAGCGTATTTCACGCACGCAGTGCATTTCACAAATCCCGCAAGGGATTTATTTCGTTGAAAAAAGCGCATCTGCAACGCAGATGCGCTTTTTTCAGATGGAGGCGAGGGGAGTCGAACCCCTGTCCGAAAACCCCTTGATATAGCTTTCTACGAGTGTAGACCTTCATTTAAAATTCCCCTCGTCCCGCGCCGAAGGTCAGGCTCAGGACTTGAGTATCCTTTTTCTGCGTGATGGGCTCAAAGGATAACCACCCATGCACGTGCATCGCTGTGTGACGCTCAGTCCGGGGCCGCGATACTCCCCGGAGGAACGGGTTGCCTTATGGCAACGTCACCGCTTACGCGGCAATTGCAACATTGTTGTCTGCATTTAAATTTTAAGGTGAGCAGTTGAAAAGATTACTCAGCTTTACTCGCTTACCATACCTCAGAATCCCCGTCGAAACCTTTACGCCCCCGTAAAGGCTTTAATCCTTGCGGTGTCGATCCATTTCACGCTCGGCACTCCGCTTTGCATCACTGTCACGCTTGTCATAAAGCTTCTTGCCTCGGCAAAGTCCAAGCTCCACCTTGACGTGTGAGCCGGAGAAGTAAAGCGAAAGAGGGATGAGCGTAAGCCCCTCCTGACTTACCTTCGCGTGAAGCCGTACGATCTCCTTTTTGTGCATAAGCAACTTGCGCACCCTCAATGGATCACGGTTGAAAATGTTGCCCTTTTCATAGGGACTTACATGCATTCCTATCACGAAAAGCTCACCGTTCTTGATGGAGCAGTACGCATCCTTCAGATTGACTGCACCGCCTCTCAGACTCTTGACCTCCGTGCCGAAAAGAGCAATTCCCGCCTCAAACTTTTCAAGCACAAAATATTCGTGATATGCCTTTCGGTTCTGCGCAATTATCTTGCCGCCCGTCTTCTGAGCCATAAGAATTCTCCTTTCTTTAAGATGCAGAGTAAATTATATCATACATCTTCAATTTTGTCAAGCATAAAAGTCCGCATAAAATGACCGTATCATACAAAATACACCTATTCCTTGCTTTTTTTGGCTCGGCTCGTGCGATTTATTATCCGCGCAATTATCGGTCTGTGTACCTTTAATGCTCCCACAGGACAAAATTCCTGACAGCAAAAGCAGGAAATACAAACACTTTTCTTAATACGCGGAGCAAGCCCCTTTTGGTTTGCCTTGGAGGACTTCATCGTAATAGCCTTCGCAGGACAAATGGACGCACATTTTCCGCACCCAATACAAACGTCCTCCTTGAGTATCGGACGCGACCGCAAGCACCTGTCTGCAATGGGAGAGATAAAATTCAGAAACTTGTTGCTCCCCTTACCAAACTGCAGACTGCTCTTGGTGGGAAGTATCTTGTAGTCCGGAACTACAAACCTCTCAACGTCTCCGTCTACGTCGATTTCAGAAACGTTCATCGGGGTAAGACCGCGCCTGTGCGACTCCACCACGGTGGGAACGTCCTCGCTCTTAAGACCTATAAGATGCGCGCAGCAAACGTCAAGCGCGTACGGGTCGCGCGACGCAAGAAGAGCACCGATCCTTCGCGGCTCTCCCATCGTCGGACCGTTGCCTTCCATTCCAACCACCGCATCAACTATGCAAAGCGACGGCTTGAAATACTCGTTAAGGTCTATGAGCATATTGGCAAAATCCTCATAATTCGGGTACTTGTAATGATACTCAGGCTTGAATACCCCCGGAACAACTCCAAACATATTCTTCACCGCACAGGACATCGCCATCATTCCGTGAGTCTTGAGCTTGCAGAAATTGATTATGTGATCAGCCCCGTCAAGATACGAGGTGTATTCAAATACCTTCGCCACCGCCGCACCGTCAAACCTTGTCTCAGCGTGCGAAAAATCACGGTTAAGCTCAGCACCCTTTGCAACTGCGTCCTTCATCCCCGTGGCAGAATAAACGCGATCAAGATGCGCGGCATTGTAAAGTCCACCCGGTGAATCACCAATAATGACCGTACAGTGCTTTTCTTTCAGAAGCTCCACGAGAGCGCAGAGCAGGGCAGGGTGCGTCGTGACCGCATCATCAGGCTTTGCCATACTGACAAGATTTGCCTTGATAATAACTTTTGAACCGTCCTTTATCTGCTCAAGCCCACCGATCGCCGCCAACGCACCGCCCAGTGCCTCCTTGACCGCACCGTATTCGTAATCCTCGCACCCTCTTATTGCTACCCGTGCCATACGCATTCCTCCGTATTCAAAAGGGGGCTCATGCGGCCCCCCTTGATTTATGACTCTTATAAATCGAGCCTCAAACGGCATCAGCCGCTTACCTTGTTTTTAACCAAGCTTTGCAAGAGCCGCCTCAACACCCGCAAGGTTTTCACGGTATTTTGCAAGCTTCTGCTTTTCACCGTTTACAACCGCCTCGGGCGCCTTCGCAACGAATCCTGCGTTTGAAAGCTTTTTCTCAAGACGCTCGATCTCGCCCTCAAGCTTCTTCTTTTCTGCCGTCAGACGGGCTCTTTCCTTCTCATAATCGATTATATCTGACAAAGGAAGGAATATCGTAGCGGAATCCGTAATGATCTGAAGCGAATTGTCCGCGCTGACCTCACTCTCGTCAAAGCTCTCGGCAACGATCACCTCGGATGCCGATGCAAGACGCAGGAAGAATACCGCCGTCTGCTCGTTGAACGCACCCGTGTGCTTGGTCGCAACGTATACCTTCGCCTTTCGTGAGGGAACTACGTTCATCTCACTTCTGCACGCTCTGATCGCCTTGATAGCGTCAATGATACGTCCCATCTCGGTTGCCTCTGCCTCGAAGTCCATTGAAGAATCATACTTCGGATATTCAGTGATCATAATGCTCTCACAGGTGTGGGGCAGGGACTGATATATCTCTTCGGTAATGAACGGCATAAACGGATGGAGAAGCTTCAGAATGCTGTCAAGAACGTAAGAAATTACATTCTGGCAAATAAGGTTTGCCTCCGTGTCCTTTTCGTTGAGTCTCGTCTTTGCAAGCTCAATGTACCAGTCACAGAAAATATCCCAGGTGAAGTCATAGATTGCAGACAGAGCAACTCCGACCTCAAAACGGTCAAGTGACGAAACAACGGACGCCGTCAAAGCGTTGAGCCTTGAAAGTATCCACTTGTCCTCAAGAGCCAGCTTGTCAGCCTCGGGAAGCGTAACTGTGTCTATCGTAAGGTTCATACGAACAAATCTTGACGCATTCCAGAGCTTGTTTGCAAAGTTTCTTGCCGCCTCGATCTTCTCATCCGAGAAACGCATATCGTTTCCGGGGGAGTTGCCTGTTGCAAGCGCATATCTGAGCGCGTCCGCACCGTATTTTTCAATGATCTCAAGCGGATCAATTCCGTTTCCAAGCGACTTGGACATCTTTCTGCCCTGAGCATCGCGTACAAGTCCGTGAATGAAAACGGTAGAGAAGGGCTTCTCACCCATATGCTCAAGTCCTGAGAATATCATTCTCGATACCCAGAAGGTGATTATATCGTAACCCGTTACAAGTACGCTCGTAGGATAGTATTTCTTGAGATCCTCCGTGCTCTCAGGCCAACCGAGAGTAGAGAAGGGCCAGAGTGCCGATGAGAACCAGGTGTCAAGCACGTCACTGTCCTGGTGAACGGGCGCACCGCAATCGGGACATACCGTAATGTCTTCTTTGGAAACCGTCATCTTGCCGCAAGCATCACAGTAAAACGCAGGTATTCTGTGTCCCCACCAAAGCTGACGTGAAATGCACCAATCAAGAATGTTTTCCATCCAGTTGAAATAGTTTTTGCTAAATCTTTCGGGAACAAACTTAATAGAGCCGTCGCGTACCGCATCAATAGCAGGTGCCGCCAGGGGCTTCATCTTAACAAACCACTGGTCGCTTGTAATAGGCTCAACGGTCGTGCCGCATCTGTAGCAAACTCCGACGTTGTGATCGTGAGCAACTGTCTTGACGAGATACCCCTCAGCCTCAAGATCCGCTACCAACGCCTTACGGCATTCGTATCTGTCCATACCCTCGTATTTTCCCGCGTAAGCGTTCATCGTGGCATCGTCATTCATTACCTTGATCTGCTCAAGTCCGTGTCTCTGACCTACTAAAAAGTCGTTGGGGTCATGCGCGGGAGTTATCTTAACGCATCCCGTACCAAATCCTATCTCAACATACTCGTCTGCAATTACGGGAATTTCTCTGCCGACCATCGGAAGAATGAGCGTCTTGCCTATAAGATGCTTCTTGCTCTCGTCCTCGGGGTTGACCGCAACCGCCGTATCTCCGAACATCGTCTCAGGTCGCGTCGTAGCAACCTCAACGTACTCGTCACTGCCTTTTACAGGATAGCGTATGTGCCAGAAATGACCGGGCATATCCTTGTATTCAACCTCGGCATCAGAAAGCGCCGTCGTACAGTTAGGACACCAGTTGATTATTCTGTGACCTCTGTAAATAAGTCCCTTGTTGTAAAGATTTACGAAAACCTCACGAACCGCCTTGGAGCAGCCCTCGTCCATAGTAAATCTCTCTCTCGTCCAGTCACATGACGATCCGAGCTTTTTGAGCTGACTTATAATACGGCTTCCGTATTTGTGCTTCCAATCCCATACCCTCTCAAGAAACGCCTCACGTCCGAGATCGTATCTTGTAAGACCTTCGTTCACTCTGAGGTTCTCCTCAACCTTTATCTGCGTAGCAATTCCTGCATGGTCAGTGCCGGGAACCCACAACGTGTTGAAGCCCTGCATCCTCTTGTATCTGACAAGTATGTCCTGAAGCGTCTGGTCAAGCGCGTGACCCATATGAAGCTGTCCCGTTACATTGGGAGGTGGAATAACGATAGAGAAGGTAGGCCTTGTATCTTCCTTATCGGGCGTGAAATAACCGTTATCACACCAGAACTGATATATTCTGTCCTCAAATTCGGAGGGAGAATATGTTTTTGGCAATTCGTGACCGTTAATCATAATTGCAATCCTTTCTTTTTATATAAACAAATTTTACTCTGAAAAAATAAAACGCCCTGCAACAACAGGACGAAAAAACGCGGTACCACCTGATTTTGCAAGACAAGACTTGCACACTCTGACTCCGTAACGTGGAGAACCGTTGAAAGCTACTCGGCTTCACTCCCACCGCTCCGGGACGACTTCGGACAATATCACCGCGGACTCACACCACCCGTCCGCTCTCTGCAGGCTCAACTTGCCGTACTACTCCCCATCATTGCGTTTGATTATTCATACACAGTAAGTATACCATATACCCACTGTTTTGTCAAGTGCAAAACGCAAAAAAAGATGATTAAAACATTCACAGAAAAAAGAAAAAAGTAATCCGCCACAGAATGAAATTTTCGGTTGACAAACCGGAAATTAAAAGGTATAATTAATATGTAATAGTTATAAACTTTGTTGACATACGGCAATAAGACGTGAGATGCCGGATGCCCGTAATTGATCTATTATTTATTGGCGTTTCTGCGTAAAATGATTGTCGATTTAAGAAAAGGAGCCTTCTATGAATAATTTACGCTTCAGCGTAGGCGAGACTATCGTATACGGATCTACAGGCGTATGCGAAATAGTGGATATATGCCACGCCCCATTCGATACCTTGGATATTAACCGATTGTATTATGTACTCAAGCCTATAAGAAATAACGATAGCTCAATGGTCTATTCTCCCGTTGACAACCTAAAAGTGAATATGAGACATCTTATGTCAGTAACTCAGGCAAAAATTCTGCTTGAGTCGATAGCATATATCAGTCCGCTCATAATTGATGCAGAAAAGGGACGTAAGGAATCCTATAAAGCCGCGCTTGCAAGCTGCTCGCCCGAGGCGTACGTTTCAGTGATAAAGGAAATATACCGCCGCCGCATAGAGTATAAGAAAAACGGCAGAAGATTTTCCGAGACCGACGGAGATTACGAAAGAATGGCAAAAAACTGCCTTTACTGCGAGCTTTCCGTCGTACTGAACGTTACATACGGTGAGATCGAAGAAACCGTGGCCGAGGCGTTGGAAAGAGTGTTCTTGCCGGAACGCTGATGCTTTCTGAAATAAAATTGACTGCCTTGAGAGTGTTGCTCTAAAGGAAAGTTTTACAAGAATACGGTATATCTCCAAGAGGTATGCCGTATTTTGCGTTCATGTTCACAAACACATTGCTTGCCAAGAAATTTGAAAGGAATATAATTGCTGTATTTTGTACTGAAACCACCTTTTCGGAGCATAGGGCTTCGTTCGCCGTTTCATTCTGATATAAAGAAAATCTGCACTGTAATATGTATGGCGAGAAAAAACCACGGATCGATCGAACCGTGGTTAATCAACAATTGTTATTCTGCCGGCATTGTTATTACAATTCCGGGAACTATTTCTGTTATCACATAATATACCTTTTGACCGTTTATTTCAAAAGTGGATAAGTGTACATAATCTGCAGGAACGTCCGCTTCAACTGTATAGAAATAGCTTTCTATCTGATTGTGAGAAGTTATTGACGGGAAGGAACAATACCAAAGAGGAGAACGATCCTCCGAAAGCGATGCAATGGATATATCGGTCAGCTTTTCATAATATTGTTCAGGGCCATCTTCGTAAATGTATGTACATCCGACGATAATGTCTTTGTCTGTTTTACAAATAAACATTGTATCGACAACACTTATGCCATTTTTCAGTGTAAACGTGTCAAGCACCTCTACGCCGTCATAATCTTGTTCGACTAATACTTGGATACTCTCGCGATATGCTTCCATCTCTCGTTCGTATTTTAAGACCGCTACTGCACCGGAAAGCAAGATAACCACAAGGAAATAAATTCCGAATCTGATCCAACGCTTGCGACTGCTGGGATGACATAAGGTTACCGTTGACGTTTCGTCGGAAATATTTAACGTTTGCAAGGAATCATCAGGAGCCTGCTCCTTTTTCTCTTCCAAATATTTTTTCGCCAATTTACCGTAATTCAGTTGAGATGCTTCTTTTGATAATACCTCGTAATATTTGTCCGCTTGTTCTACATTGCCTTGTACAAGAGCAAGTCTTGCTTTGCAAAAATTGCGATGGTATTGGGTAAGCATTATTGCAGATACAGGCATGTTTACAGGCGTATCAAGCCAATTCATACAAGCATCTATGTTTCGATTTAAATAATGATCAAAAAACTCAATACGGGAAAAAAACGAACGCAATTTTGCCTGTTTATTCGTTTTTTCCTTTGAAATTGCAGCTTCAAACTGCTCGCAGATCTTCCGTAGATTTTCGTTATCGCCAAGCTCGAAATATACGTTTGCGAGATATGTAAGGTAGTGATACTTATAACGGGTAGCCATTTTAGGATCATCTAATTTCATTTTGCAGATACTTATTACATTTTGATAGTGCCCGCAAAAATACTCGCCATATAATTGCCATAAAGCCGCAGATGTATCAAATTTCCCTTGATATACTGTGGCAAGATACATCTCGGCGTCCAGCTTATTAACCAATATTGACTGTATGCATTTGTCGAATATGATCCTGCTACCGATACGGTATATGAAAAAGCAAGCAATTAACGCCACGAACATAGCAAGTGTGTCACCGAACACTAAAACAGCGCAAAATATCAAGTAAACGCAAAGCACAAAGAGAGTATACGAAATTTTATATCTCTTTGCATATTGCTTCGCTTTTCTAATAAATTCGGGATTGTTTTGCATAACGCTACCTCCTGAAATATCTTATTTTTATGATATAACTATTGTAACATAAAACTGCCTGAAAGTAAATAGAACGGCTTGAACTTTCACTCAAACCGCCCTATTTTTTTACATATTGAACTTTAAAGATCTGCTCGTCTGCTATTTGCAAGCGGCACGCTCCCCCGAAAAGAGAATTTTATTATTTGCCTGTCGGTGGGTAACGCGCTCTCAAACCCGTCTTGCAGAGTACAGATCTTGATCATGTCACGTTTCTTTTTATTTGAAGCCAATTACTTGATCTCAATAATCGACTCATCCCAGACCGCAGGAGCTTCATAACCCATGAGATTTACCATGGTAGCAGCCACGTTGGAAAGACCAAATCTTCCGTCGTCCTCCTTGACCGTGTAGCTCTCGGAGTAGAAGTTGTCGTAAATAATGCAGGGAACTCTGTTGAGCGTGTGAGAGGTCTTGGACTTGTATTTGCCGTCCTTGCCGACCTTGGGCTGCTTGGTCTTCTTGTCAAGCTCTGCCATCTCGTCCGCGTTTCCGTGGTCTGCCGTGATCAGCGCAACACCGCCAAGCCTGTCAACTACCGCAAGAATTCTTGCAAGCTGAAGGTCAAGTGCCTCCATTGAGCAAATGGTCGCATCAAGATTACCCGTGTGTCCAACCATGTCTCCGTTCGGGAAGTTTACTCTGAGATACTGATACTTGCCCGATTCAAGTGCCTCTATAAGTGCATCCGTAATTTCCGCACACTTCATCCACGGACGCTGCTCAAAAGGAATAACGTCGGACGGAATCTCAATGTAAGTTTCAAGCTCGTCTGAGAACTTGCCGGATCTGTTTCCGTTCCAGAAGTAGGTAACGTGTCCGTATTTCTGCGTCTCAGATATAGCAAGCTGTGAAATGCCTGTGAGAGCCAGATACTCACCCATCGTGTTTGTAATCTCAGGCGGATTGACAAGATAGTTAGAGGGAATGTGCAGGTCACCGTCGTATTCGAGCATTCCCGCATAGATCACCTTCGGGAAGCGAACTCTGTCGAATTTGTCAAATTCAACACTGTCAAACGCCTTTGAAATCTCAATAGAGCGGTCACCTCTGAAATTGTAGAATATGAAGCTGTCGCCATCCTCAACCGTACCAACAGGTGTACCGTTCTCTGCAATAACAAAGGGAGGAAGATCCTGGTCGATAACGTGATACTCCTCTCTGTACGCCTTGATCGCCTCAGCAGCAGATGCAAACTGTCTGCCCTGACCGAGAACGTGAGTCTGCCAACCAAGCTCTACCATGCGCCAGTCAGCCTCATATCTGTCCATCGTGATCTTCATTCTTCCGCCACCGCTTGCAATCTTTATGTCGAAGCTACCGTCACGGAGCGTACCGATGAACGCCTCAAACGGCTCGACATAATCAAGCGCTGAGGTCTCTCCAACGTCGCGTCCGTCAAGAAGAATGTGAATTCTCACCTTGGAAACACCTTCAGCCTTTGCTCTCTCGATCATAGCCTTGAGATGGTCAATGTGCGAGTGAACATTACCGTCAGAAAACAAACCGAGAAAATGAAGCACAGAGCCGTTCTCCTTGACGTTTGAAATCAACTTCTTCCATGTTTCTGATGCAAACATCTTACCTGACTCAATGGATTGAGAAACCAACTTCGCACCCTGTGCAAATACCTGTCCCGATCCAAGCGCGTTATGACCAACCTCAGAGTTTCCCATATCGTCATCAGACGGTAGACCAACCGCAGTTCCGTGAGCGCGGAGAGTTACCATCGGGTACTTTGCCATAATGGCGTCAAGCGTGGGCGTGTTCGCTCTGGCAACCGCATTGGTCGCAATATCGTCGGCAATGCCGACACCGTCCATTACAATTGTAAGCACCGGTCCCTTGACTCCGTCAAAGCGTGTGCTTTTCATAAGCTTTTCAGACATATCTAATTCCTCCAAAGAATACGTAATTACCTAATAGTATACCCCTTTTTTGCAGATTCTTCAAGTATAATATTGTAAATTTATTTGAACAATACGTTTTTTTTGCACTTTTTGTAAATTTTCAAGAGAACCACTAAAAAGACTTGAAAAAATCGCAGTAATCGGTTATAATATAATTATAAAACAAGGGTATACCCCACGACAATGCGAAAGGATAAAAAAATGTCAGAATGTACTCATGATTGCTCCACCTGCGGAGCAGATTGCCCCTCAAAAAAGAAAACTGATCTGCGCGAGGCGTCTCACGCACTCAGCCACATAAAACACGTTATCGGCGTTGTGAGCGGAAAGGGCGGCGTAGGTAAATCTCTCGTAAGCTCCATGCTCGCAGTCCTCCTCTCAAGAATGGGACACAAGGTAGCAATACTCGACGCCGATATTACCGGTCCTTCCATCCCCAAGGCTTTCGGTCTTAAGCCCGGAAGCATCTACGGTGATGAAAACGGTATGATCCCGTGTAAAACCAAAACGGGCATCGAAACTATGTCTCTCAACCTTCTTGTTGATAGTGAAACCACTCCCGTCGTCTGGAGAGGCTCTATCATCTCAGGAACCGTAAAGCAGTTCTGGACCGATGTCATCTGGGACGACGTCGACTATATGATCGTAGACTGCCCTCCCGGAACGGGCGACGTTCCGCTTACCATCTTCCAGAGCCTTCCCGTTGACGGCATCGTCATCGTAAGCAGCCCCCAGGAGCTCGTCTCAATGATCGTTTCCAAAGCGGCAAATATGGCTAATATGATGAATATCCCCGTCCTCGGACTTGTTGAAAATATGAGCTACTTCGTATGTCCCGATTGCGGCAAGCGTCACGAGCTCTACGGTAAAAGCCACGTCGATGAGGTCGCAAAGGACTTTGGCTACGAGGTCCTCGGTAAGATCCCCTTCGATTCCAGACTTACCGCACTTTGCGACAGAGGTATGATTGAGCTTATGGATAATGACTACCTCGACACCGCAGCAGAATATATCGTTAATAAGCTTCCAATATAATTCCCCAAAAAGAGCCACTCACCAACAATTTGATAAGTGGTTCTTTGTACTAAATGTAGCTGATATGAAATTCTTGAAAAACACATCCGACCGGATCTCAAAGCATAAACGTATCATAATCGCTTCAGTAGCCATCCTGCTCGAAATTGCGATTCTTGCTGTCTTGGGCGTGCTGATCATTTCCGCTGCAGTCAATACTCGCGGATCACAAAAAATCGTGACCGAGGAGCAGGCAGCTTCCATAACTGACGCGGATTGTATACTCGTCCTCGGCGCCGGTGTCCGTAGCGACGGCTCACCAAGCGATATGCTCCGCGACCGCCTTACCGTCGGGGTAGCTCTCTATAAAGCAGGAGTGGCAAAAAAGATACTTATGAGCGGAGACCATATGCACGGCGGATACGACGAGGTGAATGCCATGAAAAGCTTTGCTACTGAGCAGGGAGTCCCATCGAAAGATGTATTTATGGATCACGCGGGTATATCTACCTACGATAGCATCTGGCGCGCAAAGAACATCTTTTGCGTTGATTCAATCGTTATAGTCACTCAGGAATACCATCTCCCACGTGCCATCTATATCGCCGAGCAGTTAAACATCAAAGCCGTTGGTGTAAGTGCCTCCCTCAATACCTACTCAGGTCAGCCTGCACGCAATATCCGCGAGCTTGCCGCACGCGCTAAAGACTTTGCCTATACCTATCTTGGCATTACAGCCAAATTCAAAGGTGATACGATACCTATTAGTAGTACCGCCGACGGAAATGTGACTAATGATTAACAAAATTTTTTATTATATAAGGAGGATCTTATGAAAAAAAGATTTTTAACATTAGTTTCTGTGATTTTGATGCTTTCTACGCTATTACAGATTCTTGTACTGACCGTATGGGCAGATGTTAAAGCACAGGAAAACCCCGAGTATGTTTTATATGAGGAGAATTTTGACTATGTACAAGGAACAGTTAACATACAACCGGGTAACAATTTAACAGGAGATGCTGAGGGATGGATATATTCCAAAAACTCAAGCACAGGATCTGCCCGTATTCAAAACGGAAAACTCTATGTATCAGGCGGATCCTACGATGTCCTTTACCGTGACGGCGGACAAACCTGGGGAAATTATACGCTTGAAGCGGATTTCTGCTACGCCAATGATAATAAGGATTGGGGCGGTCTGCTTTATAACGTCCAATCTGCAACTAAATTTCAAAAGTTCAGTATAACCACGGAAGGAAGTATCGCCCTTAATGGCTACAATGGCGGATGGACAAACAATTCATCAACGCTGAATAAAACTACCATAACCGAGAATATCCCCCAAAAGGGAGAGCCTTTCAGAATGAAGATCGAGGTCTTCAATAAAACTGCATCTGCATATTACGCAATGCTTAACGCCGACGGTACACTGAAAACAAATTTTATCAAGCTTATTACCATAGATAATATTGCCGCTGATGCTCAGACCGGATCTATTGGTTTTATGCTTCCTAATGGTACTGATTTCGGAAGCTTTTGGGTAGATAATATCCGATGCTATTCAAATACACTTGTCAGCTATTCCGAAAACTTTGACTCATACGGTGACCGCACTCTCAGCGCAAATGCCGAGGATACCGCCCTCGGTGCGTACTTTGCAAAAAGCAGTACGCTTCAGAACGGTGGTGCAGAAATCAAAGACGGCGCACTCCATCTGAGCGGTGGTGGAAAGAATTTTAATGCCGTATTCTTTACAATGGGTTATAATTGGACGAACTACGTCGTCGAGTCCGACTTTACTTACATTCAGGATGCGAATAACAATGGTTGGGCAGGTCTTATGTTCAGAAGTACCGATATAGATAACTTCTATAAAGGTGCTATCAGCGCAAGCGGTGCTGAAGCGGAAACCGCAGTACTGAACTGCCAGAGCTCCGGAAGTTGGTTTAATAATGATGGAAGAATAGTTCCCTACGTTGGCGGTAAGCTAGACTACGGCGAAAAGATTCGTATGCGAATTATCGTAAACGAAGCCTCTGCATCTCTTTACGTCGCTCACTACATCGGAGACACCCTCGGAGAATGGAAACTTGCTACGAAAGCCGACGGCGAAAGCTTCTTTGCTGGCGTACATATGACGGGAACTATTGGTATCATCGTAGGCGGAAGTAATGACTCCAAGGAAAAGCATATCTGTGTGGATAATATTACGGTAAGTCGTATCGAAGGCGCAGACAGAGTTCAGCAAGGCGTAAATGCAGCCGATATTTACGTTCCCGATAGCGGTATAGTTAATCCTCCCGTTGTCGTCCAGGAAATTGGTAATGCGCTGCCTGCGTCGAAAGGTGAACGTCCCGCCGTAGTAATGCTCGAGATTGATGATAAGCTGAATGTGCTTGGTAAGGACGGTAATGCACTTGCAACAGTATCCGATTTTATCGATACCTACCGCAAGGTTCTTATCCCTGCATTTATTGTAAATGATGTAACTGAGGCTAATGCGCTGGCAGAGCTTATTCATCAAAAGAATCTGCAGGACTGCTATGTGGTCGCAACGGCAGAAAATGCCGCGCTCGTTCGTGATGTGCGCTTGAAAAATAAAACTACCGCATGTATTACCGGCGCATTGATATTTGACGATCTGAATGACGCCAAGGCGCGTAGCAATGCAAGAGCACTTGTTGCTGACAATATGAGCTATGTTGCTATTTCCCGTGAACCGCTAAATGAAGAATCAGCATATTTCTTTACGTTGAGACAGATAGCCGTATGGAGCTTTGCAAGCAACGCTGCAGAGGTACATAAAGGTATAGCAAACGGTTACCACGGAATTATCAGCCAAGAACCTTCAATGGTATACGACGTTTATGAAAGTATTACCGAAATAACCGTAAGCGGTAAGCCCGTTGTCATAGCACACCGTGGCGCTAATGCAGCCGCAGTTCCGAAATATCCGGAAAACACGCTGATGGGTATACGCGCAGCAAAGGAAGTATTCGGAGCAGATGCTGTTGAGATAGATTTCGGTCTTACTTCAGACGGCTATGTGATACTGATGCATGATAGCACAGTAGATAGGACAACTAACGGAAGCGGAAAATTCTCCGCTATGACACTAAAACAGATACAGGAGCTTAAGGTCGATTACGTTTCAGGAAAGACTACAACTGTTCCAACCTTCGAGGAGGCGCTTCTTCTCGCAAAGGAACTCGATATCGTCCTCTATTGCCATGTAAAAACCCAAACTGATATTAACCTTGCATCATTCAGCTATCTCGTTGAAAAACACGACTGTAAAGATAACGTGATACTGTTTACAAGTAATTTGGAAGTTTATAACTCACAAACCGAACGGATTTCTGCAAGCTCAGCTTATCAGTTCACCAGAAAGAAAGTTATAGCCGACGGGTTAATATTGACTGCAGGAAATAAAACTATCCTGAAAACATCACACCTCGACGGCGTGGTCGCTATGCGTTCAAATCTCACGGCATATAACTATCAGCCCCTCTTCTACCCATATAGCGAACAAGGTGCACTGTGGAGTAGCGAATCCTTCTATTATCAGTTGTCAGCCCGTGGATTTGTCAACACACACTCCGTTACAGACGGTCAAAAACTGATGGATAGTACTGCACTTACCGGTCTTGGTTGCGTAGGATGGCTTACTGATAATCCTCATCTGTGTGACGATTACCACTATGCGATTGATTTGAGTAATGAAAAAACTGCGCTCAATACCTCTGAACTTATCGATCTTAACAAGACCCTGAAGCTGATTTTTGGCACGAAGAATATCAAATGCGGAATACTTCAACTTTCGGGTCCGGAGCTTGAATCCGTCGATGGAGGATATACCCTCACCGAAAGCGGAATCGTGACTGTAGTTTACTATGCCGACCGCACCGCAAGCGGCGGAAGTAAATACCGCGTTTATAGCGAGCCCGTTACCTTGACGTTTGGATGTGTAGACCACTCATTTACTGAGTACGAGTACGATGAAACCCATCACTGGCTTAACTGCTCCAACTGCGATATTACAAACGAAGAATCTAAGACTGAGCATACCTTTGGCGAATGGATAATAACAGATGAAGTTCAAAAACGGAGCTGCGAATGCGGATACAGTGAGACCGCGCCGCTTGCAAGCGATACAACTCCCGAGACCGATAAAGGCGATAATCGCGGTTGCTCCTCACTTGTCAATGCCCCCTCGTCTATCATGATAATCATGCTCATAGCCTCCGGCTCACTTCTGCTGAAAAAGAGAAGAGAAGAACAGTAATATAGCGGTAATTATAAACCGTAGCCTTTTACCGCAATTTTAAACTTTTAATAAATAATCTGCGCCCCTTACATTACGCTGTTTTTGTAGGGGCGCTTTATAATTACATATTAAAATTTTTCGTATCCAAGAAAAAATACCAAAAAAATGTCGACTGAATAAGTGAGGAGACCATTAATATATTCAACGGAGGTGAAAGCATGTCAGATTTGACAATTGAAACCAGGATAAAAGCTATGCTTGTTGCAAGGGACGAGGGCGCGCTTGCGCTGTTGGAGATACAGTATGCTCAACTGTGTTCAGGAATAATGCGCGGTGTTCTCTCGAACCCCGGTGATGTGGAGGAATGCTTGAATGACACTATGCTTGCAGTCTGGAACTCTATTCCGCCTGCAGACCCGGATATCCGAGGCTATCATAACTACCACAGCGTCAATATTTCCTTTTCGCAAAATGATACAGGCTTGTCCTCGGTTAAATACCTTCCTTGTGAAAACCCCTTCAAATAAAACGCCATAACGCGTTGACTATAATTAAAAGCACTTACTTCCGCAGTAAGTGCTTTTTCGTATTCTATGTATTCTATGTAATGATTTGTTCCGGTACTATAATATAGGGGCTACTATATCAGAACCTCGTCTCCTTAATCAACGCATAAACCGCATATCCCACGGACAGTATAACAAGTCCCCATCCTGCCCAGGATATGATCTTCCCGGGGCCAACGAGGATAAGTACAAGTCCGAGAATGAGATTGCGAAGCTCAAGTGAGAACTGCGCCTTCGGATCGTATGACATAAGTATACGCACGATAGGGAATATCAACATGTATATTCCAACTATAACCATAACAACACTGTTGTGCCAGAAAATAAGCACAAGACCGATGATCGCGGGGATCGCGGAAAGGATTACGGGAATAAGCCCCTGTTTGTGCGAATCGGATAACGCATCAACTACGTTGGGAATGCTTGCTATGATGATAACTACACCGAGAATAACGAATAGAACGTTGATGATAGCCTCACTGAATATCGCAATAACCAGACCGAGAATAAGTCCGATCGCCGCGGCTACCATAGAGGGAATAAATGTGCTTTTGGATTGCTTCTTTTTGCTCTGCTGCTTTGCCATGACAGACTCCTTAAATTTTATTTGTTTATATGCTTACACGGCATTAGTCACCGTGAAATAGCCTTTATTTTCCTTCCTCAAAAATGTCAAGCTGGTCCGAAACCGTGTTGCTTGTCATATTCTTTTGTTGACGGAAGGGAATACCGAGATGCTCGTAGCCCTGGCGCGTTACACACCGTCCACGTGGAGTGCGGCTCAGGAAACCTATCTGAAGCAGATAAGGCTCGTATACGTCCTCAAGCGTCACTGCCTCCTCACCAACGGTTGCCGCAAGCGTCTCAAGACCGACGGGACCTCCGTCGTAAAACTTAATTATCGTCTCCATCATGCGCCTGTCCGTGTTGTCTAGACCGAGCTTGTCTATTTCAAGCCTGGATAATGCAAAATTTGCAATGCAGGAATCTATAGTTCCACTGCCTTGAACCTGTGCAAAATCACGCACACGCTTCAAAAGCCTGTTCGCAATTCGCGGCGTTCCTCTCGAGCGCGACGCGATCTCATATGCACCGTCCTCAGTAATTGGATAATCAAGTATGGACGCACTTCGCGTAACTATTTTCATCAACTCCTCGGGCGTGTAAAGCTCAAGCCGTAACAATACTCCAAAACGGTCACGAAGCGGTGTGGTGAGCTGTCCTGCGCGCGTTGTAGCACCGATCAACGTGAATTTCGGTAGATCGATCCGTATACTTCTTGCAGACGGCCCCTTGCCAACGATAATGTCGAGCGCATAGTCCTCCATCGCAGGATAAAGTATCTCCTCGACTGTCCTTGAAAGCCTGTGTATCTCATCAATAAACAGTACGTCTCCGTCCGAGAGATTGGTGAGAAGTGCCGCCAGATCCCCCTGACGCTCAATAGCCGGACCCGACGTGATCCTGATGTTTACGCCAAGCTCCGTTGCTATAATGTTGGAAAGCGTCGTCTTACCAAGACCGGGAGGACCGTAAAGTAAAACGTGGTCAAGCGTCTCCTTTCGCTGAAGTGCCGCTTCAATATATATTCTGAGATTTTCCTTCGCCTTCTCCTGACCGATGTAGTCCTCGAGTCTTTTGGGACGTAGAGATGTCTCAGTATCGGAATCCGATTGAGTATACGTTGAACTGACTATTCGGTTTTCATAATCCGATTCGTCATAGTCAAAGTTTTGCATTTCCGAATGTCTCCTTTCTCAGATCTCTCTGCGCATGCGCCTCTTATATTTTCATAAGCTGCTTCAGCGCGTGCTTGATAAGAGCTTCAACGTCAAGCGTCGGGTCTGCGCTCTTCAGCGCGGACTGCGCTTCACCTCTGGTGTAACCAAGTACTATAAGCGCATCCTGCGCCTCACCAAGATTTGAACGTCCGCCTGTTGTACCGCCAACTATTTCCCGGGAAACATCAGCCGTGGCAAATCCCGGATTTTCCTTCTTGAGCTTGTCCCGAAGCTCAAGCACGATCCGAGCAGCGGTTTTTGCTCCTACGCCGCTTGCCTTTGATATAGCCTTGGTGTCCTCTGTGCATACCGCGACCGCAAACTTTTCAGGCGTAAGGATAGACAGTATCGCCATAGCCGCCTTCGGGCCTACACCCGAAACGGAAATGAGCATCTTGAAGGAAGCAAGCTCGGTCTCCGTTGCAAATCCGAAAAGCTCAACGTCATCCTCACGTACCGCCATATGCGTGTAAAGCTTCACCGTGGCGGATGCGTTACCTCTCTGCGCCGCTATCGCCTGATGGGTGGTGGCACTTACAGTCAGCTTATAGCCAACTCCGCCAACGTCAATTACCGCAAAATTCAGATCAAGATGTGCGGGCTTGCCGCAAATATAGTAAAACATAAATTCCTCGCATTTTTTATTCTTTTGCCGTCAGTATCTCACGTTACTCCGACTTTTTGCCGTTGTTCTCCGACTCCGATTCCTCTTCATCAATATTTTCGGGCGTGTTAACCTCCGTTGTCTCCGCGTCTGATTTCTTCTTTTCAATCGGGATAAACGCAGCATCATCGCCACCCAAAGCAGAGTCGCCCGCGCGGCATTCAATGAGTGCGCCGATCAACGGCACCTTGTAAAGCTTCTTCTCGAATATCCATAAAAGTACATATATCGCAAATGATACAAGCGTCACGAGCAGACCGAGAACGTACGCCGTCGGACGGTATATAAGCTCAATGCGATGCTCCCCCGCTTCTTCAATATCAAAGGTTATGAGAGCATCCACTGTCTTGTATATCTCGACCTCCTGACCGTCAACCTTTACCTTCCACCCCTCGTCGTACGGAATGGTGGTAAGCACGGTCTGATTGTTGCTTAAAGATGTGAAGGTTCCGCTGATATGATCCTCTTCGTAGTTTTCGTCAATAATTAACTGCATCTGTGCAAGCTTCGTCATTACGTTTTCAAAAACACTGCGGTCAAGATAGTATAGCGTGGGAATACCGGTCTTGACAAACAGATTGTTCTGATCGTTGTTAAGCGTCATGTTAAGCTTGAGTTGCTCACCGGCCTGGTATTTCCCCAGAGACACGATTCTCGTGGTCTCCTTGGCATAAAAGCTACCCTTACTGATGCCGTTTACATTTAGTGAAACCTCTCGCGGATATGTTCCCGGCAGATAGAAGTAATACTCTCCACTGTAATCGGGAAGCTCATAAATGTAGGTCACCACTGCCGATGCAGATGTATCTTCCTTCATATACTTGCTGTATCCCGCTACGGGACTCTTTGAAATGTTCCTATAAGTTTCCTCTGCGATTTCAACGGGTATAAATACGTTGATAGGCTCGTCCGATCCCATCAAAGCGGTTACGAATGCGTTGATGCTCTGGAAAGGAGAGAGATACGTCTTTCCGGACTCAGTGCTTTCCTTTTCCTTGACCGCAATATTTCCAAGCTCCTGAACGTCTGCGTCAACGCCAAAGGCTATGGAAAGAGCGTAAGGATTAAGGTAAGCTGTGTAGCCGTTTGCCTCATATGCCGCCTCATAAAACTCCGAAAGATCAGTTTTGGAAAGAATATACTTGATACCCATAAGGGAATCCGTAATAGGAGTTCCTCCAAGATACTTAGCCCAATGCGATTGTGAAGCATAACCCATAGCATTCAGAAATGCTATTGTTTCCTTGTTGAGCGTCGACGTTGAGCAGGAAAGACCCCTCAGATTAAGCGCCATATTGTCATTGGTCTTTTTAAAGGTTGTCTTTTCCATACGGTAAAATGAAGTGTCATTTTCCTGAACCATCTCAACTATCGGACGGATCTCTTTCATATAGTTGTTGTATCCCGCATATCCCGAGTAAACCACGTCATCGTCAAGCGCGATTACGTTAAGAACTCCGTTTGCAAAGGTCTCAATAGCAATAACAACCGTCAGCATTATCGCAACGTTGTCGGTATATTTCGTTTTCGTATAAACCGAAACGAATATCAGATAAAGTCCAAGACATATAAGTGCAAACCAGATAGTCTTCATATCATCAACAAATTCGATATCAAGAGCCTGAAGTACTATGATCATAGCTCCGAGTATGCAAGACGAAAGAAAGACGGGACGCGCACCTATCTCACGGATGTCAGCAAACGCCTTGGCTGCCAATACCAAGAGTATAAAGCAAAGCATAAAGCTATAACGGTAGTTCAACCAGTTCGGACGCTGAAAACCGTGCCATACAAGGTCAACCGTGCTTACGGAAAAGCTTATAACAAATAACGCTATCATAGCCCCCGCTACAATCTTCTCACGCGCACTGTACTTTCTCGAAATGAAGTAGAGCGGCGCAAGTATCAGCGTGAGCATACCGCAATAAACGAACGGAAGTCCCGCAGGTCTGACTGTGTCGTAGGATCCCGGCAGGAATTTTGCAAACAGATCAATGAAATCAAACTTAATGCTCGGTGTCCAGTTGGGATTTGAAAAGGTGTTTTTACCGAACTGAAGCGAATAATACGCAGTAAATATGATAATGGCTGAAATTCCAACAGCTACCACTGTATAAGCGCCGATACGCAAAAAGCTTTTGATAAAATGACGTTTTTCTCCGTACGGATTGTTTCTGCCATTTTCATCGTTTCCAAAATAATACGCAAAGAAATACGCAAGCGTGTAAATGCACACCATGTAGCCGATGTAGTAATTGCTTATAAGTGTCAAAGCAAGGAAGAAAATGTATCCCTTGAATTTTCCGCGCTTTATCAGATCCTCAATGCACATCGTGAGAACAGGCAACCATATTACCGCGTCGATCCACATAGAATTGTGTTGCTGAACTATCGCATAAGACGTGAGCGCATAAAGTATACTGAAGGCAATAGTCGGTATCTTCTTCAGCTTCGGTACGGTTCTATGCAAATAAAGTCCAAACGTGAACGCAAGCAACGCCGTCTTGAGCAGAAATATCGTGAGCAACGCCTCAAGTATACGAGCTTGGGGAAACAGACAGACAATATATGTGAATGGAGATGCAACGTAATACGCAAGTATTCCCATAAACTCTCCGCCAAGCGCTCTTGAGAACGAATAGAGCAGGGAGGTGTCTCCGTATACCCAGTTTCTTATTGCCTCATAGAAGTAAACGTACTGTCCGTTAAGGTCAAGCACCAGAACCGAGCCGTCCCCGAATGGGTGTATACCCTGCGAAAGATAAATAAAATACATTATCATCGCAGCAATTAATGCCCCGATGCAGAGATAACCGTACTCTACACGAAGAAGTTTTGACCTTGTTCTGAATGTTTGCCAAAGACGTCCGAATTTGTTTTTATCCTGCCCTGCCGTCTCAAGCGCGGCAACCTCAGGAACGGTGTGTGAATTCATTAATATTCCTCTCTTTCAAAATTGCTTAAACGTTTGCGTTCATTACTGCCGCCGTTCTATTTGCTTTCTGCGGGATTCTTAATTAGTTTTTTTACGGAACGTTCCATTTTGAGACGTTCTAAAACTATCTCATGTCCGCATCCCGTACACTCTAACCTGACGTCACTTCCCGCGCGTAATATCTTAAATAACCTGCTTCCGCAAGGATGCGGCTTTTTCATTTCCACCGTATCTCCTGCATCAAGTTTCAGTATTTGCATAGTATATCACTCCAAATAATTGCTTAACTTCTATTATACCACATATTTGTATTTTTGTAAACAATAAAACATTAATATATATATAACTTTTATTAAAAACTCCTTTCTTGCCTGAAGCATGAGAATTTTTTTGCTTACTGCCAAAAGGTAATTGACTTTGACGGCAAAATGTGGTATGATATTATATTGGATAGATATCTATAACAGTAAGGTTTAAAAGGTATAAAATGATAATTCTTGGAATTGACCCGGGACTTGCAATAGTCGGTTGGGGCGTGCTGGAATATAAAGGATCAAGCTTCAGAACGATCGATTATGGCTCCATCACCACCCCTGCAGGTACTCCTACCGAGCTTCGCATAGCTTCCATCTACGATCAGCTGTCTCAGATAATCGAGGCGTACAAGCCTGAATGCGTAGCGATTGAGGAGCTATTCTGGAATACGAACCAGAAGACAGGTATTTCGGTTGCCGAGGCAAGAGGTGTTATATTGCTATGCGCAGTAAAGCACGGACTGAAGATATTTGAATATACCCCCCTGCAGGTAAAGCAGGCGGTGGTTGGCTACGGGCGCGCCGATAAAAAACAGGTCATCACTATGGTCACTATGATGCTTGCATTGAAAAAGCCTCCAAAGCCCGACGATACGGCAGACGCACTTGCTATCGCTATATGTCACGCCCATAGCAGTGGCTCAAGATTGCTTGGCGTTTAACTAAACTTTGAAAGGAATTACTATGTGGTATTCAGATAAATGGCAGGACTATGAGCTTATAGACGCTTGCGACGGTGAAAGACTCGAAAGATGGGGGAGCTTCATCCTCATAAGACCCGACCCTCAGATAATCTGGCACGGCGATAAAAAGCACCCGATGTGGAAAAAAGCACACGGTATATACAGACGCTCATCAAAAGGCGGCGGCGCGTGGGTAAAAAATGACGTCCCCGAAAGCTGGAAGATCGGTTACGGCGAGTATACCTTTACTTTGAAGCCGATGGGCTTCAAACATACAGGGCTCTTTCCCGAGCAAGCGGCGAATTGGGATTGGTTCTCAACTCTTATTAAAAACGCGGGAAGACCGATCAAGGTGCTTAATCTCTTCGCATATACCGGCGGCGCAACCGTTGCAGCGGCAAAAGCTGGCGCATCCGTCGTTCACGTCGATGCCTCAAAAGGAATGGTCGCTCAGGCAAAAGAGAACTGCGCCCTTTCGGGACTTGCCGATGCTCCGATCCGCTATATAGTTGACGATTGTAAGAAATTTATCGAAAGAGAAATAAGACGCGGCAATAAATATGACGGAATAATTATGGATCCACCGTCCTACGGCAGAGGACCTTCGGGCGAGGTATGGCAGCTTGAAAGCGCTATCGACGACTTCGTGGCGCTCAGTGCTCAGGTTCTTTCTGATGACCCGCTGTTCTTCCTGATAAATTCCTATACCACGGGACTCTCCCCACTTGCTATGAAATACGTCCTTGATCAAAAGCTCAGGGGAAAAATGGGCGTCTCAGATGCTCAGGAAATAGCGCTCCCGATCACAACAGGTGGCTTCCTCCCCTGCGGCGCATCCGTCAGATGGACGGCAAAATATTGATAACATAAAGGAAATAAGTCTTGAATAACGAAGAAAACAAAATCCCATTTATAAAAACACAGGATCTGTGCTTTTCCTACGAGGATAACGGTAAAAGCATCGAGGTGTTGAAAAAAGTCAATATAGAAATATATAAAGGCGAATACGTCGCCATAATCGGACATAATGGCTCCGGAAAATCTACCCTTGCAAGATTGCTCAATATGATACTCGAGCCGGATTCCGGCAAAATCTTCGTCGACGGTAAGGATATCACCGACGAAAATCTGACCGAGGACGAGATGTTCGACGTAAGACGCCGTATAGGGCTTGTCCAACAGAATCCCGACAATCAGATAGTCGCAACTATCGTGGAGGAGGATGTAGCCTTTGGCCCCGAAAATCTTGGCATACCGTCCGCTGAAATACGCGAGCGCGTGGATAAAGCGCTCGAAATAGTCGGTATGACTCAGTACGCGCGCTATGAGCCGCATAGACTTTCAGGCGGTCAGAAGCAGCGTATCGCGATTGCAGGCGTGCTCGCAATGCTTCCCGAATGCATAATTTTCGACGAATCCACCGCAATGCTCGACCCCAAAGGCCGCAAGGACGTTCTCAAAACCGTAAAGCAGCTCAACGAGGAAAAGGGAATAACCGTTATAACCGTTACTCACTATATGAACGAGGCGGCTATGGCAGACCGCATTATCGTCCTTGATAACGGACAGGTCGTCGCACAGGGAACGCCGGCTCAGATATTTGAGAACGAAAGGCTTTTGAATGCTTGCTCACTCGATGTTCCGCAATGCACCGCCGTAGCACTCGGGCTTAAAAAGCTCGGATATAACTTAAATGGTGATATATACGATATCCCATCCTGCACCGAAGCCATCGGTAAGCTGCTCGCGGACACTAACTGAAAGGTATTATTATGACAGAAAAAAACGTAAAATTAAGCCTTCAGGACGTTTCATTTACTTATGCAAAGGGAACTCCGCACGAAATGAAGGCTCTTGATAACGTAAGCCTTGATATTTACGCCGATACCGTCACGGGAATAATCGGACATACGGGCTCCGGTAAATCAACCCTCGTCCAGATGCTTAACGGCCTCATAAAGCCCGAATCGGGCAGAGTCCTGATTGACGGTGAGGACGTGTGGGCAAAGCCAAAGGAAATAACCAAGGTCAGATTCAAGGTCGGACTTGTAATGCAATATCCCGAATATCAGCTTTTTGAAGCAACTGTAAAAGAGGATATAGCCTACGGCCCTAAAAATCTCGGACTCTCCAAAGAAGAGGTCGCAGAGAGAGTGAAGTCTGCAGCCGCATTCGCAGGTATTACGCAGGATATTATGGAGAAATCTCCGTTTGAACTCTCAGGCGGACAAAAGCGCCGTGTTGCAATAGCAGGTATTATGGCGATGCACCCGGACGTGCTTGTTCTCGATGAGCCCGCAGCAGGACTTGACCCGGCAGGACGAAAGCTGATACTTGGCGGACTCGTCCGCTATCAGCGAATGACCCACTGTGCAGTCGTTATCGTCAGCCACAGTATGGAGGATATGGCCCTTTACTGTGACGACATAATCGTGATGGAAAATTCAAAGCCCATAATGCACGGTACAAGTCGTGAAATTTTTACACAAGAGGAAAGAATAGTGAACGCAGGACTCGATGTCCCCGAGGTAACTGCATTACTCAAATCCCTCAGAGAAAACGGCTTCGATATCCCATACGGCGTGTATACGGTCGATCAGGCAATTAACGCACTCCACGAGCTGTTGAAGCAAAAGAAACGCAAAGGAAATAATTAAACGAAATGAAATCAATCACGTTCGGACAGTTTTACCCGTCAAGCTCCCCGATGCACAGACTTGATCCGCGTATGAAGGTGATTCTGGCGATACTTTATATCGTCTGCTCCTTTCTGTGCCAGAGCACCGCAGCGTTTATAGCTCTGCTCGTATCATCTGTCCTGATAATACTTTTAAGCAATATCCCCGCAAAAATAGTCCTGCGCTCGGTAAGACCGATCCTGATTATCATAATGATAACGTCTCTGATCAATGTCTTTATGGTCAAGGGCGAGCCCGAAAACCTCCTTGTCAGCTGGAATTTTATAAATATCTACACCGAGGGTGTCTTTAATGCTATATTCATAGTGGTCAGAATATTTGCCCTGGTTATTGGATCAAGTATGTTCCTGACATATACCACTACGCCTATTATGCTGACCGACGCAATAGAACGTCTTCTTTCACCTCTCCATAAGCTCTTCAAACTCAAAGTACACGAATTTGCGATGATGATGACGATCGCATTGAGATTTATTCCCACCTTTGTGGACGAGGCAGATAAAATTATTTCCGCACAGAAGTCAAGAGGTATGGATTTCAATTCTGGCGGACTTATAAAACGCGCCAAGGCGTTTGTCCCCGTGCTAATTCCCCTGTTCGCATCAGCGTACCACAAAGCAATCGACCTTGCAACCGCTATGGAATGCCGTTGCTACCGCGGAGGTGACGGAAGAACAAGAATGACAGTGCTGAAATTGAAGCCGCGTGACTTTGTAGCGTTTCTCTTTATGCTTCTGCTCGGCGTCGGTGTCGTGCTGCTCAATCGCGTTCCATTCCTTTACGTTATGTAGTGAGGCAACCGTATGAAGCTGTTAATTAAAATCGCATATGACGGAACAGACTACTGCGGCTGGCAGTTTCAGCCCAACGTAAGAACCGTACAAGCTCAGGTGACCGCCGCCGCCAAAAAAATATTCGGATTCGATTGCGACGTTACCGGATGCAGTCGCACCGATAGCGGCGTTCATGCAAAAGGCTTTCATGCAACTGTTACCCAAAAGGGTAAGGATAATATCGAATGCTCAATTCCACTCGAAAAGCTGCCAAAAGCCTTCAACGCGCATCTGCCCGATGATATCGCCGTGCTTGGCGCAAGGTATGTAAGCGACGAGTTCCACGCACGGTATAGTGTGGTAAGTAAAAAGTACATCTATAAGATGCACATCGGATGCGAACGCTCTCCGTTTGACCGTCACGGCGCACTCCATATCACTTCAAAATTTGTCGAGGATTATCTTGACCGTATGAATGATGCCGCCGCGCACTTCGTGGGAACTCACGACTTCACTTCGTTTATGGCACAAGGCTCAAAAATCGAGGATGCCACCCGAACCGTGCTGAACGCTTCCGTTACAGTCTCGCCAAACGATCCCGATATACTGCTTTTCGAGGTTGAGGCTGACGGCTTTCTTTACAATATGGTCAGAATAATGGTGGGAACTCTGCTCGAGGTCGCAGAGGGAAAACTCTCCACGGACGGAATAGACGGTATAATTGCCGCTAAAGACCGAAAAAAAGCCGGAAGAACCGTGCCACCGCACGGACTTTATCTTGAATGCGTCAATTATCCCGATAATATCTGATAATTCAAAATATTTCCGAAAGGAGACAAGCGAATGCTCACGAAACCTCGAAAAACAGCAGAGATTTTGTCCGATGCCGCATATAACCGAAGACTTTACAGGGCATTCCTTGTAATTACCCTGGTAGTAAGCCTTGCTCTTGTGCTCTATGTCGGCGTTTCAATACTCGGTAATCCCGATATGATAAGCTATGAAAGCATCTACTATATGATAAACGATTTTAATATAGCCGCATTATCCGTTGGAGAAGACTATACATCACTCCAATACGGCTATAGCTTCGGCGAAAATCAGGTGTTCGGCGCTTACCGCGACGGTCTTGTTATCTTAAACGAAAATACCCTGACCTGCTTCTCCTCAAAAGGAAAACGCACACTCTATGAAAGAATAACTCTTACAAGCCCAACTTTGTGTACTTCTGAGGCGTACGTTGTCGCATACGAAAAGGGAGGTAAGGCGTTGTATATCTATAATTCCTTTACCTGTCTCTTTACAGATGCAGACCTCGGGCTTTCAAGACTTGCCAAGGACTATAAGATAGTCGATGTAAGTCTTGCAGATAACGGTAACTTTGCCGTTGCACTGAATACCGGAGCAACACACACGGTTGTTCTTCTCTTCAGTCAAAAGGGAAACCTTCTGGCTGAATATAGCCTCCCACGACTTGTAATAGACGCCTCCTTGAATAAAGATGCCACTATGATTGCTCTTGCATCGGTAGACATAAAGCCGCATATGGGTGAGCCGGTGACGGAAATCGTTATTTACCGTACGGATGAGCGTACCCCCGTGGCAACAGAAAACTATATTGCCGCAACACCGGTATCTGCTGCCTTCAACGATAACTCCAATTATATCTGCGCCCTTACAGATTCGATAGTGTCCTTCAACATTGAATCCGCCGCATTTTCCCGCACCGCATTTAATACGGATGCTCCGCTCTTAAAAATTGATGTAAGCGAACACGGTTGCGTGGCATATTTTGCCTCCTCGACCGACCGCGACAAATTCAGCGTAAAAGTATTTGACAAAACAGGCAATATGGTGTATAATGTGTCCGAGGATACCGCCACGGAGCTTGCATATCATACCTACGCCATAGATAACGGCAGAGTTCTTTGCGGCGATGACGAGGGAGTGACGGTCATCAATATTGAGAACGGTGAAGCGATCCGCATAAATTGCACCTTCTCAAAGGATGAATATATGCTTACCGTGCTCAGCGACAACGGAAGTGTATTCGCATTGTGCGGTGGCTCGGAAGCACAAAAATTTGAAATAAAATAACTGAAATACAATAAAAAGTGAGGTAAATGTTATGGAAATGATACTTAATTTTGCACCGATAGTCATTCTGCTGTTTTTCTCAGCGCTCTTTGCAATCAGAGGCTTTCTGAGATCACTGCTCAGTTTCGGTAAGACCTTGATATCGGCACTTCTTGCTTATCTCTTAGGTCCACTTGTTGCTACCCTGCTTGCAAACGGCTTCGTGGGCAAGGGAATAACAAATTTCGTGTATGAAAAGATCGTTGCACTGTATGGCGGAGCAGTCGAGGTATTTGACCTCTCTTCAGTGTTTGAAAAGATCAATACAGACTTCGCCTGGATCAAAGCCTTCGGCGCCGATATCTCAGGACTTGAGGCAAAGTACGGAGAACTTACCGGTGTCACAAATGAGGAACTGTTTGCTTTTGCTCAGAACATAGCAAGCCCCGTTATCACCGCCGTTTCTAATGTAATGGCGTACGTCGGCGTGTTCCTCATCTCTTTCGTGCTCTGCATCATCCTTACATTCGTTGTTAAGGGCGTTACCGAAATTCTCGATAAGATCCCCGTTGCAGGCAAGGTAAACCATTGGCTCGGCCTTGCTCTCGGCGTTGTGACCGGCGTTGTTGTAGTTGTTATCGGCGTGTACGTTGCAGATGTCGCTATGCAGTATATAAGCGCAGTTAACGAAAACTTTGACTATCCCGCCTTGCTTGAAAACGCAAAGCTCTTTAATTGGCTCAGGGAACTCAACCTTATCCAATATTTGAAAAACAGATAACCTGAATAATGCGCCCGCCACCCGGGAATACTTATATAGGTAAAGTACTTCCCGAGGAGTGTGGCGTATGAGGTTGACTAAGCATATCCCAAATATACTTACTCTGATGCGGGTGCCACTCGCGTTTCTGTTCGTATTTGCTTACTTCAGGCAAGCTGCGTCGGATTCACGCATATTGGCACTCGGCGTATTTACGCTATCCTCACTGACGGATATTTTGGATGGATTCCTTGCAAGAAGGCTTGGGTGTATCAGTAGCTTCGGTAAACTTGCAGATCCATTTGCAGATAAGCTCACCCAGTGTACCGTACTCGTCTGCCTTTCAGCAGATAATGTGGTTCCAATCTGGCTTACCGCAGTGTATCTTATCAAAGAGATAACGCTCGTCGTTTCGAGCGTACTCCTGGTAAGAAAAGGAAACACGGTTGTGTGCAGTAACGTGTTCGGCAAAGCCTCTACAGTGCTTTTCTATGTCGTTATATCATCAGCACTCGCCTTTACACGATTTGCACGCACAAGCACGGTGTTTTTAGTGCTTTGCATCATTATGGCGCTTTCATCAGAGATAGCAATGCTCTCATATTTCTTAAAATATAAAAATCAACTCAGCAGAATGGTCTCAAAAACAGATAAATAGAGACCGCATCGCATATAATCAATAGACTGCGGTTGTAGCCGTGGCTCTATAGAAAGGATAACCCCCTCGGTTTGTTCCGGGGCAGACTTGGTAATATGAAAACTAATACAAATAACCGTCCGTCAAAGGGCGAAATGGATAGTACCGCGGAGTTTTTCTATACTCCCATTCCCGTATACGCCGCCGCAGGAAAGGCAGGCGGAAGCAACGATGCCGATACCAAAGGAGACGGAAAGGAAGGCGAGGTCAAAACCGATACGCTGAAGAAATTCTGCGTCTCAATAACCGCAAAGGCAGCTCGCGGTGAGACCGATAAGGTAATAGGACGCGAGCGCGAGGTCGAAAGAATTATTCAGATCCTCTGCCGCAGACAGAAAAACAATCCTTGCCTCATCGGTGAGCCCGGCGTCGGTAAAAGCGCAGTCGCAGAAGCCCTGGCTCTGCGCATAGTTGAAGGTAAAGTACCTCAGCGTATGCGCGATAAAGAGATCTACCAGCTTGATATGGCAGGACTTGTCGCAGGTACTCAGTTCAGAGGACAGTTTGAGGAAAGAATTAAAAACCTTGTAGAAGAGGTAAAGGCAGTCGGAAACGTCATACTCCTGATAGACGAAATTCACAGTATGGTAGGTGCCGGTGACGCTGACGGAAGCCTCGATGCCGCCACAATTCTCAAACCTGCACTTGCAAGAGGCGAAATACAGATCATCGGTACGACAACCCTTAAAGATTATCGCAAATACATAGAAAAGGACGCCGCTCTTGAACGCCGCTTCCAGCCCGTTATGATAGAGGAACCGTCCATAGCAGAAGCAACCGATATTATTTGCGGTATCAAAGGCTATTATGAAATGTTCCACGGCGTTCGTATCCCCGACAATATGGTCAAATACGCTGTAGAGCTTTCCGAAAGATATATCACCGAAAGATTTCTCCCCGATAAAGCCATCGACCTCATCGACGAGGCGGCGGCACACGTCGCAATAACCAACCCCGTCCTCATAGGAACGGGAGACGTTCAGTCCGCAATCAGCGATCTTGAAAGCGAAAGAGAAAAATATGAGGAGATAGTCTCCCTGAAAGAAAAGCCCGAAAGCAAATACTACGACAGACTTGCCGCTCTTAAAAGCAGATCAGAAGCACTGGCAAAAAGGGCAGAGGAGCTTGGTGAGCTTAGCGCACAGGTAACTCTTCAAAGCGATGACCTTGCTTCTGTTGTTGAAATATGGACCGGTATTCCCGCAAGAAATATCTCCAAAAACGAGTTTGAACGCATAAACGGACTTGAAAACCGCCTTTCCTCTCGCGTTATCGGTCAGCAGACCGCCGTTAAGGCAGTTGCAAAGGCGATAAAAAGAAGCCGCGTGAGAATTTCACCTAAACGTAAACCCGTATCATTCATCTTCGCAGGCCCTACGGGCGTAGGTAAAACTGAGCTCGTCAAAACTCTGGCACAGGATCTCTTCGATACACCCGATGCCCTCATCAGAGTGGATATGTCGGAATATATGGAAAAGTTCGCCGTCTCAAGAATTATCGGTGCTCCCCCCGGATACGTCGGACACGATGATTCGGGACAGCTTACCGAAAAGGTGCGCCGCCGCCCGTATTCCGTCGTACTTTTCGACGAGATCGAAAAGGCTCACCCCGACGTTATGAACGTCCTGCTCCAAATCCTCGATGACGGCAGAATTACTGATGCAACAGGCGTGACCGTAAACTTCGAAAATACCGTTATAGTTATGACCACTAACGCAGGCTCATCCGAAAAGGTGGCCGCAAGCGTGGGATTTGCAGGCTCGTCAAATATGAATTCCGAGGCAAAGACCCGAAAAGCACTCGAACAGTTCTTGCGTCCTGAGTTCATTAACCGCGTGGATGAGATCATCGTCTTCAATTCACTTAATGAGCAGGATTTCGACGGAATCGCAAGACTTATGCTCAATGACCTGAAAAAGTCACTCGCGGAAAGACAAATTGAATTTGCCTTCTCGGACGAGGCAGCAAGCCTGATCTCCAAAGAATCCTATTCACCCGTGTACGGCGCAAGAAATATGCGCAGATACATCCAGAAGAACGTCGAGGATGAGCTGGCAGAGAAAATGCTTGCGGATTATAACAGATCCTTCACCAAGGTCGACCTGATAGTTAAGGACGAAAAGTTATATCTTGATTGTCAATAATACCACCGGGCTGTCTTGCACAAGCGAGACAGCTTTCTTTTATCCGACCGATAGTTTGTTTGTAAATTTTCTGTAAACATCCCTGCCAAAGATTGCATTATCTAATAATCTATGTTATAATATCAAGGTTGCAGGACAAGATCCGCACAATAATAAAATCACACACATACGTTTTGGCGTATTTCGGTGTCGCACAGCAATGAAAGCGCGCGATTTATATACGGCGTGGAACGTATGGTGGAAAAACCGACAAGGAGGACATTAAAATGTCAATCATCACCATCAAGCAGCTGCTTGAAGCAGGTGTTCACTTCGGACACCACACCAGAAGATGGAACCCCAAAATGGCTGAGTACATCTTCACCGAAAGAAACGGAATCTATATCATCGACCTTCAGAAGACCGTTAAGAAGTTCGAAGAGGCTTACGCTTTCGTACGCGACCTCTCCGCACAGGGTGGCACCATCCTCTTCGTAGGTACAAAGAAGCAGGCTGCTGAAGCAATCAAGGAAGAAGCAGTTCGTTGCGGAATGTACTATGTAAATGTACGTTGGCCCGGCGGTATGATGACTAACTTCAAGACCATCACCCGTTCCATCGGACGTCTCCACAGCCTCGGCAAAATGCAGGAGGACGGAACCTTCGATATGCTCACTAAGAAGGAAGTTGCAGCTTTCCAGAAGGAAATGTTCGACCTCGAGAGAAACCTCGGCGGTATCAAGACCATGGAAAAACTTCCCGATGCAGTGTTCATAGTTGACCCCAAGAAGGAAAGAATCGCAGTTCTCGAGGCAAAGAAACTCGGCATTCCGGTAATTGCTATCGTTGATACCAACTGTGACCCCGACGACGCTGACTACGTTATCCCCGGTAACGACGACGCTATCCGCGCAATCAAGCTCATCACCTCCGTAATCGCTGATGCAGTTATCGAAGGCAGACAGGGCGAGCAGACCGCAGAGGAGCCCGCTGAAGAGACCGCTGAAACTGAAGTAGTAGCAGAGTAATTTTCGAACACAAAATTCTAAATTGGAACGAGACACTGAATGTGTCTGGGAAAGGATGATAAAAATGGCAAACATTACAGCCGCACAGGTTAAAGAGCTTCGTGAGAGAACAGGTCTTCCTATGATGGAGTGCAAAAAGGCGCTCGTTGAGTCCGAGGGCAATGTAGACGAGGCAATAAAGATCCTTCGTGAGAAGGGTATGCTCAAGGGTAAGGGTAAGGAGAGCAGAATCGCTGCAGACGGTCTTGTTGATATCATGACCAAGGATAATGTAACCGTTATGGTAGAGGTTAACTCCGAGACGGACTTTGTTGCAAAGAACGACAGCTTCAAGGCATTCGTTAAAGGTATTCTTGAGACCATCCACACCTGCAAGCCCGCAAACGTAGACGAGCTCTTCGCTTGCAAGTTCGCAGATACCGACCTCACTGTTGAGGAGAAGCAGAACGAGATGCGTTTCACTATCGGTGAAAAGATCAGCATCCGCCGCTTTGCAGTAGTAGAGGGCACAGTCAGCACCTACATCCACGGTAACGGTGGAATCGGTGTTGTAGTTGTGTTTGATACCGATGCAGCAACCGCCGCAAAGGAAGAGTTCGCAGCATTCGCTAAGAACATCGCTCTCCAGGTTGCAGCTTACAACGTATACTATGTAAACAGAGAAAGCGTTCCCGCTAAGGTTATCGAGGAAGAGACCGCAATTCTTATGGCTCAGATCCAGGGTGACCCCGCAAACGCAAAGAAGCCCGCTAACATCATCGAGAAGATGGCTACCGGACGTCTTGGTAAGTTCTACGAAGCTAACTGCCTCTACGATCAGGAGTACTTCAAGGACGATGATCTCAAGGTTAGCCAGTATATCGCTAAGACCGCTAAGGAGCTTGGCGCTGACATCGCCGTAACCGCATTCTTCCGCTTCGAAAAGGGCGAGGGAATCGAGAAGAGAGATGACGATCTCGCAGCAGAGGTTGCAAAGCTCACCGGCCAGGGCTAATATCTATAAGTATTATTCACTCCCAATCAGGTATACCTGATTGGGAGCTTTTTTACACGCGGGATTTTCATTTTTACTCCCATAAAGAACTTCAACGCAAAGTAAAAATAAGGGCGAGCCAATGCGCTGACTCGCCCCATTATGTTATTAACTCAGATATCAGAGCTCAACAAAGGTGATCTCGTTCTTCTTAAGCGTTACGGGAATGCTGTTACCCGTCTTATCGTTCGTAAATATAACGGTTGCCTCATCGTCACTCCAGTTCCATACAGCCGCACCAAGCTCACCCTCAGCCGAGAGATAAGTCTTGAATCTGAACGCGGACGAATCAACGCTGACTCCGTCAGTATCAATGAATTTACCGCCATAGAAGTATTTGGAATACTTTTCTCTGAGCTTGATTGCCTGACTCATGTACGCTGCATAATTGGGAATATCGTTGAGATCTCCGCAGCAACGGTAAATGGTCATATCGTACGCCAGACCGTATATAAAGGTGTAGTTGATGTTCTCAACGTAGTTGTCCTCATCCATGCCCATGCTTCTGTTGGTAAGCATGATCTCAGGGAACGTGTAGCGGAAGTATTCCAACATCTGCTTCTTGTTTCTTGGAACACCGCTTGCATGGAAGCCCGTCGAATGAATGATGTCCATGCTTTGTGCGAAAATATCAACACAGTGCTCCTGGGAAATAATTCTTTCCGTGCCGTGACTTCTTACGTTTGCACGAAGTGCCGCAAATCTCTTGTCTTTCGTAGCGTATGAGAAATTGGGCTTCTCGTGATCGTGCTCCTTGGAGAAACAGAAGTAGGGAAGCATACCGCCAAGATCGTAAAGTACACCGTCTGCACCAAGCTCAAGACAATAGTTCGCACTCTTCTTCATCTTTTCTTCCCAAAGATCAGAGCCGGGACATGAACCGAACATAGGCATGGGCTGGTTGGGAAGCTTTCTGTACGTCGCCTCACCGCAGTAGGTCTCTCTGAAGGGGATCTCCTCACCCCAGATATCCTTGATGGTGGCAGAGTCTCCACCCTCCTTAGTATAGAAATCGCTCTTTCTGTCAATAAGGAAATAACTTAAGAACATAAGGAGCTTACCGCCCTTTGAGTGAACGTAATCGATCGCCTTCTTAAGCTCCTCAGCTCCACCCTGTTCGGGGTCAACAACATAGTCGGGCCATCTTCTTGCAAATTTGTTTATTCGTCTTTTCAAGTACGAAAATGGTGTTGAGTCCGTACTCCTGAGCCTGGTCAAAGAGTCTTGGAATATCCTTGTACTTCCAGTTGTACTCACCGTGATGTGTTCTGAAAATGCAGCGTAGCCATCCCTGGAACTGCTTTGCCCATTCGGGACTGTCCGGAGCTTTCCAACCGATCGACTCACTCCACTTTCTGTAGATCTTTGCACCAAGATGCCAGTCACCGTTCAGCATCGTGTAAACGATAGGCTCTGAAACATACGTCTCACCCTGTTCTGCAAAAGGATATTTGTTGATACCAATCCTTAGTGTGTTGTCCTTGACGTTTCTCTCAACGTGCATACAAATGGTCTGATGCGTCTTGTCGTGACATCCAACGTAAATGCCCTCGTCATCATTGCAAAGCACGTAGTACTGCATTGAAGCACCACCGGGATAGAGGCAGTCAAGATCAGTATGTAAGAAATCGTGACGCTCATATTTTCTGTATCCTGCATAGGTCGAAAGATCGGAAAGCGCAGGTGCTGCAACCTTTAATCCCTGTGTCTTGGGCCACATAATATAGTCAGCCTTTGGATTTCCATTAAGGGAATGAATACCGGAAAGAGGCGTAAACTGTACCTCTGCCACAAGAACATCCGAGTTGTTCTCAACCTTGTAAGAGGTGGTAAGCGTGTCACCCGAAAGCTCATAATTGAAGATAAGCTTGATATCGAGTTCTCTGTTGTCGCTGATGAGCTTAGAGTATACAACCGTCAGCTTGTTACCATCAGCCGTGATCTCGGGAGTTTGAAGAGATCCGAAAACGGGACGCTCTTCCTGCTCACCTTCTCTGTAGATAAGCTTAAATGTCTCTCCCGGCTTTACGCAATATTCGTGTCCATTATAACCGTTGATAATGGAGCAAACTTCGCCTTTTGAGTTCATTGCGTAAGTCATTAAGTCACTTTTTAAAATGTACATTGAAATTCTCCTTTGTATTTTTTATAACATCCCGTATGTAACAGACGGGTAGTTTTCTGAAGTTACATTACGCCGACTGTTGCGGTTGCGGTCCAATTTTGGAAATTGACATACTGCCTGTCAGAATTTTCCTTAATAGGCAAAGAAGGCTGCTCAAGCTCCTCAATGCGCTCTATCTTACCGTCAAGATAAGACTCAAGACGCATTTTTGTGGAATATAGCCTTTCCTTGAGTCCGCCCAAACGTAACTCGGAGTTGGTAAGGCCAAAAGTCTTATTCTCAAGATACCATTGTGTACGGAACTTATTTATGAAATCCTCAAGCAACGCAATAATCTCAGGAATTGTGTTTTTAATCTCTGTGAGTGCCTGCCTGTCCCCTGCGCAGTATGCAGTACGCATTCTTTCTGAAAGATCAGCTTTAACCGCTAACAGTCTGCAAAGGGATGCAAGTGTCTGATATATGTAACCAAAGTTTTCGTTGTCACAGTAAGCCTCAAGTCGACGCGCCGCCTCTTTGAAACCGTTAGCTACCGTTTCAGGAATAAGATGCCTGTCAAATAAGCCTTCAAGCGGATCGTTGTAAAGCAAATATCTTGAAGGATTAGGATGACGGCCAACTATCTCAACGGCTCCGGGAAGCTCATTTGGCGCGTCAAGTGTTAATAATGCCTCATATCCAATGTTAAAGCACTCTTTGGATCTTACTTCAAGGTGCTCAGTGTCATCGTTTTTGCAATATACTCGTTCAGCAAAGTAAAGAAGAACGGGAAGCGGTGCAAATTGAGATGCCTCTCCGCCATTGTCACCCCATGCAGTGACGATAATATTCTTGACTCCCTTGCTCTCACATACGTCAAGTTGCATTTTGGTAGATTCCAAAGAACGGCGGTTGTGCGGTGCAAATCCTGACCATTTCCAAGCTCCACCCGCAAAAATTACCGGTGTTTTGAACTTGAGATGGCAATCAATCATATGCGAGAAAATTTCCTTAGAAAGTGAGTTGTAATCCCAATATATAGGAGTCAGACTGTCTGGAATTAAGTCTATAACCTCTTTCGAAATTTCCCCCTCAGCCACTCTGTACTGTCCATTGAACTCAATTCTGAAAAACATATCAGACCAGATCATAGGTGCTAATCCTGCTTCACTGCATAAATTAATGACCCTGTCAAGGTGCTCAAGCATAATTTCACTGGAAGTCCGATATCCGTTCTTAGTGAGATATTGTCCGCGGCCTAACTGAAATGCCTCGTCCATACCGAGATTTATTCTGCGTGAACGGAAACATTCGCTGCATAAGTCAAGAACTGCCTTGATATAGTTATACGTTTTTTCGTGTCCTACTAAAAGTATGTCATTCGTGTCCTTATATCCGTGAAAATCGGGCCAACGAAGAGCCGTGGAAAGATGTGCAAGTGCCTGAACGCATGGGATAACCTCAATACCCAGCATGTAAGCGTAATCGTCGATCTCCTTGAGCTCCTGTTTCGTGAAACGTCCTCTCATATGACCGAAATACGGGTATCCCGGAAGCTCGTAGGTATCTTCCGTGTAAAGCATAAGAGAATTGAATCCCATAAGCGCAAGATATCTGATCATGCGCTTTGCAGATGGAATATTATAAACCGCATTTCTCGACATATCTGCCATAAGACAAAGCATGGAATCATTCGGGATCTGCTTGATATCTGCCTCGTCACTGTCAATAAAAGCTGCAAGCATAGAGCACGCACGGAAGAATTCTGCCTTTTGCGTGTATGTAATCTTAGCCGTTGCTCCGCATTTAGTACATTTAACACGTTCTATAGAGAACTTATCTCCCTTTATTACAGCAATGCCGAAAGCTCCTTCGCGCTCATTCTCACCTGCAAGCTCAAGCGATGCCTGCTCGCATATCTCCCTGAATCCATCAAGAAGCTCATCGTCAATAAAAGTGAAATATACGCGCTTGATTTCAGACTTTTTATTAAATGCCATATCGATATCCTTTCTTATTCCAAGCATTACGGTATAAATTACCTTGAATTCTATTATATCAAAATATTTCCTGTTTTGCAATAGGTTTTCGAAAATATATGCGCACTCATTTTAAATAAAAATTAGTATAATATTAACAATATTACGTTGAAAAAAATATCACTTTGTGCTTTAATTAAACTGTATACAAATGTAGAAATGAAGGAAGTACTATGTCATCACTAAAGCTCTGGGGTACCATTGTTAATACTGCTACAGTAATTCTCGGCTCGTCGTTTGGATTGCTTATAAAATTTCTGCTCAGCCGCGTCTCAGGCGGATTCAAGGAAAAAGGAAAGGCGTTTGGTGCCGCACTTTCCGATACTCTTATGAAGGGCTTGGCGCTTTGCACTCTGGCTATAGGAGCTGCAGGCGCAATAAAGACCGAAAACCACCTTATACTGATATTGTCTATAACAATAGGCGGTATTATAGGCACGTTGCTTGATCTTGACAAGCTCCTGAATCTGCTCGGCGCTAAGATCGAAGCCAGAACGAAAGGGAAGGACGGGAGCGTTTCGCAGGGATTTGTCAGTGCAAGCCTTCTGTTCTGCGTGGGAGCAATGACTATAATTGGCGCACTTAATAGCGGCATCAGTTCAGATCATCAGATGCTATATACTAAATCCATACTCGACCTGATATCATCAACCGTGCTTGCCGCATCTCTCGGCTTTGGCGTTCTTTTGTCTGCTGTATTTGTATTCGTTTTTCAAGGTACCATTACGCTTCTGGCAGGCTTGCTTGCCCCCCTGCTCAGTGCCGCAGTTATTACCGAAATGACCGCTGCAGGCTCTGTACTCATCATCGGTCTTGCATTTAATTTGCTCGGCGTGTCAAAAATAAAGATAATGAACTACCTTCCTGCAATGTTTATACCTATCCTGCTTTGTATGATTATGTAACCACTGTCCAATCCGAACCCACTTTTGAATAGAGTAAGCTATGAATGCAAATCAAATATACCATTCTGTCTGTAAAACTTCTTTTATCGGCAAAAGCCAACGGTGACCGCGACCACTCAACGCACAAGCCAAATTATATGCCTCACAGGCTATTAAACTCCGGCGAAAAACTTTCAAAGAACAGATCACATAATAAAAGCAATAAGTAAAGTCCCGATTTAAAAGCACTTAAGATTTTAGCCTATCATAATCAAGAAAGGAACAAAGAATGATCAGTAAGCAATTATTCCATTCCCCAACCAAAATAGCTTTTCTTGGCAAAAGCCTGCAGATAGCGATCTGCGCACTGTCAGATCTCTCCGTTAGTGATGACGCGCTGAAGCTTAACGCCACCTTGGCAGACGTAAGTATCGAGCTCCCGATGGCAAACAAGGGAAGCATTGAACTCAACGGAAAGGTATATAACATATTCAGCTCCATTATACCGTCAACTTTTATAAAGGAAACAGGAACGCTCTCATATTCCATATCCTTTGAGGGAGAGAACATTATCTCCTGTCGGTGCAACGCGGTAGCTATACCAAATATACCCGAGCTGTATATCTCGGAAATGTCAGCACGTCCGAAGGGAACTACCTGCAGTGCATTTCTTGAGCTTACCAATACTACCTCAGAGCCCATAGACCTTTATAATTATCAGGTTGCCATCTATGGCGGATTTGATCCTCTTGCGCCTCAGAATTTGGTAATTAATCCGCTTTGTGAGACAGAAGGGGAGTGTCTTCTTCCGCCCAAAAGCACCGCCGCAGTAGTATTCAATACACCAAAACAAAAAATACCGATCCGCGAGCAATATCTTTCCCAAGAGGGATTCTGCAACGCGTGTAACGAGGACTACCGTTACTGTGTCGGATATGAGCCCATCTCGCCTGAAAAAATCAATGTAGTTTTCCCCGAGATATGCACGCTACTTCCGAACGGTGAATATCGCTTAAAGCCGAGGTGCGACCGTCTTCCGATCAGAATGATTCCGTATACGGTGTCAGTGCTGAAAAAGGACTCCGCGCTTGAAAATTCCGTCTGCTCAGTGTATCTTAACGAGGTACCAATGGAATATGACATAAGAGTCAATCATTCCGCTCTTTGGGGTATAGATTTAAGTAACCCAACTAAAATGAAAAATATCCGCCGACACGTCGCACCTACTCCGGGATATCTCGATGTGTCGCAAGCAATCCCCGATTTTACAGATATTCTTCCTCCGGTAATAATTCCGGATACAGACACCACACATATTTATCACAAGGATGGAGCGCTCACACTTACCTATGCCGTGATAGATAAAAAGGTAACAGATACAGGTATTTATTATCTTGATTCAAATTCCGTTCCCACAAAGCTTTGTGCAACACGCACCGAAAAGAACAACGTCTATAGTGTCACAGTCCCCGCATATGTAATAAAACGGTTGAAAAAACTCAGCTTCTATTACTTTGCTTTTGATAGTATCCGTGAATCTCAGCTTGGAAGCAGTGATAGTACATTCACAGTAAGCATCTACGATAACGAAGGCCCCGAATTGCTGTCTGCTATCCCATCAAAGGGCTACTGCTTTGAGACAGATGATGATTCAGTCATTGAGATCAAGGGCAAGTATTTCGATATTTCCGGAATCAACGCCTCAAAATGTATACTTTGTATCGATAAAAAGAATATATCTCACGCCGTAAAATGGACGGAAAACGGTTTTTCCTGCAAAGTGAAAAATCTGAAAAAGGGAGAACATAAGTTCGAACTCGCACTTTTCGATAATCTCGGTAATCATAACTATATCGCATATAATTTCTCCGTCAGTGACGGGAAAGAACTCAATCTGTATTTTGGTGAGTTCCACTCCCATTCAATCAATTCCGACGGAGTGGCAACTCAGCGCCACGCAATCGAATTTGCCCGCGACGTCGGCGGAGTAGATTTCTTCGCCGTAACAGACCACTCCAACGATATGGGCGCGACAGAGTACCCCGAGCAGCTGTGCGTTGCAAAAGAGCTTGACGATCCGGGTAAATTCGCAGCACTCTACGGCTGGGAAATGACTTGGGGAGGCCGTAACGGCGCCTGGGGACATATGAACGTTCTCAATACGGAATGGATTCAGCGATATCCAACAGGTTGCTCAATGCCTGATCTTTTTGCCGATATAGAAGCAGATCCCAATGCCGTAGCAATGTTCAATCACCCCGGATACAGATGGGGAAATTTCTGTGAATTCTCTCATATCAATGATGCGATCAGGGAACAAATGTGCCTTGTCGAGATAAAAAATGATGCTCAGATCTGCGAATATGCGCTCGCGCTGAAGAAAGGCTGGAAGGTATCCCCTGCATTTAACGGAGACGATCATAACAATAATTGGACTCTTAACGTTCCTAATACCACATTCTTGCTTGCTCCCGCACTTACACGCGAAAATATCGTCGAGGCTATGCGTAAGCGCCGTAGCTACTCCGCATCGGACAAATCTATTAGACTTATCTATAAAGTAAACGGTGAATGGCTTGGATCAACCATCGTCAACCCTGAATCCCTTAACTTTGAAATAAGTGTTACTACTGAAAACGCATGTGGCTTGGGTGAAGTATCAATAGTTGCCGAAAACGGAATTAAGGTAGCCACAGTCAATGCCGGCATCAAGCAGTCACTCGTGTGGTGTCCGACTCTCCCTGTTGAATACGATTATTATTACGTCCTTATAACAAATGCCGCAGGCAATACGGTTTCAGCCCCCGTCTGGATAGAAGAGGACGAAAGCATCGAAATCTCCGAGCTCGACGTATCCTCATCCCTTGACGTTACAAAGCCATATAATATTCACGTAGGACTCAAAAATAATACCTCCTGCGCCATTTCAAGCGCGCGTCTCGATTTTTATATTACGGAAGCGCACGGATTTAACTGTGAGACCTTGTGCCCATATGCCTCGGCGTACGTTTCAAAAATTACCGCAGGAAGCACGGCAGACATCAGAGTAAATGTTCCGACCTTCGGCGGAAAGTATAAACTTACAGTTGTTGCCCACGCCGTCGCGCGCTCAAAAGGCAAAAAAATCGTTAAGGCAGATTCACGCTTCGTTATGCTCAGCCCCCTCATCATTACCTCCGTTATGCCACTCAGCAGCGATGTAACTCTTGATGACGGAACCACGGTCAAAAATCCATTCCCATATCTGACATTGTATAATACGACCTGTAACCCCGTATCTCTTTCCGCGTATTCTCTCAGAGGATATTTAGGCGTAGGAAAGGAGCCGGGAGAGGGCGCTACGTTCCAACTTCCCGATATTACACTCGAGCCCTTCAAGTCTCTTGTCGTCTGGTGCACGGGTTCAAAAAATCCGCTTACGGTAGCTGACTTTAACGCAAATCGTGGAAGTGAACTCGAGGAAAATATAAGCATAGTCAGAACAGAGAAGAAGATTATCCATACAACAGAGATTGAAGGCGTAAGGATCGAGCTTTTCAATGATTTTGGTGTTTTCAGCAGAGTAGCCTATAATCTCGGACTTGATATCCGTACCGCAGAGCTTGTCCCCGACGAGGAAAAATTGTACAGATTTTTGCCCTCAATGACCGTTACCTCACCGTATTACGCTCAGGGCGTAGATGTCATTCCGGGAACAGTATATGACGAGCAAAAGCCACGGATCGTCACCGCAAGAACAACGACCACCTCAAAGGGACTTTCAAATGCGCACGAAAAGAGAGCTGAAAGAATCGCATCAAATCTGCCGTCAGGACAGAAGAAAAAGCGCGGATTTGCAAAAGCTCTCGGCGCGCTCGCTCTCGGCGGCGCAGCTATTGCCGCATCGGCAGGAGCAGCTGCACTCCTATGCCGTAAGCTCAAAGCACCGCAAAAGGCTGAAAGCACACCGCTTGATGACGCACTGAAACTTACTAAAGCGACCGCAACCGCCCTCTCCGTAACTACTACCGTATCACGCGAAAAAGGTAAAAAAACCACTACCAAGGAGTCAACCAAGGTCACACTCAAGGCAAAGCCCCCGAAACCGCCGAAGCCCCCGAAGGTCAAAGCGTCGGTCAAAATAAAAAAGCCGAAAACTGCTGATACTAAAAAGCGCAAAGTAAAAAAGCCACTGAGCGCAAAGCAGGTCATCAAGACATCCAAAAAGACGGGAGTGCTTCAACCGACCCCTAAGACCCCCACAACTCCCACAAATATTTAAATTCTTCCCACCTCATTTGTGAGGTGGGCTTTTTTGTTGATTGATGTAGAAGCGTGACATCCAAAAATGCTCCCACCGCCTCTTGCACGACACCATTCCCCCATTTTTTCAATCCCTTGATGATATACTTAATAAAAAAGAAAGGAGGTAAACAAATGCAAAAGAAGTATATCTTGCCGTTTTTTATAGCTCTGTTGATTTCACTTTTGTGCCTTGTAGCCTGTAACACAAGCGGTGAAGGGAACTCCGCAGAGCTTGAACGCGCCAATCAAAGAGTTCAGTACCTTACGGATCAGATCACACTCCTTCAGGACGAGTTGACAGCACAGAAAAGCATTGCCTATATGAATGAGGTGACATATAAAACAGAGATAGAAGAGCTTAAATCTCAGATCAAGCACCTCGGTGCTATTATTGAGGACTCATTGACCGCACCACCGTCAACCGAAACCACCCCACCCGATTCAAATGTCGGAGCTACACCACCGACAGAGGACGCCCCTGCAAATGACGGCGTTACCCTGACGTACGCACTGAAAAATAACTGCGCGATCATAACGGGATACATCGGAAACGCGCAAACGCTCAACATTCCCGCCACCCTTGACGGTTATACTGTAACGGGAATTGCAGATAACGCCTTTTCAAGATCACCCTTTGTCTCAGTAACTGTCCCCAACACCGTCACGGAGCTTGGATGGTTTGCCTTTTCGGAAGGATTTGCGCTCAAAGAGATCACCGTCCCCGAATCCGTGACCAAAGCCGGCTACGGCGTGTTTGAAAATTGCTCGGGCAAGCTCTGCATTATATGTCCCGACGGCTCTTACATATCCGCCTACGCCAAAAGCTACGGCATACAGACAAAAACTCAGTAAAAAAGAAAGGAATTAAAAAATGGGAACCCATAAGAAAAGAACCGCAATAATCTATACCGTATTTTCAATCCTCGTGTTTGCACCCACCGTCGCAATAGTGATAATAATGCTCCTTACCTCAAACGGACAAGCCAAGGATCCGCAGGATTCCACCCCCGCAGATAACCAACAAAGCCTACCGTCAGAGATAACTGCCGAGCAGTATCTTCTGCTCACGGAGAACGCCACACCCATTGCCGCCATTCCCGACTCACTGTCGGACTCGGAATACGCTGAATGCACCGTGGCTGAAAACACCTATCGCTTCTATCTTTCAGAGGACAAAACGGAAGCCGCTTTCACGGTGAATTCCGAGAAGTTCTATAAGGTCACCGAGCACGCACTGGATGCTTTTCTTGCAAGCCTTAACTCCTCCCCCATCTTGCAGATGATCCCTACCCTCAACTGCGGTAGCACCCCAATCTATCCGCTGACCCGAGAACTTTCATATCGCTCGGAGGATGGAAGCACGTTGGCTCTGCCAAGCACATCCGTGCCAACCGAAAGTATTACAAATACATCCCCCAAGCTCCCCCTCGCTTTCAACCATGCCCCCACAACCTGTACGGTCTTTCTCTACGACGGCGATAACGCAGTGTTCGGCGGCTCACTTTCCGCCCTTGCAGAAGTGGATATATCAGTATATTCCAAGCTCACCTGCCGACTTGATGCAGAATGGTATACGGACGGCGAAGGCATCGTCGGTAAGGCAACATATTGCTTCGAGGTGCTTACGGGCAATTCCGGCACAGAGCCTACCCCACCCGAAAAAACGCTTGAGGTGTCCGTTGATACCGATACCGTGACGCTTGGCGAATATACTGTCCTGCGCGTAAAGAACTTCAGTGACGCCCAAAGCGCGACCGCACAGATAACCCCAACCCTCTCCTATCCGCTGACCTTGCATAGCCTTAATGCCGAGGAGCTTTTTGCACTGATAGCATTTCCGCTTGACTCTACCCCTGCCACCTATACCGTGACGGTCACGGCAGACGGTAAATCGCAAAGCGTCACACTAAAAACAGTGTCACGCACCGTAAAGGACCGCGACTATGAAGCATCACAGGCGCTTATTTCAATCTCAAGAAGCGAAGCCTCTCTTAAAGAGTACGAATCCGTCAAAGAGGCAGTCTTTTCAATGACCACCGAGCCATATACCGCAATTGAAACCCTCAATGACTATACGCATACGGTATATAACGATGCCAACATCTACCTCGGCTTCGGTCATAACCGCATACTCTCAAACGGCACAAAATATCAGATGGACGGTGTCGACTATAAGCTCGATAACGGCGATGCCGCGATAGCCGTCGCAGACGGAAGAGTGCTTCACTGCGGATACTCACAGTATCTCGGCTATTACGTCATCCTCGACCACGGTGCAGGTATGCGTACCTGGTACGCACGCCTTTCCAAAATTTCGGTAGAGCCGGGAAGCCTCGTCGGAGCAGGGGATACCGTGGGCATCTCCGGCAAAAGCGGATTTACAACCACCAACGGAGTCTACCTGATGTGTACCGTCTATAACGTCCACGTCTCCCCCTATCTCATCATCGAAAACGGCTTCTTCGGTAACAAAAATACCGCAACCGTTCAGTAAAACTCATAACAAAAAAGACGGAAGGTTAATCCCTTCCGTCCATTTTTTAACGCCCGATCAGTAACTCAAAAGCTCCTCGTTCTTTAGTATCTTAACCAGCGCACTCGTGCCAAGCCTCGTCGCGCCAAGTGCGATCATGTCCTCCGCATCCTTGAAGGAACGGATACCGCCCGCCGCCTTGATGCCAAGTCCCGGTCTGCAGTGAGCCTTGAAAAGAGCAATATCCTCTCTCGTTGCCCCTCCGGTAGAGAATCCCGTCGACGTTTTTATAAAATCAGCCCCCGATTCGGATACTATCTCACACATCCTGATCTTCTCCTCCTCGGTAAGCAGACAGGTCTCAATAATTACCTTGAGAATTCTGTCACCGCAAACTCTTTTGACCGCCTTGATGTCCTCAAGCACCTCACCGTAACGTCCTGCACGCAGAAGTCCAAGATTTGCCACCATGTCGATCTCACAGGCACCGTCCTCAAACGCCTTCGCCGCCTCAAAGCACTTGGTCGCAGTGGTCGCACTGCCAAGAGGGAAGCCCGCAAGAGCCGCTATCTTCAATCTGCCCTTTGCATGCTCCGCCGCAAGCTTAACGTAGCAGTTGCTGATACATATCGTCGCTACGTTGTATTTTATACCGTCCTCAACCACCTGTATGATCTCGTCGGGTGTCGCTACGGGGGCAAGCAAGGTGTGGTCTACCATTTTGAGTATTTCAATTTTTTCCATATCGTCCTCCTGATTGAAAAATGTTCTTTGATTTATTATACCATAAATTTCTTCCGAAGGAAGAAATTTTGTCAATAAACGCTACCTTAGAAAGTCGTGCACCCGAAGGGTGCAATCGACATCATGCGTTTATTATACCATAAATTTCTTCCGAAGGGAGAAATTTTGTCAATAAACGCTACCTTAGAAATTCGTGCACCCGAAGGGTGCAATCGACATCATGCGTTTATTATACCATAAATTTCTTCCGAAGGGAGAAATTTTGTCAATAAACGCTACCTTAGAAAGTCGTGCGCCCTAAGGGTGCAATCGACATCATGCGTTTATTATACCATAAATTTCTTCCGAAGGGAGAAATTTTGTCAATAAACGCTACCTTAGGAAGTCGTGCGCCCGAAGGGTGCAATCGACATCATGCGTTTATTATACCACAAAAAAAAGTAATTGGCAACCCCTATTTTCACTTGACATCAAAAAGCACTTATGCTAAAATATAAATAATAATTTAGCATTAAGGAGTACACACATGAAATACAGATCTTTTGGCAAGCTCGGCATCACCCGCTCCGCATTCGGTATAGGATGTATGCGCTTTCCCATGATAACTAACGAAAATGGCGAAAAGGTAGTCGACGAGGAGCTTGCGATCCGAATAATCAGAACCGCAATCGATAAAGGTGTAAACTATATAGACACCGCCTACGTTTATTCCGAGGGAAAGAACGAGACCGTGGTGGGCAAAGCTCTTGCCGACGGCTACCGCGAAAGAACCGCCGTCGCAACCAAACTCCCAACCTGGAACTGTAAGACCCCCGAGGATCTTCCCAGACTTTTTGAGGAGCAATGTCGCGCACTCGGCACAAGTTACATAGACTTCTACCTCGTCCACGCCTTGAACGGCGAATCCTGGGATAAAATGTGCTCCCTCGGCATCAAGGAGTTCCTCGACTCCCTGAAGGCAAGCGGAAGAATTAAATACGCCTGCTTCTCCTTCCACGACGGATACGATGCCTTCGAGCGGATTCTGAACGACTACGATTGGGATATGTGCCAGATCCAGTATAACTATATGGACATAAATAATCAGGCAGGCACCAAGGGACTTGAGCTTGCAGGCAAAAAGGGAATACCCGTAGTCATTATGGAGGGTCTGCTCGGCGGAAAGCTTGCCAACGCCCCCGACAATGTTCAGGAGCTGTTCGATGCCTTCCCGATCAAACGCTCACCCGTCGAATGGGCATTCCGTTGGCTCTGTAATCACACCGAGGTCGGCACCGTCCTTTCGGGCGTAACCTCAATGGAACAGCTTGAAGATAATCTCCGCATCTTCGATACCGTAGAAAGCGGATTAATGTCATCCGAAGAGCTTGAACTGATAGATAAGGTCAGAGAGGCATACGAAAGCCGCACCAAGGTCGGATGTACCGGATGCAAATACTGTATGCCTTGTCCCAACGGCGTTGAGATCCCCCGTATATTCAGTATCTGGAACGATATCTGCAAATTCAACGGAACATATAAGGATAACGCAAGATATAAACGCCTTGTATCCTCAGGCAACGATGCCACCAAATGCATCGAATGTGCCGCCTGCGAGAGCGTGTGCCCTCAAAACATAAGCATAATTCAGATGCTCAAAAACGCCCATAACGATTTCACAGGCTAAAATCAAGGACTCCCCATTATTCGGTCTACACTTCGTTTTGGAAATATTCCGTTTCCGCTTGCGGAATGTTGCTATTCAAGCAACAAGGAATATTTCGGAACGGCGTAAATTGACTTTCAATTTACCGCTAACTGTGCACGCCGTTGGGGAGCCCTTTTAACTTTAGCTCTGTCACTTAATATGACTGATTTTTAACACTTTTTGCAGAGGAGAACGTTATATCCCCTCTACTCGACCTATTGGATTTTGTTTGTACGCTACGCTTAAATCAATTGTACTCAAACTCAAAATCACCGTCCACGCATTTGCCTGTCGATTCGAGAATAATGTAAATTGTTTTTTCATTATCGTATTTATCATTAAGTGTAATCGTTTCATCGTAGGATTCTCCTCCCTTGACTGTACGGAGCAATACTTTTTCACCGTCAACACCGATATAAACGTTCATCTCTCCTTCGGCAAGGCTTGCTTCAAGATCAAGCGTATGCTTAGCTGCACTATCTCCTTTTAATTTGAAATTATACGTGCCCTTAAAGGTATCAAATTCCATACTTGCATCATCACCCTGACATGAAGTAATCAAAATAGTTGCAGAATAATTCTTGACATATCCACCACAACTACAGAGCAAAGCGATTGCAAGCACCAGCAACAACACAAAACCGACTTTTTTCATATCTGCACTTCTCCTTGTCATATTCCAATTTATTCGATATATACGATCAATAATGTTTTTCCTTTTTCATTCATGTAAACAACTTGCTTATCTTTGTAATTGTCAAAATAGTTGAACACAACCTTCCATACATTGGATTCGGGATCAAAGAATACTCTATAATAAGGACTTGATTGTTCAAACGTATATTCTATGATGGCCTGATCCACTGCATCAAGATCGTTATCTATCGCACGTTCAAGCTCTTCCGTATTGACAAATCCATCTCGCTTAACATTCGGCAAGTCCTCAGAATAAGCAAGCATTTCTTCTTGATACGAAAAAGAAGGATTTTCCTGATGTTACACAATTATCAACATAATTATAATTGCACAAAACGCCAGAAGCTCAATTCCGAGCAACAACGCAACAATCCTGATATACCTTTTGTACGGATTTGCCGCCTTCGCGGTAAGCGTAAGGCAAAGGATCATCCCAACAAGCGGAACAACGCCAAGTCCAAACGCGAAAACGATTATCGACAATGTACCAATAAAGCTGTCCACACTGCCACCGAGGGGAAACTCAATGTCGTCCTCGTCACCAATGGCTTCCTTAAGCCACTCGGCCTCTGTTACGTCCCATATTACAACCGTATCGTGGTCGTGAGGATTAAAATCCTCCGCCCTTGTCGCACCGAACTGACGGACGTCAAGATAGTAGTAACTACCGCCGTCGTCGTTGAGCAAATATCCCGTGGTTATACTGTATACACCGTCGTCACTCTGTGCCGTGACCTTACAAACCTCTGAGTAGTATTCTACCTTGTGACCGGGAATTTCCAGCTTGTTGACGAAAACGTCCTTTGCCGCCACCTCCCGTGTGTCAGTGGGAATAAACGGATAAAAAACGCTCATATCAAAGATGTAAACCTCACCGCCACCGTTTATGAAAGCGTTGTAAGCGTCAAGCGTGCTTTCCCTGTGATAATAAAACGTTGAAAAGCCGCCAAGCGTATACTCTAAGTTGATCACCAATATGTCACCGTATCTCTCGCCGGAAACGTTGATAATGTCAGCACTCTGCCCGTCACTCAGTTCAAAGTGCAGACCCTCCGATAAACCGTTGAATTCGGTTATGACCGATGCATTTATACGGACGTATGTGTTGCCCTGATAATATGCCTCTTTAAGATCATCCTTTAACGTAACAACCTCCATCTTTTTAGCCATAACGCCAAGACATAAGAGGGATACCGCCATAAGAACGGCTAAAGCTAATGCAAATATTCTTTTCTTCATAACGCTACCTCCTTACGCCAGATTGAGCTTTCTGTCCAGCATCCACAGCTCAAGTGTGTATAGCAGGATATAAAGCACCGCCAATATCAGTATCGCGATCAGAAGTATCAGCAAAACCGCCGCCGTGGTCGCAGCCTCGGCAAGACTTGTAAGAATGCCTATAACGTTGATCACACCGAGTGTCATCACGAACTGCCCGACAAATGACATCACCATGTTGTAAAGATAATACACACCTATCGCCGCAAATAGCTTGTGCTTCTTTGCGACCGTCGCTCCAAGCGTAATGCAGATGAATACCGCGAGCGAGGAAAGCAACGAAAGGATGATGGCAATAATGATTATCTCGATAACAAATACAATCGCAAAGAATCCACCGCCGGAGAAGAATAAATAGATCTCATCAAAAACATCTTTCAAAACTCCGTAAAGACTTCCGCGCGCAATAGACATCAGAATCAGTATGTCAATTACCGCAACTATCATCGTTGAAAAGCTGAGTACGGCACCCGTCAGTATCTTGGAAAGCAGTATCTGCTCTCTCTTGACGGGAAGCGTGAATGTCAGATACCCCTCGTCCGTAAACAGATTCTGATAAAACCTGACGTACATCCATATAGCAGACACTAAAAGCAGAGCAAATATTGCAAAGATTGACACCATAGCCGCAAGTCCCGCGAATATCATTATGATAGCCGGATACCGATAATCCGCCTCAAGAATGTGTATCGCGATACCGCCTACCACCGACATCCCAAGACTTGTTACCGCAAGTATCCACCAATATTTGAATATCGACCGCATATCGTATTTCAATAGCTTTTTAAACATGCTTGAACACCTCCCTGAATAACTCGTCAAGAGATTTTCCGGTTTCCATCCGCGCTACCTCAACAGAGCCCTGAGCAAATATTTTTCCGTCTCTTGAAAGAAAAACAAAATCGTCAAGCACCGGCTCAACATCCGTGATAAGATGCGTGGTAATAACCACAGTCGCGTTCGGGTCATAGTTGCTTACGATAGTACTCAAAATATACTCTCTTGCCGCAGGATCAACTCCCGCTATCGGCTCGTCAAGCAAATATAGCCTTGCACGCCGCGACATAACCAATATCAACTGTACCTTTTCCTTCGTGCCCTTGGATAGCGTTTTTAGCCTGTCACTCGGATTGATACCGAGAGTGGATAAAAGACTGTACGCACGCGCACTGTCAAAATCCCGATAAAATTCTGCAAAATAACTGACAAGCTCGTCAACCCTCATCCACGAGTTAAAATAGGTTCGCTCAGGCAGATACGATACTATGGCCCGCGTAGCCTCTCCTATCGGTTCACCGCAAACGCGGATCTCACCCTCATTAGGTTGAAGTATTCCTGCAATCAGCTTGATAAGTGTCGATTTTCCACAACCGTTAGGCCCTAACAAGCCCACGATTTTCCCCGCAGGTAGGGAAAGATTAAAATTATTCAGTACTAAAACCCCACGCTTGTAGGATTTTTTCACACCTTTACATTCAAGTACGTTCATCCGTGCCCTCCTTTACTGCCGCCTCGATCTGTTCCTTGGTAAGGCCAAGTCTCATCGCGTCTGTTATAAATGATTTTACAAGCGAGCGGATCAAGCTCTGCTTTCCGCGCTCAATCACGCTTTCGTCTTCGGTGACAAATCTGCCAAGCGTACCGCGAGCCTCCAATAGCCCCTCCGTCTCAAGCTCAACTAAAGCCCTCTGGACAGTATTGGGATTTACCGTAGCCTCCATGGCTATCTGCCTGACACTCGGTATCTGCGCCCCGGCCTTGTATTCACCCGTTATAACGCGTCTGCGTATTCGCTCCGCCACTTGAATATATACCGGCCTGTCCGCCGTAAAGCTCCAAGCCATTTCATCACTCCTTTCAAGGCTGTATTATTGTCTTAATACAATAATACAACATTTTCACATCTTTGTCAATAGCTTTTGCAAAAAAATAAGGATCCGTTAATAATTTTTCGGATCCTTAATTGAATTATTTCACAAGATCGGCGTATTCAGCACCAACGAACTCGCAAAGCTCGTCGGGAGATATGATCAACTGCGCGCCGCGTACTCCGGCACTGACGTAAATACGGTCGTAAAGTATCGCAGTCTCGTCAATAAACGTCGGGAACTTCTTTTTCATTCCAACCGGTGAGCAACCGCCACGCAAATATCCGGTAAGAGGTAAAAGCTCCTTCAGATGTATCATCTCAACTCGCTTGTCCCTTGCCGCTACCGCGCATTTTTTCAGATCAAGCTCACAGGAAACGGGAATGCAGAATACAAGATAACCGCATCGCTCTCCCTTTGCAACTAAAGTCTTGAAAACGCAGTCCGCATCAACGCCAAGCTCACTTACAATGTGCTGACCCGAAAGATCGGATTCGTCCCAAGTATATTCCGCCGTTTCAAATTCGATGCCCGCCGCCTCAAGCAGCCTCATCGCATTGGTCTTTTGCATATCTGCGCCTCACTTTATAATGTCTCGTAATACTCCTTAAAACTTTCAAGCTGCTCCTTTTCCTGAAGCTTGAGTTTTTCAAGAGTTGCCATGTTCTGAATCATCAGCTTGACTATCTGATCAAGCTGCGAATCCTCGGAATAATCTGCCGCACAAACATAATTGATACGGTCATCCTCAACCAACGGACGAACATGCTCGCTGTGTCCTGCAGGGAAGAGCGCTATTGATTTTCCGCCCTTTTCTTTAACCATCTTCATACACGGTATATCCGTCATTCCGTCACCAATGTATATCATATTGCGATACGCAATGCGGCGAAGCCTCTCATCCTGAAGACGGTTGAGATTGTAATCGTCCGTTACGTCAAGTATACCCTTTGAAATACGGTAAATGTACTGCGTCTTAAGCGTGTAATTGATGGCAAGAGCCGGCCAGAGCGCCTCACCGTTTTCATCGTACATATATCTGCACGCATATATCCTCTTGAAGTACTTTGCAATCGGCGTACCCTGAATGATCTCGTATGTTCCCGAAGAAATTATATAATGCTCAATGTTTATCCCTAAGGACTCACCAAACGCATTGATGCGGTCAAACCAGGTAAGTACACCGTTAAATAAAACTACATTCTTGCCGCAACTGTTCAGATATTCTTCAGTAAGCTTGATCCCTTTTTCCTTACATTTTTTGATCATAATAAACATGTAGGCAAGAATTTTTTCCACCTCGTGCTTGTTGGTAATATCTGCAGCCGCCCCCCAGAATTCTTCAGAGTTTACACCCAGATTTCTGATAAAGTCATATTCCTGCATGTCGGTAGTACAAAGCGTCTTGTCAAAATCATACAAAATACCAATCGTAATTTTGGACATTGTATCTGCCTCCTTCATAGCTAATTATTTATATCGGACATCAACTCAATTTATTGTAACATATTTCCAACAAAAAATCAATACTGTGATGAAAAAAATGAAATATTTGTTCAACGTGTGATAAAAAAGGGGCAGTCTCACTTGCGTGAGACTGCCCCGATAGCTGAACTTACTGCACTATCAAAAAACACATCCGTGCGCCTTGCAAATTCACCCCAACAAGTCACGTCAATAAAGCTTATACTTTAATCTCAGATTATCAGCTATCATCGCAATAAATTCAGAATTCGTCGGCTTTCCGCGACTGTTCTGTACCGTATAACCAAAATAAGAATTGAGGGTCTCTATATCACCTCTGTCCCACGCAACCTCGATCGCGTGCCTTATAGCTCGCTCCACCCTTGAGGTCGTGGTCGAATATTTCTTCGCTACCGACGGATATAATACCTTCGTTACAGAATTGATTATATCACTGTCGTTGATGGTCAGAAGAATTGCCGTGCGTAAATATTGATACCCCTTGATGTGCGCAGGTACTCCGATCTGATGGATTATCTGTGTAACCTGAGCCTCGATGTCAGGCGGTGCTTGGTGACCCTCAGCACCCTGAGCCATCTGCTGGATCAAGCCCTGATTCTGATTTCCAATTCTGTTTTTCATAAGCCCATTGATATGCTCACATAAGCTGCTTGCGTTCAATGGCTTGAGCAAGCAAAGATCAGCCCCCGCCGACGTTGCCTCAATAAATACGTTTTGATTAGATACCGCTGATGTAACTATAAAGCAGGGAACCTTTCCGGGTGCATAGTTCAAGGTCTTGCATCTGCGTATTACCCCTATACCGTCGATCTTTGACAACCATATATCAACTATCACAATGTCGGGATGAATGCGCCCCGTCTTTATTAGCGCATCCTCTCCGTTTACTGCTTCTTCGATGTATCGAAATCCCGCCCGACCAAGACTCTCCTTCAGCATCTGCCTTTGTGCCGCGCTCTCGTCCGCTATAAGGATTTTTGCACTGTATTCCATTTTATACCTCCAAATGAATTATTTTGACAATATTATTTTACCATAAAATGGAAAATATAGCAATACTTTTCTAAAAAATTCCAAACACAAAGATAACCAAACTTTAATACCAATTTTTGTCAATTATTACCAATGAATTCCAATTTTTCATACGAACACAACAAAAAACAAAAAGCAGGGCAAAACCCTGCTGAAAAAAACCCCGAAAACTCAGTGATGCTGACACGGATGATCGAAAAATCCGTTAAGATCGACCTCGTATCGACCGTTATCCGCATTTTTTAAAAAGCCTATCATTGTAATGAGACGTTTGAATTTCTCACCCTTTTCCTCAACGTCGCCTGTGTAATATGCGTAGTGAGTGCCGCAAAGATCAATGATGTTGAGCACTGCGCGTCCAAGTACAAATAATGCCTCGTAATCGTCAGATCCCTGAACGATACCTATATCGCGCACAATTCCGCCATCTGATGAAAACTTGAATTGGCAAATGCCCACAAGTAATCCGTCTACCGTAACAGAATACGCCAGATAGTCCGCATCAAATTCAACTCCACACCTGTTACATATCAATTCCTGTTCTTCCTTGCTCTTGATTGGTAAAGCTTTAAGCATATTGTCCTCCGTTAAAAATTAATCCTTATTTTTGCCCATAAGATATCTTACCTCCTTGGCGGTAAGATGACGCCATTTTCCCGCCGGAAGATCACCAAGCTGCACCGTGCCGATAGCGATCCTTTTGAGTCTTAATACCCGAAGACCTGCCTGTTCGCACATTTTGCGAATCTGCCGGTTGCGTCCCTCAAATAACGTGAACTGCAAAATTGATGATGTGTCGGTAATATCGTATATATCCACCTGAACCGGCTCGATCTTGTATCCGTCTATAACCATATCCGAGGTAAGCTTGTGCATCTGCTCCGATGTGATCTTTCCCGAAACCTTGACGAAATAAATCTTCGGTATACTGTGCTTCGGATGCGTCAGCCTGTTCGTAAACTCGCCGTCATTCGACAAAAGTAAAAGCCCGTCTGAATTGTAATCAAGCCTTCCGACAGGGTATACACGTCCCGGGATATCCTTTATCAGATCAGCAATACATCTGCGCCCCTTTTCATCCGAAAGGGAAGTGATAACCCCACGGGGCTTGTTGAGCATGATGTAAAGCTTTTCTGCCGTCTTCTGCATTACGATAAGCTCACCGTTGTATTCTACCCGATCCTTTCCGGGAATAATCTTCTGACCTAAATGCGCCGTTTTTCCGTTGACCTTGACTAAGCCCTCTTCTATAACCTTTTCAGCCGCCCTGCGTGACATTATACCGCAGTCCGTAAAGTATTTTTGTAATCTTATCTCCATAGGAGTCTGCTTTTCCATTTTACTTCCTTATATTAATAGTGAATTTTAATTAAACAATCTTCTTAACCAATTCGCCAACGAGCCTTTTTCACCTTCAACGCTGGCGCTTACACCGTACGCCGCAACCAATTGGCATTCACCAACTACAGAGTCTCCACACCTGAAAACGAGACGTCCCAAGACCTCTCCCTTTTCGATTGGTGCAAATTCAAACCGTGATAGCTCAACCGTGTAGGTTATATCCTCGCGCACCCTTGGCAAAACCGCGTACGCGCCATTGGGGTTGCATACAGTAATATGCTCCTCAATGCCGTTGATAAGCGGAAGCATTACGGAAAAATCAAGTGGCTCGCATAGTGTTACCTTTTCGTAGACTTCAAATCCAAAGTCCAGCATACGCGCGTGATCATCCCAATCGTCAGGTGCGTTAAGTGTGACAGCAATAAGCCTTACACCGTCGCGTAATGCGCACGAAACAAGACATCTGCCACTCTTCTTCGTGAATCCCGTCTTGACTCCGACAGTTCCCTCATAAAGCCGCAAAAGTCTGTTGTGGTTGATAAGTAACCGTTCATTTTTCTGACCGTCAAGGTCAAACGCAATGGTTTTTCGTACAGTTCCGACAATTGTAGCAAGTGCTTCGTTCGCAAGCGCCGCTTGGGTGATTCTGGCAAGCTCCCGCGCGGTCGTGTAGTGCGTCTGCCCATCAAGACCGTGCGGATTTTCAAAATGCGTATCCTTCAAACCCAAACTGCTCGCGCGCTCGTTCATAAGCTCCGCGAAGGCTTCAACACTTCTCGAAACTCCTATCGCTATTGCATTTGCAGCATCGTTTGCAGATTCAAGCAACAAGGCATAAAGCAGATCCTCAAGCGTAAGTCGCTCACCCTCGCATAGGTATATACTTGATCCTTCAACGCCCACCGACTCCCGAGTTACCGTTATAAGCGAGTCAAGAGGCATGGATTCAACGGCAACAAGCGCAGTCATTATCTTCGTCGTGCTTGCCATGGGAAGCCGCTCATCAGCATTTTTGTCGTACAGAATGTCTCCTGTATCTGCATTGATAAGCACCGCGCCGCGTGCAGATATCTCTCCAACCTGTGTGCTTGAAACTGTAACGGCTTGAGTTTCATACTCTGCCAAAGCAAGCTCCTTTTCATTTACTCTTTCGCCAAACGCAAAGACCGAAAAGGGAAGCGATACCACCACAAGTATAACGGTCAATATAAGTATTAAAGCTCTTTTTTTCATAATGCGCTCCTCCAATATAATAACTGTATAATTATATTAAAGTCGCGCCGGGCGTATGAACGTTAATTATACGATCTCTGCATCAGTTTCCCGTTGCTTCTTCTGCATCGGACTTCTTTTCAAATGTGCTTTTGATACGTTCAATTATCTCAGGTGAGCGCTCAATAATTCCCGCGATCTGCTCAATGGGATCACTCGGTGCTTTCATGCCAACGTTGATGAAATCTACGTTGCCGGTAGCGGAAATAACGATAAAACCAACGGGAACAACGGACACTCCCGTGCCTCCGGCACCGCCGAAATTCTGAAGCTTGGACGGCTGAGGAGCATCTCCCTTGCCGTTGTAATCAAGTCCGCCCGTCGCAAATCCGACGGAGATCTTGGATACGGGAATAATTGTTACTCCGGTGTTCGTAACGTAAGGATTGCCGATTATCGTGTTTGCATCGACAAGTCCGCGTATGTTTTCAAGTGATGTTTTGATGATGTCCTGAAGCTTGTTTTCGTTTCCCATGATCGTTTCCTTTCATATAACAGCCGTAGCTGATTATTCAATAAATTGTTTTGTATATTTGCTTTGTATAAATACTTGGTGTAACCGAGTGCTATTTATTCTTTGTGCTCGTCCTTTGTGCCCGACGCTCCGCCTCAAGCTCCTCCAGAGCACGCTTCTTCGCAGCTCGGCGTGATGCCTTTATTCTCGTTCCAATAAATCTCTTGAGAGCTCCCAAACCGATGTCAAACAAATGCCATACCCTTAACGAAAAGGATATCTTAACGTCGACCTTCGTACTCTCGGCAAGAAAATCGGGATATATGGCAATGTCCGCATCCTCAAGCTTGTTGATGTTTGTGTACTTTTCAAGCAGATATACAAGCGGATTTACCGCCTGACATACCGCACCGTATATCACTGCAGTCTCGGCGGCATCTCCGGTGCCTATCACTATGTGAAGTCTTGCAACCTTGATCTTTAAATGCCTGAAGAACTTGGTGAAAAACATTTTCACTATGCTTACCACCATGTCCACGTTGTCAATAAGCGTCGGCTTGCCCTCCTTGAGAGCACGTTTTTCCTCGGGACTGAGCTTTTTCTTCTCCGCCTTCTGTTGCTTCTTCTGACGCTTCTTAGCCTGCTTTTCCGCCGCCTTCTTTGCTTCCTTGCGCCGACGGCGCTCTACCGCTCTCCTGGAGTATTTGCTCAGTCGTACCTTCTTTTTGCGCCTCGGCAAAAGATTGATCTTCATAAATCCAAGTACGGTTACGCTGAGCCTCACCTCGTCGGAATATTCAACCGTCACACACGCCTTGAAGGACAGTAATAGCGCTATAAATAAAGCAATGCAAAGCAAAATTATCAACGCTACCATGCGCCCATCCTCCATTCGTGCAATTTTTAAGGATTATTTGCTCCGTGAAGCTTATTCTTCAGTCGGCTTTTCGGCCGCATTCTCTGCCGCCTCTGCGATCTGCTCCTCTGTAAGCTCCTTTGCATCCTCCGGCATAACAAGATGCTCCGCCACGGGAAGCTCCTCCAAAGAGGTTAACCCGAAAACTCTCAGGAATTTTTCCGTAGTGCGGTAAAGCTTAGGTCTGCCGGGCGCATCCAAGGTACCGCACGCCTCTATCAATTCCTTGTCTATCAACGACGTAGTAGCGTACGAACTGTCTGTGCCTCTGACCTGATCTATAAACGATCTTGTAACAGGTTGATTGTATGCCACTATCGCAAGCACCTCAAGCGAGGACGGCGAGAGATTGCCACCTTTGCGTATTCCAAGTGCTTCGCGTATGTATGGCGCGTATTGCTCCTTCGTGCAGAGCTGACAGGTTCCGCTCTCCTCATAGTTGAGAAGCATAAGACCGCTTCCGTTCTCCTCGTCGGCATATACCTCCGCAAGATGCTCGGTCAACGCCTTTACGTCCTTGACCGAAATTCCAAGTACGTCCGCAATACGCTCGTATTTTACGGGATGTCCCGCGGCAAAAAGTATCGCCTCAATAGCCGCCTTTAAATTGTTAACAATGCTGATGCCTTGTTCTTCCATCGCGTTATTCTTCTCCAGATAATAAATTTATACTTTTATTCAACGTCATAAGTAATGTTGTCCGTCGAAAGCTGTCCTACGGGAAGCTCGTCTCCGTCCCTTATGTCACCGATAACGGGTATCTCCGCCTCGGGATTATATACAAGCACCGTGTCTATGCCGTGCGTGTCCGCAATGCCGTACTCACCAAGCTCGTCGGGCTCTTGTATTATAAGCGTTTTCGTCTTGATAAGCTCAAGAATGCCGAGGAACGTAGCCACCGCATCAGACACAGACTCCACGTCCGCAAGCAGATCGCGTATCGTAGAACGCTTCCTTTTCGTAAGACTTTTTACTATTACGCGTATCTTACGGTCGATCGGTATCACAGGCTTGCGTATCATCGGAGTGAATACCTCCGTGTTGTTGCGAACGTCCAAGGATGCACGCACATTGACCTTGTGTATCGCGGATACGAGTGCCTCGGGTGACTGCTCAAGCACAAAGGTTTTGTCAATGCTGATCTCATCCGTCTCCTTTACGCATCTGCCACTGAATACCGCATATAACGCCGAAAGCTTGGATGCCACCGCCTTCGCCTGTTGAAACCTCAGAAGCGCATCCGTAAGCATCGCCCTCGGATCCTCCGTTTCAGCCTCGGGACGCGGCAGAAGCATCTTGCTCTTTATAAGCATCAGCTCGCACGCCATCGGCAGAAACTCACCTGCAAGCTCCATCTCGTCAAGCTCACTCTCCTGCAGAAATTGCATGTACTGATCGCATACAAGTGAGATCGGGATGTCAAAAATATCTATCTTGTTCTTGGATATAAGGCTCAGAAGCAGATCAAGCGGCCCGTCAAACTGCCCGATATGATAATTTACTGTGTTTTCCATTCTGCCCTCGGTCTAACCTCCAAAGCCACTAAAAAGATAATAGTAGATGTATGATATTTCATTATAGGAAATTTTTAAAAGTGAGAACAGTCCGGTTGTGATCCCATTAATTATAAAGTTTATCGGCCCACTAAGAATACCTAAAGCAACGATAACAAGAAAGGCAATTCCAATGTATCTTTCATACTTCATAAGCCCGAAATAAATCTTGGTGGGCAGTATGAGATGAAGCACTCTCGAGCCGTCAAGCGGCGCTATCGGGATAAGATTGAATACCGCAAGACTGATGTTGACCATCATACCCGAATAGATCATATATACGAGTATGGAGGCAAGCGTTATCGTCCAATCAAGTCTTGTTCCGAATTCGATGCCCCTAAGGATTTCATAAAATACGCTCTCCCCAAACATTATCGGATATAGCCACATCAAAAGCTTTAAAAGCAACGCACACACAACCGCAAGCAAAGCATTCGACACAGGACCTGCAAGAGCCGAAAGTGCCATGTCGCGCTTTGGATTGTTGAAGTTTCTGGAATTGATCGGCACGGGCTTTGCCCATCCAACGCGGAAGAGCAGCATCGAGACCGTGCCGATGGGATCTAAATGCTTCAACGGATTAAGTGTAAGTCTGCCGAAATTTCTTGCAGTGTGATCACCAAGCTTGTACGCCGCAAACGCATGCGCCGCTTCGTGAAATGCAAACGAAAAGAGCAAAACCGGTATGCTCATAAGCAAAAAAGGAAGCTCGGATCTTAAATTTGAAAGAATATTCATACTACCACCCTTTCCATAGTTAACCGTTTACGGTTTTATTGAACGTGCGAAAGTATCGCACGCCAAAGCTCCTGACGCCCCTCATTTTTCAACGCGGAGAAGGGAATGATCAGGGTTTCCGCCCCTATAAGCGGATGCGCTGCAAGAGACGCAAGAGATTTTGCTCTCTCCGTCTTGTTGAGCTTGTCGATCTTCGTCGCAACCACGATGTAAGGAATGCCCATGGAAATGAGATAATTCAACATCATCTCGTCATCTTTCGTAGGCCCTACACGGCTGTCAATGAGCTGCACAACAAGCTTCAGAAGATCAATATTTTTATTATCGGTAAAATAACCGTCCGTCAACCTTGACCAACGCTCCTTTTCCTGAGGAGTGCGCTTCGCATAGCCGTATCCCGGCATATCAACGAGAAATAGCTTGCGGTCAATATCGTAAAAATTTATAGTTATAGTCTTTCCGGGCGACGAGCTGACACGCGCCAATGACTTTCGGTTAAGAAGTGTGTTGATAAGTGAGCTTTTTCCCACGTTGGAACGCCCCGATAATGCCACCTGCGGTACTGCCTGCGTCGGAAACTGCGACGGAAGCCCTGCGGTGATCCTGAGCGTCGCGTTCTGTATATTAATGTCTGCCATACCGTATCCTTTCGTTGTACGTTATTGCGGTCTGATAACCGCTACATCTAAAACCTCCCGTATGCTTGAGCAGGGAATAAATTCGATCTCATCAACTATCTGTCGGTCTATCTCTTCAAGAGACGGTACGTTGTCCTTCGGGATTATTATCGTCCTGATGCCAAGTTGATACGCCGCCATAGTCTTTTCCTTGAGGCCGCCGATGGCAAGCACCTTCCCTCTGAGCGAAAGCTCTCCCGTCATAGCAATATCGTGACGCACCTTAAATCCACTAAGCGCACTTACAAGCGCCGTGCAGAGCGTGATTCCCGCAGACGGCCCATCCTTCGGTACTGCTCCGTCGGGAACGTGAATGTGCACATCCTTACTCTTGACAAAATCTGCCTTGTATCCGTACTCATCCGCTACCGTTCTGGCACAGGTAACTGCGATCCTTGCACTTTCCTTCATTACGTCTCCGAGAGATCCCGTAAGCTCAAGCTTGCCACTTCCGTCAGTAACTACCGCCTCTATTTCGAGTGCATCCCCACCGACTTCGGTATATGCAAGTCCCGTGACTGCTCCTATCTCATCTTCATCTGAAACGTGCGGCGGTATCGCTTTGCGCGCACCGATAATACCCGCAAGATTTGTCTCGGTTACAGTTGTGCGCTTGCTCTTGGCGTCTCCGCGCTCCGCACGTCTGATACACTTGCGTATGACCTCTGCGATCATCTGCTCAAGCCGCCTTACTCCCGCCTCTCGCGTGTATCCGTCTATAAGCTCGTATATCGCCGCATCGGTAAAGCGCAGAAAGTTTCCGTTGACACCGTGACGCTTAAGCTGCTTCGGTATAAGATGCCTCTTCGCTATCATCAGCTTTTCAAGACGCGTGTAAATACCAAGCTCAATAATTTCCATTCTGTCAATGAGCGGACGCGGTATCCTCTTGAGAGAGTTCGCCGTTGCTATGAAGAATACGTCTGAAAGATCGAAGGGATACTCTACAAAATGATCCCTGAACGCTACATTCTGCTCGGGATCCAATACCTCAAGCATTGCCGCCGTCGGATCTCCGTGAACGTCACTTGACATCTTGTCTATCTCATCAAGTAGCATTACGGGATTGCTCACGCCTGCCTTTTGAAGCGCAGTGATTATTCTTCCCGGCATCGCCCCTATGTAGGTCTTTCTGTGTCCTCTTATCTCCGCCTCGTCGCGGATTCCTCCAAGCGAAACTCTTACGAACTCACGCTTCACTGCTCTTGCAACCGATGACGCAATAGAAGTCTTTCCCGTGCCGGGAGGCCCTACAAGACAAATTATCTGCCCCTTGAGCGTATCACTATTCTTTCTGACAGCCAAAAACTCCAATATTCTTTCCTTGACCTTCTCAAGTCCGTAGTGATCGTCATCAAGTATTCTCTCAGCCAAAGCAACATCTATGGCAGTGCGTGTTCTCGTCTCCCACGGAAGCGAAAGGCAAAGATCAATGTGGTTTTCAATAACCGAATACTCCGCAGACCCAAAAGGTGTCTTTGAAAGCCTGCGCAACTCCTTGTGAAGCCCGTTTCTTGCCTCAGCGCTGAGCGGAGCTGCATCTATCCTCGCCTCAAGCTCGTCAAGCTCAGAGTCTCCTCCCTCACCAAGCTCGTTGCGTATGACCTTCATCTGCTCGTGCAGATAAAAATCTCGTTGCGACTTGGTAAGCCTTGCACGCACCTTATCGTGAAGCCCCTTTTCATATTCAAAATATGCGTTTTGCTTTTCCAATATATCTATCAGGAGTTTCAGACGCTTGTCAACGTCAGTCTCGTAGAGCAGTGCCTTCTTGTCCTCATAAGCAGATATAAATCCCGAGGACGCAACAACATCCGCAAGCGTTCCCGCGTCATTGATCTTATCAAGCAGCATAAGAAGCTCATCCGTGTTGATAGGTAAAAGCTCGGATACCTTGTTCAACTGCTTTTTTATATATTCCTTCGCTGATTTTAAAAGGTACGCACTCGAATTTCCTCCAAACGCCATTACCTTTGTGACGTCACACTCATAATGGTCTTCAACAAGCTCAAAGCTTTCAACCGACGCGCGTGCCTTGCATTCACACACAACGTGACGGCTCTTTTTTCCGTTGCGTACACTGATAACCCTCGCGATGATACCTATCCTGCAAAAGCTTTCTTTAGTTAGCGCTCCGTCCACCGTCTCACCTGCAGGATTTGACGTAGGCAAAAGTAAAACCGTTCCACCCTGCGCCATAGCCGCCTCAATTCCCTTGGAGGATGCCCCCTCCACTATATCAAACGCAATATTAGATGAAGGGAAGGGAATTATCCCATTCATCATAACCGCAGAGAGCCTGAGAATCTCCGCGCCTTCCGTGTATTTTATCATTATGTGACCCTTTCAATAAAGCGATAATTACGCAATTTACAGTTTAATCATATCATTATACCACAAATTAAAAAGTTTTTCCATACTATATTATAAAATTTACAATTAATATTAATCTTTTTATTTGTTTGTTATAAATATAAATAAAGCAACGGGCGATTTTCACCCGTTGCAAATATAATCGACAGTAATCAGACGTGTACAGTCTCGTCCCCGTCAAGCTTTACTACAGCGCCAAGTCTGTCCGACTCAAATGCTGCTTCCATTATTTTCATTACTCGCATCATCTGCGGATGTGTTACTATCTGCTCAGCCTTACCGTCTATCGCAAGACAAATGTTTCTGTAGAAATCGTGTACATCGGAATCCATACGCTCAATTTCAAATGTCTCTGTCGTTTTTTCATCTCTCGGAGCCATCGTCTTGGTGAGTCCAGCAGATGTTACTACAGGCACTACGTTCTGCTCATGCCACTTTTTGCAGCTTACTACCTTGCAGGTCTCGCGCCAATCGTTGACCATCGCAGCCCCGTTCGTTCCCGCCATGTAAAATCTCGGCAATGAAATAAAGTGGGATGTTCCAACCTCAATTCTTGCGCAAAGACCACCCTCAAAGTGCAGATCAAGTTTGAATCCGTCATCAACCTCATCATTGGTTATGTGGTCACAGCAACAGTAAAGTGACTCCACCTTGCGATCGTATACAATGCCAAGCATCTGGTCAATAAGGTGTACACCCCAGTCAAGGATCATTCCTCCACCGTGCTCCTTCTTGCCGCGCCAGTCGCCGGGAATGCCTCTTGAACCTTGAATGCGTGACTCAACAGTGAAGATATTACCGAGCGCACCGCATCTGTACGCCTCTCTCATCATTTTGTAGTCAACATCCCAACGTCTGTTTTGATGTACGGTGAATATTACGCCGTTCTTGTTCGCAACATCTATCATTTCCTGTAGACTTTCACTTGAAAGCGTTACGGGCTTTTCGGAAATCACTGCCTTGCCCGCCTCCATCGCTTTTATAGCAAGTGGATTATGAAGTTCATTCGGGGTTGCTATAGTCACTATATCAACGGATTTATCGTTAAGTAATGCCTCAAAAGATTCATAAACGAAAATTCCGTTCTCACGCGCCAACTCGCACCTTTCAGGCTTTATATCGTAAATACCTGCAAGTTCGCATACATCACTCTGAAGAATGTAACGGGTGTGCCATCCGCCCATTCCTCCATAACCAACTACCGCAACCTTTTTTTTGCTTGTGCTCATGATTTTTTGTCCTCCTTGTTTATCAAAAGCTCAAAGTGTATTTATCACCACTATAATTATAATCTAAATCAACTATTTTATCAACCCTTTTTTAAAAAAAATTGCCGGGTTTTGCTGTTCTAAGCAAAAAACTTTGAAAAAATACAAGAAAAAAACGCCAAAGCTCTTGTTTTACAACGAGTTTTAATATATAATAAATAAAATAGATTAACATCCACTAGTAAAGGACGTAATAGAACAGATGCAAAACAACCAAAGCAAAAGCGAAAGACAAATGCATATAAGAAACTTCTCCATCATCGCTCACATTGACCACGGTAAATCCACACTTGCAGACCGTCTTCTTGAGGCAACCGAAACCGTCGAAAAGCGCGAGATGTCGGAGCAGGTGCTCGATAATATGGAGCTTGAAAGGGAAAGAGGTATAACCATCAAGGCAAGAGCCGTAAGGCTTTCCTACACAGCCCCCGACGGTGAGCATTATTCTCTTAATCTTATTGATACCCCAGGTCACGTTGACTTCAACTACGAGGTGTCCCGTTCCCTTAACGCCTGCGACGGCGCGCTTCTCGTTGTCGACGCAACCCAAGGAATTGAAGCGCAGACGCTTGCCAACGCTTACCTTGCCGTTGACGCAGGACTTGAAATTATTCCCGTAGTCAATAAGATCGACCTCCCATCTGCCGACGTGGACAGATGCCGTAACGAGATTGAGGAGATCATCGGTATTCCCGCCGAAGGATGCCCCGCCGTCTCCGCTAAAACGGGTCTCAATATAGATAGCGTGTTTGAGGCAATAGTAAGAGACATCCCCGCACCTGACGGAGACGAAAACGCACCGCTCAAGTGCCTGATATTCGACTCCTATTACGATAGCTACCTCGGCGTAGTCGTAAATATCAGAGTGGTTGACGGCAAAATAAAAGCAGGCGACAGAATAAGACTTATGAGCACCGGCAAAGAGTTCGACGTGGTCGAGGTCGGAGTGCTTGATCCGTTCGGACTTAAAAAGACCGACGAGCTTATGGCAGGAGACGTAGGCTACCTTACCGCATCAATAAAAAGCGTAGGAGATACCAGAGTAGGAGATACTGTCACCCTTGCCGACGATCCTGCGGATAAGCCTCTCCCCGGCTTTAAAAAGGTACTTCCTATGGTATATGCAGGTATCTACCCCGCAGACGGCGCAAAGTACGGTGACCTGCGCGATGCCCTCGAAAAACTCAGACTTAATGATGCATCACTTGTGTTCGAGCCCGAAACCTCAATCGCACTCGGATTTGGCTTCCGTTGCGGATTCCTTGGACTTCTCCATATGGAAATAATTGAGGAGCGTATCGAGCGCGAATTCAATCTTGACCTGATCACCACCGCACCAAGCGTTATTTACGAGGTCGAAAAGACCAACGGCGAAAAATGCCGCATAGATAACCCATCCGATTATCCACCCACCGAAGAGATCTCAACCGCTTACGAGCCCGTAGTAAAAGCTTCCATCATTACCCCATCGGAATACGTCGGCGGACTTATGGATCTCTGTCAGGATAGACGCGGAACCTTTATTGATATGAAATATCTTGATACAGACCGAGTCGAACTTCATTATACACTTCCCCTCGGTGAGATCGTCTATGACTTTTTCGACGCCCTGAAGAGCCGCTCAAAAGGCTACGCTTCCTTCGACTATGAGCTTGACGGCTACGTCCCAAGTAAGCTCGTAAAGCTTGATTTCCTGCTCAACGGCGAGCAGGTCGATGCGCTTTCGTTTATAGTTCATGCAGATAAAGCCTACGGACGCGCAAGAAAAATTGCGGAAAGGCTTAAAGAAAGCATTCCGCGCCAGCTCTTCGAGATACCGATACAGGCAGCTATCGGCTCCAAGATAATTGCCCGTGAAACGGTTAAAGCAATGCGTAAGGACGTCCTTGCAAAATGCTATGGCGGCGACGTTACCCGTAAGAAAAAACTCCTCGAAAAGCAAAAAGAGGGTAAAAAGAAAATGCGTCAGCTCGGATCGGTCAAGGTTAGTCCCGAGGCGTTTATGGCTGTCCTCAAATTCGACGATAATGACTGATAAGACCTTGGTTAATAAAAGCATCGGCATATATATACACGTCCCGTTCTGCCTCAGTAAGTGTTCATATTGTGACTTTTATTCAAATCCGCTTGCACACAGCAAAGAATACGCGGATTCATATGCAGATGCAGTAATAAAGTATCTTCATGCCGCCTCCGCCTATTTGGGAGATCGTACAGTTGATACCGTTTATTTCGGCGGAGGCACACCAACAGTGCTTCCGTCGCGCTCTCTTGTTACTGTCCTTGACTCGGTTTTCCAATACTTCAATGTAGATGCCGAAGCAGAGATAACAACTGAATGTAACCCCGGAACCGCGAACCTTGATTATTTTAAAGACCTGCGTTCCGCAGGCTTCAACCGCCTCAGCATGGGCGCACAGTCCTTTAACGATAACGAGCTCCGCATCCTTGGAAGGATACATACCTCCGACGGCTTCGTAAGAGCTTATTCCGATGCCTCTCTTGCGGGATTTGATAATATCAGCGCAGATCTGATGTACGGCATTCCCGAGCAGACCGAGCAAAGCTTCGCCTTTTCGGTAGATCGACTTGTAAGCCTTGCCCCCGCGCATATATCCTCGTACGCCCTTACGCTGGAGGTGGGAACTCCGCTGTACAAACGTACCGGTGAGCTTCCGTTCCCTGACGAGGACACTACGGCAAATATGTATTCCGCATTGGTCGATACTCTTGCGCAAAACGGATATAACCGCTACGAGATAAGTAATTTTGCAAAAAAAGACAGAGAATCCCGCCATAACCTGCGCTATTGGCAATGCCTTGACTACCTCGGCGTTGGCCCCGGCGCACACTCCTGCATTGACGGAATCAGATTTTCTACCGTCACGTCCACCGAAGCGTTTTTGTCCGAAAAGGATTTTCCAACCTCACTTCGCAATATAACTGAAACTCCCTTGACGGACACCGTTGAGCATCTTACTAAAACCGACGCGGCAACGGAATTTCTGATGCTCGGACTCAGACTTGCACGAGGCGTAAGCCTTGACGAGCTTCAGACGCGCTTCGACGTATCAATCGACACATTGCTGGACACACCCCTTGATCCGTATATCGGTCAAGGATTTATGACCCTCACTGACGGAGTACTTGCCTTCACGGATAAAGGCTTTTTCGTAAGTAACTATATTCTGTCAGACCTTCTCAGCTTTTGAACCATTCGCAAAACGCATAATAATTAAAACGGTATTTTGTTAGTTAATACCAATTGACAAAAACACGGAAATCTAGTATAATAATAACGTAAGAACTCAAAAGGAGATAACTCAATGAGCGAGATCAATACACCAAAAAACTTCGTCCTTCTCGACGAAAACGGTAATGAGATCACCTTCGAGGTGGTCGGAGAATGCGTGTATAAGAAAAAAACGTATTACGCAATAGTAAACCCCGAGGAATGCGAGGACGGTGCATTTGAGAATTATCTCATCATCCGCGAGGAGATGACCAACGGCGAGCCATCCTTCGACTTCATCGAGGATGACGACGAGTTCGACGACGTGGCAGACCTCTTCGACGATATGTTCACCGCCGAGATCGACTGCGACGGTATCTGATTTGAATTTCATCCTGCTTAGTGCGTGATGTTGGGTAATTAGACCCACAAGTAGTTAAAGGAGCTCGAAATAATGGTTCCGACGTGGTTTGCAGACCTCCCTTGGCGACACCCCGATTGACTTGTCTCGGCCCGTCCAAGGACGCTGGGAGCAGTAAAGCGTAGGATAGAGCACCGCCCTGGAGAACAGGGTCTCCATATCCCGGCACACGGCTCGGTGGGGAAACAGAATATTTCCAACCTCTGTGCATTGTAACGCACAAAAAGCAAGAGTCCCAAACGGCTTTAGCCGCCGGGGACTCTTTTCATTTTGCATAAATGCCTTTTCTCAAATTGTGCAAAATGTACAAAAATATCGAAAATCATTTGAAATATGTACGCACAATTTACGGTGAGTTTATTGATCGTTAATATTTATTGTGTATAATATAATCGGTGGAGTGGAATAGGTCTGCATCTGCCAAAAGCTTGAATAGAAAAGTATTATAAAAAGGAGGAACGTATGAAAAAACTATTGCTGTTGCTTTTAATTACCACACTGTGTTTTACGATGTTTTCCTGCGATATGAAGCCTCACGATCCCGGCCCCGGGACAGAGGGGGATGGTGAAAACACCTCTCCCGAAAGCGACTCCGACCCCGCTGAATCGGGGGACAAAACGATAGAAGACGGCGTTACCGAGCCTGAATCGGAGACGGAGTTTGTAAGACCGGAGGCGTATGAATATATACAGACGAAGATTGGTGTTAGCAGCATATTGAACCTTGTTGTCAATGGAGAAAAACTTGGTGGTTATTCTATGGCGGATATGTGGAGCGCGCGGTATTATATTGAAAATGATGGGGTTATTACTGAGGTTCTCGATTTTGATCCGGTCGTCTATGTCCCGGCGGAAAGACCTTCAGTTATGCCGGAAATAACATTCCGACCGGAGGAAGCGGACGAGGTTGTAAAAGTCGAACTCCTTCAGGGAGAAATAAAGAAAGACTGCTATTATGTTTTCGGCGAAATCGAGAGCCGGCAGGAGCCTCTGACACTCGACGATCTTGTTCCCGGAAACACCTATTGCAGATGCATTACAGTATACTATCCCGAACCTGAAGGTGGTGTTACCGAGCCGGGGCTTTATGGAAACATTATGTTCTGCTATGCGGTGAATATCGTATAATTCATTTTTCCAAAGTGATTTTTGGGCTGTCTTGCGCAAGCGAGACAGCCCTTTTTGGTATTCGAAAAACTTTAGCGTAACTATTTGCTTTCAGAAATAATTCCTCCGCCAACCACAACGTCTCCATCGTAAAGCACGACGCTTTGCCCACTCGCACACGCCCTCTGCGGCTCATCAAACCGTACCGAAAGCTCGTCCGTGTCCGTCTGTACGACGGTCGCAGCGCAGGGGACGTGGTTGTATCTTATTTTTGCCTGAACTCTCATCGGTGCATCTATCGAATCCACCGAGATCAGATTTATCGAGCGAGCAACCGTGCCCGACGTATAAAGCTCCGCATCCTCACAAAGCACGACCGTGTTGTTCTTTGCATCCTTGCTTTTGACGTACATCGGCTTGCCAAAGGCAATTCCAAGCCCCTTGCGCTGACCGGGCGTGTAACGTATAATGCCCGCATGCCGTCCAAGCACACTTCCGTCAGGAGCTACAAAATTTCCGGGCGGAAAGGCACGACCGCAGTACTCCTCAATGAACCTGACGTAATCACCGTCCGGTATGAAGCATATGTCCTGACTTTCCTTTTTGTGCGCATTGACAAATCCGCGCTCCGCCGCCATTCGGCGTACCTCGTCCTTCGTATAATCCCCAAGAGGGAAATAAACACGCTCAAGCACGTCCCGACCAAGCCTCCACAAAACATAGCTCTGATCCTTTCGCAGGTCGCGCGCCCGAAGTAAACGAACCCGTCCGTCTGCATCTCGGTCAGTTCTTGCGTAATGCCCCGTAACGACCGTGTCCGCTCCGATCTCGTCGGCGTATCTGACAATGCAACCAAATTTCAGATGCTTGTTGCACTCAACGCAAGGGTTCGGCGTAAGCCCCTCGGCGTAAGCACGCACAAATTGGCTTATAACGTGCCTGTCAAACTCTTCCTCAAGGCGCAGAACATCGTGAGATGCTCCTAATATGCGACAAATTGCCGCTGCGTCCGCTATCTCTCGCTCACTGCAGCAGGAGTTGTTTGAAAGCAGCATAGTAACACCCGAGACCTCAAATCCTGCCTCAACGGTGAGCGCACACGATATGGCAGAATCAACCCCTCCACTCATCGCAACCAGCGCTTTTTTTCCGTAACCGTCCATTTGAATCTCCTTAATCAAACCAACCGTATTTCGTCAGCTCTCCATCCTCACGCAAGCCCTCAAATCCGCGCTGACGTAATACCTCGTATACCGCAATAGCAACCGAATTTGAAAGGTTCAGGGACCGAAGCCCATCCCTCATCGGAATGCGCACGCACCGCTCACGGTTTGCCTTAAGTAGCTCCTCGGGCAACCCACGGCTTTCCTTGCCAAACATAATGTATACCTCGTCGGGATAGCTTGCCTCAGTGTGATTGTAAAGCGCCTTCGTCGAAAAATAGTAGACCTTGGCATTCGGATTTTTTGCATAAAAATCCTCAAGCCCTTCGTAGTAAGTTATGTCAAGCAAATGCCAATAGTCAAGCCCCGCGCGCTTCAGCTTGGTGTCATCTATCTCAAACCCCAACGGCTTGATAAGATGCAGGGATGCTCCCGTGGCGGCACAGGTGCGCGCAATATTGCCCGTATTCTGCGGTATCTCAGGCTCAAGCAAAACGATATTTATCCTTCCCATAGTGTGTCCTTCCTCAAAAAAACAACTTTATACAATTATTATATTGAAATTTATTGATTTTTCAAGACTTTAAAGTAAAGAAATCTAAAAATTTACAAATAGATATGGCAAAAATCACATTAATGTAGTATAATAAATCTGATTGTACGAAAATTACCTGTTTGGAGGAATAAATGGGACTTATAAATAAGATCTTCGGCACGTATAGCCAAAGACAGATCAAAAAAATAAACTCAACCGTCGATACTATCGAGGCACTTGCAGAAAAATATTCCGCTATGTCGGACTTCGACCTCCGGGGGATGACCGCTATATTCAAGGAGCAGCTTGCAAACGGAAAAACACTCGACGATATTCTCCCCGAGGCATTCGCCGCAGTACGCGAGGCGGCGTGGCGCGTACTCGGCAAACGCCCCTACCGAGTTCAGCTCATCGGCGGAATAGTGCTGCATCAGGGGCGTATCGCAGAAATGAAAACTGGCGAAGGAAAGACCCTCGTGGCAACCATGCCCGCATACCTTAACGCTCTCACAGGCGAAGGCGTTCACATAGTAACCGTAAACGAATATCTTGCCCGCCGCGACAGCGAGGAAATGGGTAGAGTGTACGGCTTTATGGGACTTAGCACGGGACTTGTATTCCACGGTCAGTCAACACAGGAAAAGCAGGACGCCTATAATTGCGATATTCTCTACGGCACCAACAATGAGCTCGGCTTTGACTACCTCAGAGACAATATGGTCGTGTATAAAGAAAGAATGGTGCAAAGAGGACACGCATTCGCTATCGTTGACGAGGTCGACTCAATTCTTGTTGACGAGGCAAGAACGCCCCTTATTATTTCAGGCGCAGGCGAAAAGTCCACCGATATTTACGAGCGCGTTGATAAATTCGTCCGCAGACTTAAAAAGTTCGTTATCAAAGAGGTCGATTCCAAGGCCGACTACGATACCCTCTCAGAGGACGCCGACTATATAGTCAACGAAAAGGATAATCAGGTGATCCTTACCTCACGCGGCGCACAGAAGGCAGAGCAGTACTTCGGAATCGAAAAGCTTACCGATCCTGAAAACTCTACGCTATACCATCATATCAACCAGGCTATCCGCGCCTATGGTGTAATGCACCGCGACGTCGAATATGTCGTTAACGAAAACGGAGTTATGATAGTTGACGCCTTCACAGGCCGTATTATGCCCGGACGCCGCTATTCCAACGGTCTGCATCAGGCTATCGAGGCAAAGGAGGGCGTAAAGATCGAACGCGAGAATAAAACTCTTGCAACCATCACCTTCCAGAACTATTTCAGAATGTACCGCAAGCTCTCAGGTATGACCGGTACCGCACTCACCGAGGAGCTTGAATTCCGCGAAATATATAATCTCGACGTTATCGAGATCCCCACAAATAAGCCGATGATAAGGATCGACAATAACGACGTAGTCTATAAGAGCATAAAGGGAAAATATAACGCCATCATCGAGCAGATAAAGGCATGCTATGCCAAGGGACAACCCGTTCTCGTCGGTACTATCTCCATTGATAAGTCCGAGGAGCTTTCCGCAAGACTTCGCAAGGAGGGAATACCTCACACCGTCCTTAACGCAAAATATCACGAGAAGGAGGCAGAGATCGTCGCTCAGGCAGGCAAATTCGGTGCCGTAACTATCTCCACAAATATGGCAGGACGCGGAACCGATATTATGCTCGGCGGTAATCCGGAATTCATGGCAAAAACCGAAATGCGCAAAATGGGCATCCCCGAGGAGCTTATTGCCGAGGCAAACGGATTTTCCAACACCGACGATCCCGCAATTCTTGAGGCAAGACGCACCTACGAGGAGCTTTACGCACGCTTTAAGGCGGAGATAGCCCCCGAAGCCGAGAAGGTCAGAGCCGCAGGCGGACTCTTCATCCTCGGAACCGAAAGACACGAAAGCCGCCGCATAGATAACCAGCTGAGAGGACGCTCGGGCAGACAGGGTGACCCGGGTGAATCAAGATTCTTTATCTCACTCGAGGACGATCTTATGTGCCTGTTTGGCTCCGAAAGAATAATGGGACTTATCGAAGCACTTAAACTCGGCGACGATGTTCCGATAGACGCCAAAATACTCTCTAACGCAGTCGAAAGCGCACAGAAGAGAATTGAGGATCAGAACTTCCACCGCCGTAAAAACGTCCTTACCTATGATGACGTTATGAATCAACAGAGAAATGTCATCTACGGACAGAGAAGCCAGGTTCTTGATTGCAAGGATATCACAGATACCGTGACTAATATGATCCGTTCCTTCATCGAGTCTATCGTAGAGGGCTCGACCTCCGCAGACGAGCCTGAGCATTGGAATATCGATGCTATAAGAGCTCAGCTTCTCGGATATCTCTGCACCGAGGATGATCTGAAATATACCGAAGAAGAACTCAGATCTCTTAAACGTGACGATATCGTGGACACACTCGTGGAAAAGGCTCTCGATATCTATAAGAGCAAGGAGATACTCTTCGGCGCTGAAGTGTTCAGAGAGGTCGAAAGAGCAATACTTCTTGAAAACGTTGACCGCGCGTGGATGGAGCATATCGACGCAATGGATGATCTCAAATCCACCGTCGGACTTCAGGCTTACGCTCAAAGAGACCCCACTATGATGTATCGCTTAGAGGGCGCCGAAATGTTCGATCAGATGATTGAGGAGATCAAAGAAAACACCGTGCGCAAAATTCTTTCCGTATTCCCGCGTCCGCAGGCAATCGAAAGAGTACAGATCGCAAATCCCCTCGATACAGGAGAGGACGGCTCGGTTGATCCCAAAAAGAAGACCGTAGTCAGAAAATCCGCCAAAATAGGCAGAAACGATCCCTGTCCCTGCGGTTCAGGCAAAAAGTATAAGAACTGCTGCGGAGCAAACGGTACAAGAGTTTAACTCGAATAAAGATAACTGATATTGTGTAAAGGAGGCAAAAATATGGGATTTGGATGGCTTTTTATCGGCTACTTCATGACTTTTATGATGAGCTTCAGTAATTATAGTCACGGCATTATGCTGCTTGGATGTGCACTTATGATTAACGGACTTTTCAAGCTTAAGGCTTATAATAGATTTTTCCTTTATCCCGTATTCCCCCTTATTCCGTATATACTCGTAGAGGCCTGTTTTACCGCAAGACTTGCCTCCGACGTCATCGGTTTTCCGCTTCCGTTTATTACTCAAACCGTCAGTACTGCAGTTGAGGTGGTCGGATATGTAGCGTGTATAGTATTCCATATACTGCTTTTCAAGGCACTGATCAGTATTACGTCCGATCTCGAACTTGATAAGCAAAAGATCGCCGCAGTGCGTAACCGCATTTTCGTCTGCGCATATTACGCACTTGCACTGTTTTGGCTCATTCCAATCGAATATAACTTAACAGCAAAACAGATAATGACCGTCCTTCTGCTTTTGCTCAAGCTCAGCTTTACCGTACTTGACTGTATCCTCCTTTATTCATGCTATGCATTTATTTGTCCTCAGGGTGACGAGGATATGCCGATACGGGAGTCAGGAATAGAATTCATTGATAACTTCCGCCGCGAAACCGCAAGAAAAGAGCAAAAAGCGGCAGACGAAAGAGTACGCAGATACCGCGAATACCGGGATAACCGCCGAATTGCGCGACAACTGCGTACTAACAAACCTACCGGTAAAAAGAAAAAATGATCAAACAACTTAAAGAAAGGAGCAAGCTATGAGAAGAGAGAGGCTTATTGACACTGATCTTAATGCAAGAAAAAATGAGCAGTTATCAGATGCAGATTCCTCCCGTGAGCATAAATTCCGTCTGGGATTGCTTGCTTTTGCCGCAATATTTTTGTTTAACCCCGACTTTGCCGTACTTGACGTCCTTCCGGATATAGTCGCTTATCTGCTTATAACCGTTGCCCTTAAGCGATTTGCAGATATTAACGATAAAATGGAGGAGGCAAGAAAGCGTTTCCTTCTGATGATCTACGTCAGTGGAGCGAAGCTTATCTCACTGTTGCTTCTCTTCGGCGTTACGGACGATTATATGCGCCCGTATTCCTTGCTTCTTTACCCTTGTGTTTTCGGAGTGGTTGAACTCATATTGTTGGTGCCCGCGTATAAAAATCTTTTTGAAGGTATTACCTATCTTTCCACCCGGAACGGTGGCACACGGGCGTTCTTCTATCTCTACCCGATCAAAAGCAACAGAATAAGAAAGGTGCGCCGTGACGCTAAAAATCTTACCGAGCGTACATCCTCATTTACCCTGTTCTTTGTTGTAAGTAAAACGGTGCTCAGCGCACTCCCCGAGTTTTCCGTGCTTACAAGTGATACTTATGATGAAACCGGAAATACCATAGATCTCTACGATTATATCGGACTCTTCCGCTTTGTTGCCGTGACAGTCATGCTCGTCATAGGAACTGTCTGGCTTGTAAAATTTATCAGATACGTCTGCTTTATCAAAAAGGATAACGCACTGTATAAAGGACTTGACTTAAAGTATAAAAACGAGATCGAAACCAATAAAGGACTCTTTACCGTCCGCCGCTTCGGACTTGCTTTTACATTTCTCAAGCTTGCGGCATTTTTCCTGATCGATTTCTATGTATCATATAATAATATCCTCCCCGATTGTATATACGCCGTTTTCGCAATCGTCGCATTGCTGTTGCTCTCCCCCTACGTCAACGTGAAAAAGAGAAATATAGCAATTGGAGTAACCGTAGCTTACGGTGCCGTAAGTCTCGCAGCATCTCTGATAAACTACAACTTCAATAAGCTCCACGCCGTTTTTGAGGCTGTTTTCAAAAGCGAGGAAGCATATGACCACTATATGAGAATGTGTACCTCCACCTTGCTTGAAAATATACTGTTTTTTGCCGCAATATTTGCACTCTGCGCCGTCTTGTATGATATCATAACCGGTCACTGCGGATATATTTCCAAGCTTGATAATAACGAGTTTGCCGATAGTCAGCACCTTGTACTTTGTCGGGAACTCAAGGGAATGCTTACACGCGTGTGCGTATTTTCCGCAATTGCCGCAGTTACTGCCGTAGTATACGATTTTTTGAAGCAGTATCAGACGAAGCATACCTTCCTTTCACAGGAATTTATCAAAGCGCATCCGCGCCTGTCAACCTTTTTGAGAGATACTGTCCCAAGCGGATTTTGGTTCCTTGACTTCGTTATATCCGCATTCGCCGTAGGCTTCATTTATAGCGCGATCAACGAGATCTTTTACCAGATCAAACAGAGATATCTCTACTGATCCTTTTTTCTTCATTTCTGCATATTCCTTTCCTGATTTGCCGATAATAACCGTGTAGCCCACGGGCTAATATCACTGCGTTCTATAAAGGAGATAAAAATGCAGAACAATCAGAGCAACCAGAATAATAAAAATAATCAGAACAATCAACAGACCCAGAACAATCAGAATAAGCAGAATAGCCAGAACAAACAGAACTGCAACAAGAGTCAGTCCAAGGATTCACAGGAGCAGTAACGCATGGCAAAGGCCTTGTAAAATATCCTGCAGACGGGGTTGCCACACGGCGGCTCCGTTTGACTTTCATTAAATGGAGTAAATATGACCGATCTGATCAAACGATATAATAACGCTAAGCGTACACTCTTTAACAGAATGTACCGCGACCTTAACCCCGAGCAAAGGGAAGCGGTTTTTACCGTTAATAACCCACTGCTCATACTAGCAGGAGCAGGGAGCGGAAAAACCACCGTTCTTGTAAGACGAATAGCTTTTATAATCAAATACGGTAATGCCTATATGTCGGACGATATCCCCGAGCTCCTGGAGCTTGACGAGGAGTACGTCCGTATGCTTGAATCCTACGCAAGATCGGATGATACCCCCGACCCCTTGCTTATGGCTTCATTTGCGGAAAACCCCTGCGCACCGTGGAATATCCTCGCAATTACCTTTACCAATAAAGCCGCAAACGAGATCAAGTTAAGGCTTGCCTCCACCCTCGACGATCCCGAGATCGCCAAGGACGTCTGGGCGGGTACATTTCACTCCGTATGTATGCGGATTCTCCGCGTCCACGGCGCAAAGCTCGGTTATGAAGCAGGCTTTTCCGTGTACGATACCGAGGATACCAAAAAGGCTATTTCATCCGCTATTAAAGAATGCAATATCGATGAAAAATCCCTGCCACTCAAATCAGTAATAAACGCAATAAGCCGCGCCAAGGAGAACCTGCTTTCACCCGACGCATATCTTGCAACCGCGCAAGGCTCACTTGCAGAGTATAAAATCAAGCTGATCGCCAAGGTCTACGCCGCTTACCAAAAACGACTTGCAGAGTCAAACGCAATGGATTTTGATGATATCATTATGAACACCGTTCTGCTTTTGCGCGATTTTCCCGACGTCAGAGCATACTATCAGAAAAAATTTCGCTATGTCTGCATAGACGAGTTCCAGGATACCAATAAGGCTCAGCTTGAGCTTTCGTGTCTGTTTGCAAACGGATACAGAAATCTCATGGTGGTCGGTGATGATGATCAGAGTATTTACAGCTTCCGCGGAGCCGTGATCGAAAACATACTTAATTTTGATAAATCCTACCCCGACGCCAGAATTGTAAAGCTCGAACAGAACTACCGTTCTACCGATACCATCCTCGGTGCCGCAAATGCAGTTATTGCCAATAACGTTGGCAGACATAAAAAAACACTGCGCACTTCCAAAAAAGGCGGAGCAAAAATTACAGTCCGTTCCCTGAATGACCAGAACGACGAAGCAAGATATATCCTCGATATAATCACAAGAAGCGTCCGCACCGGCGCGCATAGCTTCAAGGATTATGCTATACTTTACAGAACGAACGCACAGTCAAGCGCAATAGAACGAGCTTTTGCAAGAAGCGGCATCCCTTACAGAATGCTCGGCGGTACAAGATTTAACGATAGAGAAGAGATACGCGATATTACCGCCTACCTTCAGATTATCAATAACCGAAATGACCGTGAAAGACTGAAGCGTATTATTAATAAGCCTGCTCGCAAGATCGGTGCTAAAACCCTTGCCGCAATCGAGGAGCTTGCCGACTATCACGGCAAAACAATGTTCTGGATAATGGAGCATGCCGACGAATACGTCGCACTTAAAAAAAGCGCGAAGCCTTTGATTGAGTTCGCAGGGCTTATAAACGAGCTTTCTGCACTTTCCGAAAGTATTGAACTTGACGCCCTCGTAAGAGCAACACTCGACCGCTCGGGTTACAGGCAGTCGATCGTGGAAAAGGGCGAAGAAGAGAAGGACAGACTTGATAACCTCGATGAGTTTGTGTCGGGTGTTATCGACTATATTCACTCAACGGATACCCCGTCCCTTGTGGGCTTCCTTGAGGAAAATGCCCTCGTCGCAGACGTTGATAAATACGACGAAAACGCCGACGCAGTCGTAATGATGACGATACATAGTGCAAAGGGTCTTGAGTTTCCCGTCGTCTTTCTTCCCGGAATGGAGGACGGTATCTTCCCCGGAATGCAGACGATAACTGACGGCCCTTCCGCCATTGAGGAGGAAAGACGTTTGGCATACGTTGCCATCACCCGCGCCAAAAGCGAGCTCTACCTGCTTTCTGCAGAGCAAAGACTATTGTGGGGCAGAACCTCATATAACCCGACATCAAGATTTCTCAAGGAGATACCTCCTGAATTTACCGATGCGCCAAAGCCTCAGCCACGCGCCTCACAATCCTACGGCTACCGTGACGGATTTGGAAGCGCCTATCGCGGCGGTTATGAAAGGACAGACTATAACCGTCCCAAAAAAACTGTTTACTACGATGCCCCGGATACTGCCCCAACACGTCCTACCCCACGCACGTCTCCGACCTCTTCCGCTAAACCGTCACCCGCCGCACCTCGACGCTCCTATGCCGCCGAAAAGCTTTCCGCAGGTGACCGTGTAAAGCATATCACGTTCGGTGAGGGAACAGTTATTTCCGTGACCCCCGCAGGTGTAGACGTTATCTACGAAATAATGTTCGATAACGCAGGCATAAAAAAGCTTATGGCATCTTACGCAAAGCTTCAAAAACTGTAAAAATATCGGGCGGATAAAAATTCATCATACTTTTTTTCCGATTTTACAAAAAAAATACAATTCTCATATTTACAAAATCAATTAAATAAGGTAAAATATAAAGAGAAATATTAATAACGAATTTTCTATACCGTTGGAGGCCGTCACATGCAATCTACCCCTAAATTCAAAAGAATACTGCTTAAGCTTTCAGGCGAAGCAATCAAAACCCAAAATGAAGTAATCAGCTTCGAATTTCTCTCAACTATTACGGGAACCGTCAGAAAGTGCCTCGATTGCGGCACAGAGATCGCTATCGTTATAGGTGCAGGAAATATATGGCGCGGAAGACAGGGATCGTCCGATATGGATCAAAGTCTTGCAGACCGTATGGGTATGTTGGCCACAACGATCAATTCCTTGGCAGTCTCTCAGGCACTCACAGAGGCGGGTATTCCGTCCGTCGTGATGGCACCTCCGCAGGTTACAGGATTTGCAGAGGCGTTCGATCCCTTCAAGGCAAAGCAGTACCTATCCGAAGGAAAAGTGGTTATAGTTGCAGGCGGCACTGGCTCACCGTACTTTACTACAGACACAGCCGCAGCCCTCAGAGCCGCAGAGATAGGTGCAGACGCCGTCCTTTTCGCAAAGAATATTGACGGCATTTATACCGATGACCCCAACAAAAACCCCGATGCTATAAAATACGACGAGCTTTCGTACTCGCGTATACTCAAGGATAATCTTAAAGCAATCGATCTTGCTGCAGCCGCATTCTGTTTGGCAAACGGCATCAAAGGATTTGCCTTCGGTCTGGCTGAGCCCAATAATATATATAAAATTGTTATGGGCGAGCATATCGGCACTGAATTGAATCCGTGATAACTAAAAAACAAGATATACATACAGAAAGGAAAGTACCATGAACTTCAACAAAAAGCCCTACGAGGAAAAAATGTCAAAGGCGGTTGCTTCGTATTCGGAGAATCTCGCATCCATCAGAGCAGGCAGAGCAAACGCTGCCGTTCTCTCCAAAGTTACCTTTGATTACTATGGCGCACCTACTCCCCTTACCACTATGGCTGATATCAAAGTCACCGACCCCAAAACTCTCACAATTACCCCCTACGATAAGTCTACCTTCAAGGCAATGATTAAGGCTATCCTTGCATCCGATGTTGGAATTACTCCTACCGATGACGGTACCGTTATCCGTCTCTCATTCCCTCAACTTACCGGTGAGCGCAGAAAAGAGCTCGGCAAACAGGTTCAGAAGGCCTGCGAGGATGCAAAGGTTGCTATCCGTAATATCCGCAGAGCCGCTAACGAGGAAATTAAGAAGATGAAGAAGAATGGCGAGCTCACCGAGGATGACGTTAAGAATGCAGAAAAGCTTATCCAAGAGCTTACCGATAAGTTTATCAAGGAAATTGATGCAATCGCTACGAAAAAGATTGCAGAGCTTAACGAAATATAAGTTGCACTGAAGCCATAGAATAATGGCAAAGGGCTGTTGCAGATCCCACAGTTTGCAACAGCCCAAATAAATATGTTCATAAACCGCTCGGTTATTATTCAGTTAATTTATTTGGGCTATAATACGCTGTGTCAGCTCAGGACTTGCGCGAGGTGAAAAATGGAAATTTCAAGATCAGATGCGCCAATACAGGTCGATAACCGCCTGAAGCATATTGCATTCATAATGGACGGTAACGGCAGATGGGCAGCAAAAAGAGGATTACCCCGAAAAAACGGCCATAAGGCAGGGGCGAAGGCTTTTACAGAAATAGTTAAGTATTGCTCTACGATCGGAGTACAGACTATCACCGTATACGCTTTTTCAAGTGAGAATTGGAAACGTCCTAAGGATGAGGTGAAATCTATCTTTAAACTGCTCGACGACTATCTCGATAATACAATAAAAGAAATTACTAACTATGATGTTAAAGTCAGATTTATCGGAGATCGCTCACCTTTTGACGAAAGGTTTCTGAAAAAAATGCAGACCCTTGAGGAGCTTAGCCGCGATCACTCCAAAACCTTAAATATTGCACTCAACTATGGCGCACGCCCCGAACTCGTAACCGCATTCAACAGAATGCTGGCAGACGGAGTAAAATGTGCATCCGAAGAGCTTATCTCACAGTACCTTTATACCGCTGACAGCCCCGACCCCGATCTTATCATCCGTACCGGCGGCGAATACCGTCTATCAAACTTTCTGCTTTGGCAGGCGGCGTATTCCGAGATATACGTCACCGATTGCCTGTGGCCGGATATGAATGAGTGTGAGGTCAATAAAGCCATCGAAAACTTCTACCAAAGGAAAAGACGCTACGGTGGTGTTTGATTCCGGCGTATTTTGAGTGAAAGGATTATTGTTATGCGTACCCGTATTATCACCGCAATAGTTGCTTTATTTGTTTTTCTGCCGTTCCTTATGTTTTCGGATACGGTAATGTTTGCTTTCTCCATATCGGTTCTCGGAACCGTCGCCTGCTACGAGATGCTTCAGTGCATCGGACTTAAGAAAAAGCTTGTGATATCCATACCGTCACTGCTCATTCCCCTCCTGATGCCATACGCCGTAAAATTTATTCCCAACGCGCTCGAACTCTACGTTCTCGTTGTCGCAGTGTATCTGCTCTATATGTTCGGCGTCGCAATCTTTATGACGGAAAAGATCCCCGTTCAGGAGATCGCCCTTGCGGTTATGTCAGTTATCTATATTTCTATCGGCTTTATGTCAATGGTCAAGATACGCGAATATCAGGACGGTAACCTTCTGTTTCTACTCGTCTTTATCGGCGCGTGGATGACGGATATATTCGCTTATTTCTCAGGCAGACTCTTCGGAAAGCATAAGCTCATACCCGCTGTAAGCCCCAAAAAGACCGTTGAAGGCGCAATAGGCGGAACTGTCTGCTGTACCGCCATCGTCATGCTGTACGGCTTTATCTGCACAAAAATTTCACCCACCTTTACCCCCAATTACGGCGTGCTCGCTATCTGCGGTCTTGCCGCATCCCTTTCCTCACAGATTGGAGATCTGCTCATGTCTGTGATAAAAAGAAAATACGGAGTCAAGGACTACGGTGACGTTTTCCCGGGACACGGCGGCGTTCTCGACCGCTTTGACTCCTGTATCGCCGTATCCGTAGTGCTGCTTGCAGTACTTGGCCTGGCCAATATGCTATCCGTATAATAGCTTTATTGAACAGTATATCTTTTCGCCCGTGTATAGCCCCTTGACCACGGGCGCCAATTTTCATAAGAACGCATGATTAAGGAGCATACTATGTTCACCTACCCATCTCTTATTGTGCTTGGCTCTACCGGCTCGGTAGGTACGCAGGCACTTGATGTCGCAAGAGCTAATAATATACAAGTTGAGGCCCTGTCAGCAAACCGTGACGTGGATTCAATAGAGCGTCAGGCACGGGAATTCAAGCCGCGCGCCGTTGCTATGAGTGACACCGAAGCTGCCAAAACTCTCAGCATCCGATTAAAGGATACAGAGGTTAAGGTCTATTGCGGCGCAGACGGCATCTGTCGAATGATAGAGGATAGTCACGCCGAGGCGGCGGTCAACGCCATAACAGGCAAGGCGGGATTGCTCCCGACGCTCTCAATTGTCAGAAGCGGCAAACGCCTCGCTCTTGCAAATAAGGAATCATTAGTGGTAGCGGGTGAGATTGTAATGTCTGAGGTGAAAAATTATAATACCGTACTCACCCCCGTAGACAGTGAGCATTGTGCCATCCATCAGTGTCTTCGCGCGGGAAACGCTAACGAAATCCAAAGACTTATCCTTACCGCCTCAGGAGGCCCCTTCTTCGGCAAAACTAAGTCTGAGCTTGCAGAGATTACCGTCGCAAACGCATTGGCGCATCCCACTTGGAAAATGGGCGCAAAAATTACGATAGATAGCGCCACATTGATGAATAAAGGCTTTGAGGTAATAGAAGCAGCACACCTTTTCGGAGTTACCGCAGATATGATAGATGTCGTGGTGCATCGGGAAAGTATAATACATTCGATGGTGGAATATATTGATAACAGTGTCATCGCACAGCTTTCAGTGCCCGATATGCGCCATTGTGTGCAATATGCACTGAGTTACCCTCAGAGAACCGCCTCGTCAACCTCTCGCCTCTGTCTTACCGAGCTTTCCCGCCTGACCTTTGCAGAGCCGGATAAAGATACCTTCGTGCTTCTTCAGAAGGCATACGATGCCCTTGATAAAGGCGGCGCCGTTGCCGCAGTGCTTAACGCCGCCAATGAAGTCGCGGTTGACCTTTTCCTGCACGAAAAGCTCAGCTTCCTCGGTATTTCCGAAACGGTTTGTCAGGTTATCGACACCTTGAAGGATGCCAAGCACGAGCATTCACTCGAAGGCATAATTGCCTATGATAAGCTCGCACGCGAAAAGGCACTCGAATTATCAAAAAATATAAATTGATTGAAAGGTACCCCTTTTATGCAAACTATTCTCTACGTTATCCTTGCGATATTCCTGTTCGGATTTCTTGTTTTTATCCATGAGCTCGGCCACTTTACCGCCGCTCGCGCCTGTAAAGTAAAGGTAAACGAATTTTCAATAGGTATGGGCCCAAGACTTCTTTGCAAAAAGAGCAAAAAAACCGAAATAGAATATTCTATCCGCGCCCTCCCATTCGGTGGATTTGTCAGTATGGACGGTGAGAGCGAGGTTTCTGACGATACAAACGCATTCTGCAATAAGCCCGTATGGCAAAGAATTATTATTCTTGCCGCAGGCCCTACGATGAACCTTTTGCTCGGATTTTTGCTTATGATCGTGCTTGTTGCCTTTTCCCCCACACCGGCATCAAATACGATAGCAAAATTTCAGGACGTAGCTATAAGCCACGTCTGCGGACTTGAGGTCGGGGATACAATAATAGAGGTCGACGGCACGAAAGTTCATACAGGCGACGAGGTCGTGTACGAAATAATGATGCAAGGCTATGAGCCCATTGATATAGTTGTTATAAGAGACGGAAAGCAAAAGTATATTCCGGACGTCAGCTTCAGAACCGACGTTCAGAGCGGAATCAAAATCGGACTTTACGATTTCTGGCTCGAAGCCGCTCCTAAAACCTTTGGAAGCGTTATCAAGCATTCCTTCTTCCGATCCTGTTCGACCGTCAAAATGGTCTGGGATTCGCTTGCGGGACTTATCGGCGGACGCTTTGGAATGGAAGCGGTATCAGGCCCCGTCGGAGTCATTCAGCAGACCACTCAGGTTGCACAGGAGGGAGACTCATTTGACGTACTGTACCTGTTCATTGTCATAAGCATAAACCTTGGCGTCATGAACCTGCTCCCAATTCCCGCTCTTGACGGCGGACACCTTGTATTCAACTTTCTTGAACTGATCGCAGGCAGACCCGTAGTTAAACGCGAGACCGAGAACGCTATCCACGCCATCGCTCTGCTTATACTTCTCGGATTTATCGTTATCATAAGCGTAAAGGACGTTTTCAGACTCTTCGCATAGTAAAGGACTTTAAAATGAATTATAATCTTATAAGACGAAAAACACATGCGGTAAAGATAGGACGTGTGATTATCGGAGCAGATAACCCAATCGCAATTCAGTCAATGACTAATACCGATACTCTTAACGTTGACGCAACCATCTCACAGCTGACAAGCCTTGAAAAAGAGGGATGCGATATTGCAAGACTTACAGTTCCCACTGTCGAAGCAGCCAAAACAATCGAGCGCATAAAAGCCGCAGGTATCAATATGCCCATAGTTGCGGATATACACTTCGATTACCGCGCCGCCATAGCATCTGCATACGCAGGGGCTGATAAAATCCGCATAAATCCCGGTAACATCGGCTCTGACGAAAGAGTAAAAGAGGTCTGCCGCGTGTGCGAGGAAAACCAAGTTCCGATAAGAATAGGCGTAAACAGCGGCTCTCTTGAAAAGCATATACTCGAAAAATACGGCGCGCCGACTCCCGAGGCACTTTGCGAAAGCGCACTCTACCACGTTCGCTTGCTTGAAAAATTTAATTTCAATAATATTGTTATATCAATAAAAGCCTCCAATCCCTACGGAATGATCCGCGCAAATGAGCTCGTGGCAGAAAAATGCTCCTATCCTATCCACATCGGTGTTACCGAAGCGGGAAGTGAAATCATCGGCACGGTCAAAAGTGCAATAGGTATCGGCTCACTTCTGTGCCAAGGAATCGGTGATACAGTCCGCGTGTCCCTCACTGCAGATCCAGTTAAAGAGATAGCTGCTGCCAAAAGTATTATGAAGGCACTTGAGATAGACGGTATGAGCGGACTTAGGATCGTAAGTTGCCCCACCTGCGGAAGAACTAAAATTGATCTCATCCCAATCGTTCACGCCTTTGAGGAGGCGGCTGAACGCGAGGGCTTGAACGATCTGCCAATCAAAGTGGCTATCATGGGATGCATTGTGAACGGTCCCGGGGAGGCATCAGAGGCAGATATTGGAATTGCAGGCGGCGTTGGCGAAGCCGTACTTTTCTCACACGGGAAAATCATAAGGAAGATCGCCGAAGACGAGATCGTAAGCACACTTATTAACGAGATCAAGAGGCTTTCTACGATATAAAGACGAGGATTTTTAAATGGAAAAAACTATACTTCAAAGATTTGCAAACTACTCACCTGACAGTACAACTAAAGACTGGCTTGATAATGCAACTAATATCAGTATGCGCGCAAATCGTGAAAGACGTATAATTGAGATACACGCGTGCTTTGATTGGATAATGGATAAAGAGGACCTGTATCGAATTGAAGACGGTATCACTAAGGCACATAATTTGGGCGGCTTTAAAATCATGCCGAAGTATCCCGGCACCCTTTTTACCGCTGACTACGTTCCGCAGGTTATTATGGAGGCGGAAAGAGTGGGCGTTGTTGCAAAGGGCTTTTTTCGCGATTTCAAATACGATCTCGACCTTGAAGGCTCCGCGCTTGAAATAAGAATACCTCTTGTAGACGGCGGTGTAACGTTGCTTTACGATGCCAATACACCCGTTATTATATCAAGAATTATCAATTCCGAGTTTGGATTGGATATCAACGTTACTATCACGACCTACCGCGCCGGTGAACTTCCCGATTCCGACAGAATTGATACAAGAATAGATATCTTAAACCGTATGGATGCGGAGATGAATGCCGCCGCTCTCGAATACGGTAAGCATGACTATACAGAACACGTAGCCCCTCAATCGGATACCCCTCAACTTCCCACCGTAAGAACTCTTTTTGAGGATCAGAGCGAGGTCGCAGTAGAGAATAATATCTGCAAAATAGGTAACTGTCAATTTGATATTTCAGAGCCGGAGTACCTTTTGGGCAATCAGTTCAGAATAGAGCCCACGCCCATTGCAACTGTAACAAAAGCAAAGGGCGGTACCGTCATCATTGGTGAAACATTCGGCTTTACAAAAGAGGAAAGCCGTAATGGCGACAAGATGCACGTCACCTTCAGCATCTATGACGGCAACTCCTCAATCGAAATAGTAACCCGCAATATGGAGAAATCGGATGCCAAGGAGCTTGAAGGCTTCGTAAAGGACGGCGCAACCCTTGCTATAAAAGGATACGCCAAGGAAGAGCAGAGAATGGACGGCACAAAGGGTGAGCTTATATTCCATTATAGCTCAATCGCCAAGATCAAAAAGATCAAAAGATCTGATTCCGCAGAACAAAAGCGCGTCGAGCTTCACCTGCATACCCAAATGTCAGCCATGGACGCCCTCATTCCTCCGGATCAGATAGTGTATCTTGCAAAAGAGTGGGGACATAAAGCGGTTGCACTTACCGACCACGGCAACGTTCAAGGCTTCCCCGAGGCAATGAAGGCGGCAGATAAGTGCGGAATGAAGGTCATCTACGGAATGGAGGCATATTTTGTCAATGATACCGTAAGCGCCCTCAGCGGCGATTATCACGGGACCTTTGACGGCGAAATGATCGTCTTTGATATCGAAACCACAGGACTTTCTCCAATTACTTGTAAAATTATAGAGATCGGTGCAGTAAAGATCAAGGACGGAGCAATTATCGATACCTTCAATACCTTCGTAAATCCCGGCGTTCCGATATCCGAGGAAATAACCCGCCTTACCTCCATCGACGATTCAATGGTCGCAGACGCTCCGGATATTTCAGAAGCACTCCCGGCATTCTTCAGCTTTGTAGACGGTAATAAGCTTCTTATTGCACACAACGCCTCATTTGATATTTCATTCATCAGACAAGCTGCCAAGGAACTTGATATACAGTACGATTTCAAATATCTTGATACCGTCGCGCTTTCAAGATTTCTCAATTCTGATATAAAAAATCATAAGCTTGATACCGTAGCAAAATATTACGGTTTGCACGATTTTCACCACCACAGAGCCTGCGACGACGCAGAAATACTTGCCCATATCTATTTTGCAATGTGCTCTAAAATGCGAGATCTTGATATCACAAGTTTCGACGCTCTCCAAAAGGAAATGATGCTGAACGCCGATCCGCTTCAGCTAAAGCCTTACCATCAGGTAATTCTCGTCAGAAATCTTGCCGGACTTAAAAATCTTTATAAGCTCATTTCAATGAGCTACCTCCAATACTACCGCAGAAGCCCCCGTATACCCAAATCCGTACTCGAAAAGCACAGAGACGGGCTTCTTATCGGCTCTGCGTGCGAGGCGGGTGAGCTTTACCGCGCGTTACTTGAAAATCGAACCGACGCCGAGATTGAAGAGATAGTCGGATTTTACGATTATCTCGAGATACAGCCCATATGCAACAACCGATTTCTCATTGAAGAGGGAACCGTCAAAAATGACGATGCGCTCCGTCAGTTGAATAAAAGAATAGTGGAGCTTGGTAAGAAGTACTCCAAGCCCGTAGTTGCTACCTGCGATGCCCACTATGTAAACGACGAGGATGACCTCTACCGCCGCATACTTCTTACAGGCATGAAATTCAAGGATGCAAATAAAGAGCATCATCTCTTCTTCCGTACCACGGAGGAGATGCTCGAGGAGTTCAACTATCTCGGCAAGGAAACTGCCTATGAAGTCGTAGTCACGAATACCAATCTTATCGCGGATATGATCGCGGATGACGTGCGCCCCATCCCTCACGGTACCTATACTCCTAAAATGGAGGGCGCGGAGGAGGATCTTCAGAACCTATGCTGGTCACGCGCAAAGAGACTCTACGGAGACCCCGTACCCGAGATAGTAGCCACAAGACTTCAAAAGGAACTTGACTCGATCATAAAGCACGGCTTCGCAGTGCTCTATATGATAGCACAAAAGCTTGTCCATTACAGTGAAAGCCAGGGTTACCTCGTCGGATCAAGAGGATCCGTCGGCTCATCCCTTGCCGCATCAATGTCAGGTATTTCCGAGGTTAACCCACTCCCACCGCATTATTATTGCCCGAAATGTCAATACAGTAAGTTCTTCACGGACGGAACCGTCGGTTCAGGATTTGACCTCCCCGATGCCGTCTGTCCTGAATGCGGAACTAAACTCATAGGAGACGGTCACGACATACCATTTGAGACATTCCTTGGCTTCTACGGCGACAAATCTCCCGACATAGACCTTAACTTCTCAGGTGATGTTCAGGGACGAGTACATAAATATACCGAGGAGCTTTTCGGAGCTGAAAATGTCTTTAAAGCAGGGACCCTTGGTACTCTTGCCGATAAAACAGCCTTCGGGTTTGTCAAAAAATATCTTGAGGACCGGGGAATAGCACTTAGCCGCGCCGAAACTAACCGTATCGTAAACTGTTGCGTGGGCGTTAAGCGTACTACGGGTCAGCATCCCGGCGGTATAATAGTTGTCCCCCGTGAATATGAGGTCTATGACTTCACCCCCGTTCAACACCCCGCCGATGACCCAAAATCCGATATAGTAACCACGCACTTTGCATTCTCATACCTTCACGATACCATTCTCAAGCTCGACGAACTCGGCCACGATATTCCTACCAAGTATAAGTGGCTTGAAAGGTTTTCTGACACAAGTGTTATGGACGTTAAAATGAACGATCCGTCTGTCTACGAGCTCTTCGCATCTACAAAGCCCCTGGGCGTAACTCCGGAGGATATTGATACCGAAATAGGAACTTACGGACTCCCCGAAATGGGTACACGCTTCATTCAGCAGGTTCTTATCGATGCAAAGCCTAAAAACTTTGCCGACCTTATGCAGATCTCGGGACTTACCCACGGAACCGACGTGTGGCTTGGCAACGCGCAAACACTTATCAAGGACGGTATCTGCGATATTTCCAAGGTTATTGGTACGCGTGACGGTATCATGCTTGACCTTATCCGCTATGGACTTGATAACGGCCTTGCGTTTAAGATCATGGAATCAGTTCGTAAGGGTAAAGGACTTACACCTGAATGGATGGAGGAGATGAGAGCGCATAACGTTCCCGAATGGTATATAGGCTCCTGCCTTAAGATAAAATACATGTTCCCTAAGGCACACGCCGCTGCTTATGTTATGTCCGCAATACGCCTCGGATGGTATAAGGTCCATATGCCCATCGTGTTCTATTCCGCTATGTTTACCGTAGCACCGGGAGGCTTTGACGCCGAGGTGGTCGGTAAGGGCAGAGGAGCCGTCCGCGCACTTATCAAGGAAATTGAAACACTCGGCAAAAAAGCAACGCAAAAGGAACAGGGAATGATACCGTCGCTTCAGCTTGCCAATGAGTGCATGGCGCGCGGTATACGCTTCCTCCCCGTAAATATAGAAAAATCAGATGCCTACGCATTTCTCCCCGAAAATGGAAGCATCAGAATGCCTTTCTCATCTCTTGGCGGACTTGGTGAAAGTGCTGCTCAAAGCATTATCAACGAACGTAACAAAGAGCCCTTCTTCTCAATCGAGGATCTCCGCGTACGCGCAAAACTCAGCAAATCCGTTATCGAAATTCTCAAAAGATGCGGTGCCCTTGACGGCATGAGCGATACCGATCAACTTTCAATGTTTTGACGATTTGTATAAAAGAAAGGAAGTGCTTATGGAAAAACTCGTTACCGTTTTATTGATTATTCTTTGCCTTTGCTGTGTCCTTACATCGTGCAAAGATAATATTCCCGACACACCGCAAAGTAGCGACACCGGAGCCGATAGCAATACCCCGGGAAGCGAAACAGATAATCCCGAATCCTCCATATTATTCGCCGAAAACGGACAAGTCAATTATACCTTGATTCGCCCGGAGCTTGTAAACGATGCATTTAAATCAGCACTTACCGCCTTTTTTGCAGATATCCAAGCCAAAACCGGCTCAGTAGCAACCTATAAGGATGACTGGATCAACCCGCTTGAGGACTACGATGAAGATGCTCCCGAAATCCTCGTCGGATATACCAACCGTCCCGAAAGCCTTGAGGTGCTTCAAAATACCCCCGCTGATTCGTATACGGTAAAGCGGGTAAATAACAAGATCGTCATCGCAGCACACTCCCTTGAAAATTACGCCAAAGCGTTTGAGGTGTTTTTGAAAGACGGAATCAAGTCCGTTGAAAATTCTGCATTTGCGTTTGAAGGCGAATTCAAAGGAGAGGGAAACGCAGCTCTCCTGTTTGATACGGTCGATGCATTCAGCGAATACCGCATTGTATATAGAGGTGAGGATAATAAGACGCTTGCAAAGCAGCTCGCCACAAAAATCAAAAAGGCTTACGGCGTCGAGATAGAATACACAGATGACTCTGTCGCTCCTCAGGATAAGGAGATAGTACTCGGTCTTACTAACAGAGTGATTACAGACGTTGATGTCTCCAACGGCGAATATAAAATAATTGCCAAAGGAGCTAAGCTTTATATCATAGCAAGCAAAAATAGCATTCTCAACGCGGCGTGTGATGCCTTTATGAGTAATTTTATGCAGGAAGGCTGCTCTTACTCACCGAGCGTCATTAAAGAACTGAATGAAACGTTTAATCTCTATACCGGCGGAGACAGTGCAAGCTTTGCGGATGGTACCGATATCAGAATAATGTCCTGGAATATTCTTTTCCAGGTCGGAAGTGGCTCTCCCATCCCCGGCAGAGACGACCGCGTCTGTGCAACTATACTCACTTTCCAACCCGACGTAATCGGTATCCAGGAAGCAACCCCTGCCTGGTATACTGAGCTTGAGGCAGGCATCGGCTTGCAATACGGATTTGTTTACCAAAAAAATACCCGTGGCGGAAATAACTATTCAGGAATAGCTTACAATAAGGAAACCGTTAAGGTAGTTAAGCAGGATATGCTGTTTTTCTCAAGCGGAAACAGTGACAAAATGAGAGTCGCCTGCTGGGCAATGTTCGAACGCCTTGCAGACGGTAAGCAATTTATCGTTGTCAATACCCATTGGGATCCGGGAGATGCAGGTTCGGTTCGCCTGGTTCAGGCAAAGGAGGAGGCGGCACTTATCAATCAGTTGGTTGCAACTCATAAAGTACCCGTGTTTGCAACGGGCGACTTTAACTGTAAGGAAGACTCAGAGCCATTTACCGTGTTTATGAACACTACAGGTATGCAGGATTCCAAATACGATTCAAAGGTGATCAACCGTCAGACCACTACCTATCACACCCTCAATCAGCCTGTTCCAAATTCAAAGCTTTCAATTGACCACATCACTGCAACCAATGACGTAGAGCTTCTGTACTATAACACTCTGATCGATGATTTCGTTATAAAAGCATCAGACCACTGTCCCATCTACGTCGACGTAAAATTCAAATAAGCATTCGGGCTACCTTTTCATGGTAGCCCATTTTTATTCGGCTTTTTTTAAAAAAAACTTGCTACGCTGTTGAAAAATAATGTTCGGTATGCTATAATTAAGTCAAGCAAGTAAAAAAACTATCAAAGGAGAGTTGTACAATATGAAAATCAGACTTTTCAGATCAATATTAACTGTTTTGGCATTGATTCTTACAGTTGCCTGCGTTCTCTCATTCACTTCTTGCGATTTTGAATTTAAGGTGTTTAAAGATCCGGACTCTACAACCCATCAAACGGATAAACCCTCCACCCCGGAAAATACGGAGTCAAATAAGCAAACTCAGGAACCGTCAAATACAGATCTAGAGCCTACCCCGGATACGGATAAAACCACGGAAACCGATCCCAAGCCCACACCCGATACGGATAAGACCACGGAAACCGATCCTGTGCCTACACCCGATACGGGTAAGACCACGGAAACCGATCCTGTGCCTACACCCGATACGGATAAAACCACGGAAACCGATCCTGAGCCTACACCCGATACGGATAAGACCACGGAAACCGATCCTGTGCCCACACCCGATACGGATAAGACCACGGAAACCGATCCCAAGCCTACACCCGATACGGATAAAACCACGGAAACCGAATCGATTTCCACTCCCGATACTACTCCCACCACGGAGCCCGATGATCCGACTCCGGAGCATAAGCATTCATATACGGCAAAAACCACCGCCCCCACATGCACAGCACAGGGATATACGACCTACACCTGTACCTGCGGAGACAGCTACAAGGCTGATTACAAAAATAAGCTCGGACACGATCTGAAAACGTATTCGCTTGCTCCTACCTGTACCCAATCGGGTTACGATAGAATTGAGTGCTCAAGATGTGATTATACCGAAACCAAAACCTATCCCGCAACCGGACATAGTTTTACCAAGGTTGTTACATCCCCCACCTGCACAGAGCAAGGCTTCACAACCTATACCTGCGCGTGTGGCCATAGTGAGGTCGGTGACTATGTAAAAGCAACGGGTCACATTTTCGGCGAATGGAAGACCGTGACGCAGGCAACGACAACGTCGGAAGGCACAGAAAGACGCGATTGCATTAACTGCGATGAACACGAGGAAAGAACCGTTCCCCGTATTGAGGTCATTCCTACTGATTTCGTACCGTATGAAGGAAACGCCTTGTGGGGATATACATACCTGAATAAGCAGAACAACGCCGAAAATCTCAAGGCGTTCTACCGCGATCTCGACAACGTCTGCAAATCCTTCTATACGAACTATACGAATGTTACAGATGCAAAATATGTCATCGGCACCGTAAGCTTTGCCGACCGGTCACTCTCAGCAGATGAGGCGCTAATGGTTCATAGAGTGTTCACTCTTGACACACCGAGATACTATTGGCTTGCAAAGCAGTATTATCATAATTCACAAGCCATTTCACTTTGTATAGATAAGGATTACGCAACAGGCTCCGTCAGAAAGCAGATAGCCGCAGATATTTCTTCGTTTATAGCAGAGCTTAAAGCTCTCACAAATAACTACTCCACCATCTCAGAAAAGGCACTTGCCGTTCATGACTACATAATCAAACGCATTGATTACAAGTACGAGGCGGACGGAGTTACTCCCCTTAATACGGTCTGGGCACATAACATATTAGGCGTAGTACAAGGGCTTGGCGGTGTCTGCGAAACCTACGCCGAGACCTATCAGCTCGTTCTCAGCTCCATCGGAATCGACTGCATCACCGTCCACGGTGACGCCCCGACCGCACACGCATGGAGTTCCGTAAAATTCGAGGACGGTAAATGGTACAATATCGACGTAACCTGGGATGACCTCTCAAACGGAAACGTAACCTATATTTATTTCGGTCAGGCGCATTCGGAATTTGTAAAAACTCATAAGGCGTATACGTCATCCTCCAATACGTCGGCTTATATGTTCGATTATCCCACACCGCAGGATGAGGTCGATCTCTCACCGGTAACGCTCTATAAAAACGGTACACTTGTTGGAAGATTCGTTTCCTTCCGCACCGCGTTCCTTGCCATGACCGATACAAAAGCAGATTACACTGTAGAAATGGATGATTGCCACGGAGCCTATAAGCTCTACGATGATATCCCCGCAGCAGGATCTGTGAAATTTAAAGGCACTATTGCACTGTCAGGCCAGTCTTACTATATCACCACGCTTCAGCTTCAAAAGAATATTACCGCAAGCACTAACGTGCTGCTTGAGGATATCGCCCTTGAGGGAATAACCTCATCGGAATGTATCCTTAATATACTCGGTAATACGCTCACCCTTACCGGTACACGGGTAAATCTGAATAACGGATTCGCAGTTCAGGGAGATAAGTCAAGTAAGCTTGTGATCTCCACGACGGATCAATCTCAGCTTGCCTCCGACGCAAGCGTAGGTTCAATAGCCGTTGCACAGAACGCAGCCTGCTTAATAATCAACGGCAGTTATGATATCGACACACTCACCGTAGGAGGCGCGGCAATTGTATTGATATACGATATGCATCCCATCACATTCAACGCAGATCAGATCGTATATGAGTCGGGTAACGGTCAGATACAGCTCAAAGGCAGAGCAGATACCACCTTTACCGTTGGCAGTATAAAGGGAACTGCACAGTACGCTTTCCTTATACTGATGGCAGAGTCCCTCACCGATATTCCAAAGATGAGCTTTACCCAAGATGCAGACATTCCGCTTTACTTTGCCTTCTGGCCTGAATCAAACTCATTTGATATCAGATCCTATGACGGTGTACTCTTCACCGCGCCCTCCCTTAGCCCCTCCAATGTATACTTCTTCCTCTATGAAGGCGGCACTATGGTAAACAAAAGAGATTTGTTCAAGCTTGAGAACGGTGAATGTAAGGTCATCAAAAACTAACGCAAAAAACTTTATCAATATTAACGGGTGCTTCGTCCTCATCGGTTACGCAAGCATGATCCAACGGGCTGTCACATAGGACAGCCCGTACTTTTAAAAGGAGGTACGCAAATGCAATTGTTTAAGAACAGACCTCTTGCATCGGTCTGCGCTATATTCGTGCTTACATCAATAATATCGTACTTCCTCTCGACTGCAGGAAAGGTGATTTCAGGATTTGTCGTTGCAATAGTTACAGTGCTTTTGTTCCTATTCTTTATGAAAAATCCATTATTGTCGGATAAAGTGGTGCTACTCAGTGTGTGCTCCGTTTCCGTCCTTCTGGCACTTCTGATCTCATTCATAAACTTTGATCATAAGTACACACAATGTCAGCAGTACTATTCAAAGCTCTGCAATGTAAAAGCTACAGTAACTGACCGCATTGTCTCGGGGAGCTATTATTCTACATTCGGGATAAAGGTCACCGAAATTGACGGTAGATCTACAAACCTTAAAGCCGTTCTCGACTGTAATTACACCGCAGAGTATCAGGTAGGCTATGAGCTTGAAGGCGATTTAATGGGATACGGCCTTGAAGCTCATTATGACGCTTATTACGTCAACACCCTGCGCTCGTGCGGATATCTGATGGTTTTTGAGGACGTTTCCGAAGATGACAGTAGCTCCGAATTTGTTCCGGGACTTGATTTTGAAGATAATGTAACCGGTGGTGCACTTACAGTTACGGAAACCACCCCATCAGGTCTTGTACTGAAAGCCAAGCACCTTAATACCCGCTTGTCACTTGTGCTCAGGGATAGTGTAAAGGGAGCTCCAGGAGACCTTACCTCCGCACTGTTTTTAAGCACTCGCCGGCTTTTGTCCGATAGCACCGTGCGCGACTTCAAGCGCACCGGCTCATCTCATATCCTTGCAGTAAGCGGTACTCATATGACTATAATTGTCGGACTTGCATCCCTTTTACTCAGTAAGCTGAGAGTTCCAAGAGGCGTGCGCACAGTGCTTCTTATGCTATGTGGCCCCGCATACCTCTTCCTGACAGGATTTGCTATGTCAGCCGTGAGAAGCGTGGTCATGCTAAACGTGGTATACCTTGCATACATCTTCTCCGCAAAAGCGGATACTTTTACAAATGTGTTCTTCTCAGGAGCAGTCATTATTCTCGTATCTCCGGGAGCAGTGTGCGATATCGGATTTCTCCTATCCCTTTTTGCTACACTTGGAATAGTGGTCTGGAGCATTTATTCCGAAAATCTTACCGCGAAAATTAAGGATCTGACACAGAAAAGGCCGTTCCTTCGCCCGATTACTTGGGTAGGACTTTCCCTCGTTACAACTCTTGCCGCAAACGTCGCAGTAATGTTCATAATGTGGCTATATTTCGGAGAACTCTCTCTTACAGGTCCGGTGGCGACGCTTTTGCTCTCACCGCTCAGTGTCGTGCTTATGGCGCTGTCTATGGTAATACTCGCCACGCCGTTCCTCCCTGCATTTAATAGCTTTGTTGGCTTCTGTGCCAATAAAATCGCGGCACTTATGTTATACGTTACAAAATCTCTGTCCGAATGGAAATACAGCTCCATATCAATCAGCTATAACTTCGTCGGCGTGATAGTAGCACTGACCTGCGTATCCCTTGCAATTCTTATGATAGTTAAGCTCAGAAGAAAGATATTCTTTCTCGTTCCCGTGGCATTATGTACGTTGTCCATTACTGTCGGATTGGCAATACAAAACGCCGGAAATGACGTTGATATAGCCTTTCTCCATAAAACTAAAAGCGAAGCATTGGTTATCACTTCAGATAATACAAGCCTTGTCTGTGATATCAGCGACGGAAGCTATTCGCACCTGATGCGCGCATCAGCACTTCTTGTTAAAATGGGCAGAACCAATACGGATGTACTTATGCTGACCCATTATCACAAAAAGCACGTTACAAGCGCGCTCAGATATATGGAAAACAATCTCGTTTCAACACTTATGATGCCGCAACCCGCCGACGCAAGAGAATTTGCAGTTATGAAATCCGTGTTTGAAAAGACGCAGGAATGCGGAGTCAATGCCGTATTGTATTATACCGATAAGCCCGTAGAGCCGCTTGAAGATGTCAGTATTACACTCACAAAAGAGTATATCGAAAGGTCAACGCATCCAACCCTTGCGCTTTGTATTGAATCCCCCGACGAAACCGTTTGTTACATCGGCGCATCCTTCTATGAAGCAACACACTATACCGTATGGGGAAATAAAACCGCAGAAAGCAGTACGGTAGTGTTCGGCTCACACGGCCCAAAGATCAAATCAAGATACTCTTATCCACTTGATCCCGACATTATTAACTCCGTCTGGTTTGCAAACGAAAATGTCGCAACATATGCTAATATAGATGATGAGCTGTTCAAGACTGCTCTCGGAAACGCCCGCCTCACCGTCGGAGGCGATGTGGTCTATATAGATTCTGAAACGAATAAAAAAGGGAAAACAAATGAAAAAAATTAAACTTATAAACTATTCCACTACTGATTCCACCAACGCGCAGGCAAAGGCCCTGGCAGAGCAGGGAGCCGAAGAGCTGACCGTTGTAACCGCAAAGTCTCAAACAAACGGTAAAGGACAGAAGGACCGTTCCTTCTATTCAAACGGAGGCCTCTATATGTCCGTTATACTTCGGCCACAGGATAGCGTATCCATTGATGACCTCAGCCTGCTTACCCTTTATGCCGCTACCTGCGTGCTTAAAGCGCTGAAAAGATGCTTTCCGACACCTCTTGGAATAAAATGGGTGAATGATATCCTCTCAAAAGAAGGGAAGGTCTGCGGTATTCTTACCGAAACCACACTTTCAGCGAATGCGGGATACACCGAATATTCCATTGTCGGAATAGGAATAAATCTTGGAAAAATTGATTTTCCCCATGATCTTAAAGAAATAGCCGCAAGCCTTGAAGTCGATGAGAACCGCTTGCCACGCATCAGAAAAAAACTCGTAAAACTAATTGCCAAAGGACTTTCCCGATATCGAAGAGAGCTGAAGAGCCGTAAATTCCTTTATTACTACCGCTTGAACTGTGTAATAATGGATCAAAAGATCACAGTTAATCCGCATTCGGGTGAAGAGCCGTACGAAGCAACAGTTCTCGGTATCTCCGACGACGGCGGACTTATGACCGTATCAAAGCACGGAGCCGTTATTCTCAGAAGCGCAGACGTATCCGTCGAATATTAATTTCCAATTGCGGTGACATTTTTCTTATAACCTCATAACATAATAATAGATGGTATTCAAAATGAATATCATCTTGTTTTTATTAATCGTATTGAGGGAAAACAATGAATATAAACGAAAAGATCAAAGTAGTAGTAATCGGAGGAGACGCAAGACAGCTTTACGTCACAAAACATCTCGAATTGAACGGACTCTCTGCAATCCACCTGTGCACAGATTCTTCCGGATCATTGACGCTCAAGGAAGCTCTTGACGGTGCTCACGCCGTTATTCTTCCGCTTCCATCGTCAAATGATGGCGTAAGAATTAATTCCCCGCGGGCTATAAGATTTACCGAGCTCGTCGAAATCACCTCCGCGTTGTCTCCGACACCGTTGATACTTGGCGGTAAGCTTCCGCCGTCATTTAAGAATTACGCTAAAGAAAAGGGCGTTAAAGCCATAGACTATTATGAAAATGAAAGTCTGCAAATAAAGAATGCACTTCCTACCGCAGAGGGCGCCGTATATCTTGCAATGCAAGAGCTCGACATAACACTTGATTCGTGCCGCGCCGCAGTTACGGGATACGGCAGAATATCCAAAGCCCTTTGTGCTCTTCTCAAAGCAATGGGAGCAGAGGTTACCGTTGCCGCCAGACGCCAAAGTGACCTCGCGTATGCCGGAATAAATCGCTATAAAACGCTCCGGATAACACACGTTAACGGCATCAGCTCACTGTCTGAACTCTGTCAGGGTTACGACGTGATCTTCAATACAGTTCCGTGCTGGATATTCGACAGATCCCTCATACAAAACATTTCACACGACACAAAGCTTATTGAACTTGCCTCAGCTCCGGGCGGATTTGATATCGGTGCGCTGAATGATTGCGGCGTTACCGTCATCCGAGGCGCAGCTCTGCCCGGAAGATACGCACCTTCAACCGCAGGCAGGATCATAAGCGAGACCGTGATCGAGATACTGCAATCGGAGGGAATACTCTAATATGATAGGATTTGCTCTTTGCGGCTCATTTTGTACGGTCAAAAGCGCACTTGAGCAGCTAAAGCTTATCGTAAACAGCGGCTACAGCGTGCAGCCGATCGTCAGTGAGACCGTATATAAAACCGATACCAGATTTCAAAGCGCAGAATATACCTTTAATGCATTGCAAGCTTTGACGGGCCGTGACCCCATTCATACCATAACGCAGGCAGAACCGCTTGGCCCCGAAATAAGCCTTGACGCACTCGTCATATGCCCCTGTACGGGCAATACTCTGGCAAAGCTTGCAGGTGGAATAACGGATACGGCAGTTACAATGGCAGCAAAGGCACATCTGAGAAGCGACCGTCCTCTGCTTATCGCACTTGCTTCAAATGACGCTATGTCTGCAAATCTCAGGAATATCGCTACGCTTCTGATGCGGAAAAACGTATATTTTGTGCCGATGAGACAGGATGACCCCGAAAAAAAGCCTCATTCTCTTGTGGCGGATTTTTCACTGCTTCCCGATGCACTTCAAGCAGCATTGAACGGTAAGCAGTTGAGAAAACTATTTATATAAATTAAGGGCTACCATTCGCCTGAGCCGGACACGATCCTACGCGGATCTGTACCGTGCAGTCATAATTGCGAATGATAGCCCGATATTCAGTTTTTCAAGATGAGATTTCCGTAGCCTATATCAACGAGTATCTGAGACAGCGCCGCGGCAGACCTCTTGAGCATCGTGCTTTCCTGCTCGTCAAGCGGAATGTCAAGTATGCGACTTACACCCTTTCCTCCAACTACACACGGCAGACCAAGACAAATGTCATTTAAACCGTAATGACCGTCAACCAATACGGAAACGGGAAGAATTGCGTTTTCATCCCTTATGATTGCAGAACAGATACGGCATACCGCCTCGGCAATGGCATAGTTTGTAACACCCTTTGCTTCAATTATTCTGTATGCACTCGTAGTGACCTGCTTGTGAAGTCCCTGAAGCGTTTCGAGCGCACAGTCATTACAGTTCGCACCGCAGAATTCAAGCAGATCAATGCCCGAAATGTTCGCACTGCTCCAAACGGCAATCTCACTGTCACCGTGTTCTCCCAGAATAAAACTGTGTACGTTTCGGGAGTCTACTCCAAGATGCCTTCCGAGCAACGCCTTAAGACGTGCCGTGTCAAGCACGGTTCCCGAACCGATCACTCTCGAAGGATCAATTCCCGAGGACTTGATCGCAACATATGTCAATACATCAACGGGATTGCTTACCATCAGAATAATACCGTGCTCGTTGTGCTTTGCAACCTCTGCCATTATCGATTCCGTAATCCTGACATTGGTTCGGACAAGCTCAAGCCTTGTCTGCCCGGGCCTTTGATTAGCGCCTGCCGCTATAACGATTATATCTGCGTCACCGATATCCTCATAACCGCCACTGTATATTTCTGTCGGAGCATTGAAGGGAACTGCATGCATCAGGTCCATCGCCTCTCCGTACGCCTTTTTTTCATCTTTGTCTATTAATACGATCTCGGTAAAAAGTCCGCTCTTCATAAGCGAAAACGCCGCGGTTGCACCAACGTACCCGCAACCGATGATTGCACATTTTCTCTCATTGTCCATTACGGACGTAACCATAATCCGATCTGTTTTTGCCATGCTATACTCCTTATAAATTGACTTACTATTATTCTATCCACGCAAGCGAGCATTTAACCGCCTTGTGCCAATATTTCAGCTTGCGCTCCTTTTCTTCTTCGTTGATTGACGGTGTAAATACACGCTCTGCCTGCCATGATGCGCGTATCGTGTCAAGCGATTCTATTACTCCCATCGCAAGACCTGCAAGATACGCCGCTCCCAACGCGGTAGTCTCAATACAACGTGGACGCACTATGGATGAACCCAATACGTCTGATTGGAACTGAAGCAGCAAATTGTTAGCAGATGCACCGCCGTCAACCTTCAACTCGGAAATCGGAGCTCCGGTCTCATCAATCATGATCTGAAGCACATCAACCGTCTGATATGCCATTGATTCAAGCACTGCGCGGGTTATGTGATTTTTGGTCGTTCCGCGCGTAATACCAATTATCGTTCCCCTTGCATAAGGATCCCAATACGGCGCCCCAAGTCCTACGAATGCAGGAACTACGTATACACCACCGTTGTCTTCAACCTCAAGCGCTAATGCCTCCGACTCCGATGCCTTTTCAAAAAGCTTCAACCCGTCACGAAGCCACTGTATTGCTGCTCCGCACACAAATACCGAGCCTTCAAGTACGTAGCTTACCTTTCCATTTATACCCCACGCAATAGTAGTAAGTAGGCCCTTTTCAGAATAGATTGGCTTCGCTCCCGTGTTCATAAGCATGAATCCACCGGTGCCGTATGTATTTTTTACGTCCCCCGCATTAAAGCATCCCTGACCGAATAATGCCGCTTGTTGGTCTCCCGCAACTCCCGCAATAGGTAAAGGAATGCCGAACATTTCAGTCTCCGTGTAACCGAACAGGTGACTTGACGGCATTACCTCGGGTAACATAGAGCGCGGAACGCCGAAGAGGGACAGAAGCTCATCGTCCCATTCCAACGTGTTTATATTGTAAAGCAACGTACGCGCCGCATTAGAATAGTCGGTTGCGTGAACCGTTCCCCCGGTCAGGTTGTAGATAAGCCAGGTATCTACTGTTCCAAACATCAGCTCACCCTTTTCTGCACGCTCCCGCGCGCCGGCTACATTGTCAAGTATCCATTTGATCTTGGTCGCTGAAAAATATGAGTCTATCAGAAGTCCCGTCTTTAAACGGATCGTCTCGGCAAGCCCCTGTGCCTTCAGACTGTCACAGTATTCCGATGTACGTCTGCATTGCCATACTATTGCGTTATATATCGGTTCTCCCGTAATTCTGTCCCATATGACAGTTGTCTCGCGTTGATTGGTTATACCGATTCCCGCAATACTGCTTACGGGAATGCAAGCGTTTCTCAGTGCCTCCTGAGCCACCTCAAGCTGCGTGTTGAAAATGTCCCACGGATCGTGCTCGACCCATCCCTCGTAAGGAAAGATTTGCTTGAATTCCTTCTGCGCTACGGTTACAATTTCTCCGTTTAAAGTAAAGATGATGCATCTTGAGCTTGTCGTTCCTTGGTCTAATGCAAGTAAGTATTTTTTCATTTCGGTATGTCCTTTCGTGAAAAATTTGCTGAGTTGACAATCAACCTTGTGACGTGAGTTGACATATGCTTTGTAAAATGATAAAATATAAGTAAAGTGCTGAAACTATATGTATTTTGATTATACTACTTTTTTGGATGTATTTCAAGCCCAAAGTTGAAAATATATTTCCAAAAACAAAATTGAAAGGAGTAGAAATGAAAAGAACCCTGATTACACCTGACCTTTCCGCTATCCCGCAAAGATTTCATACTCTGATCCGCGACGCCAACGTATACGATAGTCACTGTGCAAGCGGCGCCGATGTCTACTTTGTTGATAAGTACGATGGATTATTCCTCAAAAGCGCACCCAAAGGAAGCCTTGTAACCGAATATACTCTTGCATCATTTTTCGCAAATAAAGGACTTGCCCCTGAGATCCTTGATTTTTTCAGTACCGATGTCAAGGATTGGATGCTGACTAAAAAAGCGCAGGGCGAGGATGCAACGCATCAAATGTATCTCGATGACCCCAAACGCCTTTGTGATACGGTTGCAACCACTCTCAGGTACCTACACAGCCTTGATATCTCGGATTGCCCCGTTCAGAGCCATACCGCAAGATATATATCAACCGCCACCCGCAACTACCTCACAGGAAATTACGATTCTACACTCTTTCCCGATAACTGGGGATATGCAAGCGCAGAGGAGGCGTGGCGTGTGGTAGAACAAAACAAGTATAGGCTAAAGGACGAGGTTCTCCTTCACGGAGATTATTGCCTCCCGAATATCATTCTGAATAATTGGCGGTTCAGCGCATTTATCGACCTCGGTAATGGCGGCGTCGGAGACCGTCACGTTGATCTCTTCTGGGGCGTCTGGACGCTTTTCTTTAACCTTGGAACCGATAAATATTCCTCACGTTTTCTCGATGTATACGGAAGGGATGCAGTTGATCCCGATATGCTTAAGGTGATTGCCGCATTCGAGGTGTTCGGTTAATAAACATTAAATTCTTATTAAGTTTCTTTTATTGAGTTGACCTGTGTAGATTACTGTGCTATAATCATTGTGTCGAATGTGTTCAAACATATTACCGGGAGGCATTGCATATGATAGATAAATGGCTTGAAGCCTTTATTGAAGCAACTGCTTGGAAAATGACAACACCGCGGGCATACGGCCCATTTCATCTGACCTTTACATTAGTTGGAATAGTCCTCTGCTTTTTCATAGCTTGGAAACTGAGAGGAATTGGCGAGAAGGGAAACCGTATACTTCTTATGAGTGTAGGCGGATTTCTGATCATTACCGAAATATATAAACAGCTATTTTATTATTACCATATAGGTGACCGTAGTTATCAATGGTGGATATTCCCGTTTCAGATGTGTAGCATACCAATGTATCTTTGTATGATAGCGCCTTTACTCAAACCGGGAAAACTACAAAAGGGAATGTACGGCTTTATGACCACCTTCAATCTGCTCGGCGGATTTATGGCGTTTATTGAACCGTCGGGTATTGTCCACGGCTACGTTACTTTAACACTTCATGCCTTCGTATGGCATATGATGCTTATTTTTATCGGTGTGTATTTGATAATGTCAAATAAACATGCTACCACAAGTCGCGATTATCTCTTCGCTGCATTTACATTCGTTACTTTGTGCGCGGTAGCTTTTACAATCAACGTGTCCCTTTGGAACGTTTCCGGCGGAAGTATAAATATGTTTTTCGTAGGTCCCGCCAATTCAAGTCTTGCAGTCTTTAGCTTTTTCTCGCAAAAGGTCGGATGGTGGTTCAGCACACTTCTCTATATTCCAACTGTATGCCTTGGTGCCTATATAATCTTTATAGTCACAGATATCCTGAAAAAGCAAAAATGGAAGAGAAGTGCAAAAAACAAATAAATTATCAGGGCAGAGGAACTTTGATCCTCTGCCCGATTTGCGTATTCTACATGCTGTCTGTTTAAAAAGAGACGTAGCATTATTTATCTGAAATCTGCAACACAACCGATGCACTTGCCTTTGAAGAGCACCTTGATATCTTCACGTCCGCCATTTATCTTTAAGCTTGTGATCTCTCCGCCCTTTATGCACGCCTCAACGGTCGCACCGCCCTTTGCAAGAAGCTTGAATTCAACATCACCCTCATATGCAGGAAGAAGCTCAATGTAACTTCCGTCACCGCGGAGCATCATCTCGTTAACTGCGCCCAGATATACACCCGCTGCAGTCATAAACCAAGGCCGTCTCTTGATAACCTCTTCATTTATCTCAAACATGTCGCCGAAAACGCCCACAGAATCAAATACCTGAAGTAAATTCTCATGCGCCTCCTTTGCCATTCCGCAACGGGCATAGCCAACGGCCTTCCATGCTGCATACCAAGGAGCTACCTTGACACCTTCATGATACATATTTCCGCACGTTGATTCATTGGCGATGTAATCTTCAAATGAATTAAGCATCAATCCGTCATCATTTTTGAGTACATCAAACGGGTATTTGCCGGAGAACACACCAATACTTCTGTCAGGACAACCGGGATAAGGTACGTATCTCTCCCCGTTGTGCGGCAGACTTTCGTAAAGCTTCGGTATAAGCGCAAGACATTCTGCACGGTATTCCTCGTCAACACCGAGTATCTCACTTGCGCGTGCGCATACCTGTAATACACTAATGGCACTGCAAGTAGTCATAAATGCACGCTCGTGCGACGAACCAAGTCTTTCAAGGTCGGTGCACTTACCAATGTAGAATCCACCGTTACCGTCACTATATATCATGTTGTAGGTGAAGAATTTCGCGCAGGCTCTGATCATCTTGTAATACTTTTTGAGCGCATCAATGTCACCCGTGTATTCGTAGTACTCAAATGCTCCAAGCGCAATTATCGGCATATGGAATTGATGATCCATCCAGAATCCGTAGGGGGCTCCCTCGCCTCCGTACTCAAGCGTTTCCCACATAAAGCGCGCCTGGTCATCGGTAAGACGTGTAGCACGCTTTATCGCAGGTTTCAGACACGCATTGCTTCTGAATTCCGGAACTCTTTTTGCGAGCTCAGGTCTGCCTGAACTGAGTAGTCCATTCATTCCGTAATACTCATCAAACGCAAAGTATCTGCCCTCCCATGTTCCACTGTGTAAACCAACCGGTATCGACCATCTCGTTACAACAGTCTTGAAATGATAGAGCGCCGTCAGGTATACTTGGTTTAACTGCTCGTTTTCCGTACGGATATATCCCTTGTCAAAGTAATCTCTGAAAATCTGAGCGGATTCTTCCAACAGACCGTCAAAGCCACGTTTTAGCGCAAGCTCTGCTAACCCATCACACGTTTTGCGGTGATCATTGTCAAAAAGCGAGTCCTCAATACAGTAATACAACGTGAAGGTGTCCCCGTCTTTTATGTCAAAGCTGAGCGTTACGCTTGAGCCGTCATCGGCAAAAGTGAAAGGAATATCCATTAATAAGCGAACTCTGCCACGGTATATGTCCTGACCGACATTCTCGTAATCAAAGCATACACCCTTTTCGTCACATAAAACTTTTCCGCTTTTTAGCGCGGGGTTTGCGTGCTCGGGCACCTTTCCGTCATAATTGAAAACGTATGAAACATTCTTTGTATCTCCGTAATATACTTTTTTAACTGCGTATATTGGATGTGCCTGGCTGATAAAGGCTGTTGTTTCTATTTTAGACCCGTCTGAATAATCACAAACGCTATTCATATATCCGTCCGGAAGAACAAGCTCCTGAGAAAACTCCTTCAATTCTGCGCCTGTACGGAATGTAAAGTTTCCAAATGAGTATAAATTTGCCTGAAGTTTCAAGTGGGGGTTTACAACAGTTCTGCGACCTGCTCTGAATACGCATCTCTTGGATGCACCCTTGATCTCATCGTAGCAATTGTACTCCGTCATTCCTTCTGCATCTGCAGATATCGCTATGTCTCCGTTGCCTAAAAACAACGGTGCATAATCCTTCCTGCTTTCCTTGCTGTAGTATACCATAATGATACCTCCGTTTGAAAAATCATTTCAGCGATTATATAGTATCACACTTTGTGATCAGGATATAGGTTCAAAGTCTGCAGCTCCGTGCTTGCAGAGAGGACAAATGAAATCTTCGGGAAGCGGATCTCCCTCATAAACGTATCCGCAGATCTTGCAAACGTAACCTTTTTTGCCCTCAGTTTCGGGCTTCGGCTTTACGTTGCTATGATAATAACTGTAAGTCATTGACTCAACACTCGAAATAACCCTTGCTTCCGTGATGGAACAGATAAACATTCCGTGCGTGTCAAGATCAACATACTGCTCAACCTTGAGGGACATAAACGAATTGATGTATCTCGGAAGGAAGATAAGCCCGTTGTCAGAGCGAAGCGGTTCACAGTCCGCAAACTTGTCCACGTTTCTGCCACTCTGGAATCCAAACACCTCAAACACCTTGAACGGTGCATCAACAGTCAGACAGTTGATATTCATAATACCGGTCTGCTTGATGATGTGATGCGAATAATTCTCCTTGTTAATGGTTACTGCAAGTCTGTTGGGCGTGTTGGTCACCTGAGTGACAGTGTTGACGATAAGACCGTTATCCTTCTTTCCATCGTTTGATGTGATAACGTAAAGACCGTATCCAATGTTGAACAGGGCGGTCAGATCATTCTTGTTTGCGGTGGAATCCTGCTGAGCAAGATACTCGCGACAAAGCTCATCTGCAAGTGCGTCAACAGTAGCAGAGCTTTCGTCATTAAGAGCAGAAAGGATCTTAACATTGTTTTCGCAGTAGGTCAGATTCTTGCTCTTTTCAAGCATACTCTTCATTACCTTTGCGGCAAGCGGTGCCCAGCTTCCGTTTTCAATGAAAGCGACGGTTCTGTTCTGAAAATTTCGCTCCGTAAGATGCTCGATAAAATCGCGCATAAAAGGGAATATTCCGGAATTGTAGGTGGTCGTCGCAAGAACCAGCTTGCTGTACTTGAATGCGTCTGCAACCGCTTCCGCCATATCACATCTTGCAAGATCGTGAACTATTACCTCGGGACAGCCTCTATCCTTGAGCGCATCCGCAAGCTTAAAAACTGCTTTCTTCGTGTTACCGTAAATCGAAGTGTACGCAATAACTATACCCTCTGCCTCAGGCTCATAACTTGACCATGAGTTGTAAAGACTTATATAGTGACCGAGATCCTTTGAAAGAACAGGACCGTGGAGCGGGCAAATTGCAGCAATGTCAAGAGCGGAAGCCTTTTTGAGAACACTTTGTACCTGAGGACCGTATTTTCCTACGATACCAATGTAATAGCGGCGTGCCTCGTCATCCCACGGCTCGTCCACATCAAGCGCACCGAATTTACCAAATCCGTCAGCAGAGAAAAGAATCTTCTCACTTGCCTCATAAGTCATTATTACCTCGGGCCAATGTACCATCGGCGCCGTGACGAAATGAAGCGTATGTGCGCCAAGCTCAAGTGTGTCACCTTCACCGATAACTATTCTGCAATCGGCAAAATCTGTACCGAAAAAGTTTTTCATCATAGCAAACGCCTTTGAAGACGATACGATCTTTGCCGCAGGATATGCTTTCATGAAGTTTACAACATTTGCAGAGTGGTCAGGCTCCATATGCTGAACAACAAGATAATCAGGCTTGCGATTGCCGAGCGCATTTTGGATATTATCAAGCCATTCGTGCGTGAAGTTGATATCTACTGTATCCATTATAGCAATTTTGGAATCAATGATCGCATACGAATTGTACGACATTCCGTTCGGGACTCTGTACTGCCCCTCAAACAGATCAACCTTGTGATCGTTTACACCAATGTATTTAACAGAATCAGAAATATACATATTTTATCCCCTTTGTGTCAAACAATAATATTGATATTTATTAATATATCTTAAATATTGTACCATCAAACCACCTTTTTGTCAATAAAAAATGCAGAATAACCGTTCGTAAAGTTGCTGAATTGCGTACCGTGCCTTTTGTACACTTTCTACAATACGCAAAAGCTTTTGGGTTAATTTGTAAACAATTAAATATGCGGTTGACAAATCAGGTAAAAAATGTTATACTGAATTCTATAAAATGACTCATTTGGAGGAAACAAAATGTTTACCAAAAACAACAGTAACACACTAATTATGAAGCAACTTAAGGATGTAGAGCTTTGTCTTGTCAGCTTTGAGAACTTTATGAGAGCTGCGGTCGTCACCGAAACCGCAAGAGAAACCATCAAAAGCCTTTCACTTGGAGTTATCGAATCCGAAAATGTCGCTGACATTTCTCTTCGCAAGATGATCGACTCTCTCAACGGTCCATATCTGCCTTCAACGCGTGAGGATCTTATCAACATTGCAACCAGTTGTGATAAGATAGCAAACAAGTGCGAGACAGTTACAAAAATCATTGTATATCAGAGATTTTCCTTCCCGGCAGATTTCTCTGAGGATGTTCTCAAAATCGTAGCGATTACAAGAAAGCAGTTTACCGTTCTTGAAAACGCGATCCGTCTCCTCTTTGAGAAATTCGGCGAGCTTATTAAAAACCACGATATTCTTGATGAGATCCGCGCCCTCGAATCCGACGTGGACAGAATTGAGGAAAAGCTTTACGAGAAATGCTTTGACGATCAGACCGACCTTGCTCGTTCTATGCAGATCCATAACGTAGTAGAACTCCTTAGCGACGTTTCAGATATTATTGAGGACATCGCAGACAAAATTCAGATAATGCTCATTTCAAGAAAGGCTTAAAAAATGTGGATCTATTTACTCCTTGCAGCCGGCCTGTTCATGGGCTGGTCACTCGGTACTAACGATGCAGCCAATGCCTTTGGTACTGCCGTTGCAACCCGAGTTGTAAAATACCGTACCGCAATTATAATAATTGCGGTAATGGTGATGCTTGGAGCCATTCTTCTCGGCAACCAAAGCGTTAACAAGCTTTCAAGCATCGCAACAAATAACGAGGTTATCGCCTCGGAGGAAGACGTAAATACCGCAGTGGCAAACGGTACGCTATCCGATCTCCGCCTCAAATCTGCACTCAAAGCGTTTATCATCTTTGCCTGTGCGGGTATAACCGTTTTCGTAATGAGTTACCTCAAATTTCCCGTGTCAGCCAACCAATCAATTACGGGCGCCGTTATCGGATGGGGTCTCTTCCACGCCAACTATAACGATCCCGCGATCCTTAAAGGAAATCTTATAGAGATTCTTGAATTTATGTCCACCTGGCTCATTAACCCACTCGGTGCAGCACTTATCTCCTTCGTGCTCGTGTTCGTTGTCAAGAAGTTCCTTGAAAGCCGACTCACATCCATGAAGGGCTACGATAAGCTCATAACCGTAGGCTATCTCATCGCAGGTGCATTCTCCGCATTCAGTATCGGACAAAACAGCTCCGCCAGCGTAACAGCATTCTATTATGACGGTACAGGTGCAGGTGCAAACCTCATCTATCAGAATTTCGGCGAATACTTTACTGCTGACCGCATAGTCGCTATACTTGGTGGTTTATCTATCGCTGTAGGTGTGCTCACCTTCTCAAAGCGCGTTATGATGACAGTCGGCGGAAGCATTGCCGAGATAAGCCAGATAGACGGATTCCTCGTCATCCTCGCAAGTGCTCTGACCGTTCTGCTTATGGGTAAGCTTATGGGTATACCCGTATCAACATCCCAGTCCGTCGTCGGCGCAGTTATCGGTGCAGGACTTGTAAACGGTGTTAAGAGTGTAAACTTCGGCGTGTTTAAACGTATCGCTATCGCCTGGGTAAGCTCACCCACCGTCGCAGGCTTGCTCGCATATATCGTGGCGCTTTTGACGCAGGGTTACTTCGCAGCATAATATTCCAAAATACATATCCGTGGGTGAGTCAAATATCTTGGCTCACCCCGTTTTCAGGAGACATAATGAACAAATTCGAGGCTTTAAAGCAATATTTCGGATATACCGCATTCAGGGAAGGGCAGGAGCCGGTCATTGACGCAATACTTAACGGACGGTGCGTAATGGCAGTGATGCCCACAGGCGGCGGAAAAAGCATCTGTTATCAGCTTCCCGCACTATTACTCGATGGCGTGACCGTAGTCATTTCACCGCTAATATCTCTTATGCAGGATCAGGTTATGGCGTTAAATGATATTGGCATATCTGCTACTTACGTTAACAGTACACAAACCTGTTCCGAGCAGCGCGAGATTCTATCCGCAGTCGTTCACGGTAAGTATAAAATTGTTTACGTTGCTCCGGAACGCCTCTCATCACCGGAGTTTCTTGATTGTATAAAAAGGACGCGCGTTCCCCTGGTCGCAGTTGACGAGGCCCACTGTATTTCTCAGTGGGGACAGGATTTTCGCCCAAGCTATCTCGCAATACCCGAGTTCTTGGATCAGCTCTATTACCGACCAACTGTTGCCGCCTTTACCGCGACCGCAACCGACTCAGTGCGTCTTGATATAGAAAAAAACCTCGGATTGTTGTCACCTTTCCGTATTGTGACCGGATTTGACCGCCCAAACCTCTGCTTTGAAGTGATAACACAGGGATCAAAGCCAGAGACCCTTCTGAGCCTGATCGCAGAGCGCGGAGACAAATGCGGCATCGTTTATTGTGCCACACGCAAAAAGGTCGAGTCGGTTGCAGGGAAACTTGCGGAATGCGGCGTCAGTGTCTCTATGTATCACGCCGGTATGAGCGATACCGACCGCAAAAGCAGTCAGGACGATTTCATCTACGATAGAGTTCAGGTTATGGTTGCGACCAACGCCTTCGGTATGGGAATAAACAAGCCAAACGTCGGCTACGTTATCCACTATAATATGCCAAAATGTATGGAGGCATATTATCAGGAGGCGGGCAGAGCAGGGCGCGACGGCTCACCCGCAGACTGTATACTTATGTACTCCGCCGCCGACGTCAAGACTGCAATAATGCTTATAGAATCCTCATATGAAAACAGTAACCATCCCACAGAGACAGTCGAAAACCTCAAGCAGATGGATTACGCACGCCTGCAAACGATGCAAAACTATTGTAAGCATCGCGGTTGCCTCAGAGCCTTCATCCTGTCATATTTCGGTCAAAACTCAGAAGGCTTTTGCGGAAACTGTACTAACTGTAAGCCGGTGGATCTGTACCGTGATATAACCCTTGAATCCAAAATGATACTCTCCTGCGCTAAGCGTATCAAGGATAAACTTGGCTATCCTATGGGAACACAAGCACTTATCCACGTACTGCGAGGGACAAGAAATGAACAAATACTGAGACTCGGACTAGGTACGCTAAGTACATTCGGGTTAATGTCAAAATTCAAAAAGTCCACTATACTTGAGTATATCTCCCATCTCGAAAAGGAAGGCTATCTGTTTATTGACCCCGACCACGGCGGCGTACTGCTACCGCAGAAGGCAGCAAGCGTGCTTTTCTATGACGAAGCCGTTATGTTACCCATTTCCGAGGACCACACTCATTCCCATGCTTCATCGCAAGACTTGGGTAAAAAATCATCCGGTCGCTCCTCGCGCAGAACCCGAAAGTCAAACGCGGATCTCCGGCCCGTTCCGCTTGAAAATAAACTCTACGAAGCCCTACGCGCACTCCGTCACGAAATCGCAAGAGAGTCGGGCGTCCCGGACTATATCATTTTCAATAACGCAAGCCTTGCCGATATGGCGGCAAAACGCCCACTTAATAAGACGCAGTTCCTGACCGTCCTCGGAGTAGGTTCAGTAAAAGCAGAAAAATACGCCGACAGATTTATAGGCGTGATCAAAAAATATTATAACGCATAAAAAATTCCACCTCGAAATCCGAGGTGGAATTTTTAAATGACTTTTCAGTTTATAATCTTATTCCGTAGTATAATTGTCAAAATAACCCTGAATAAATACTATCGGCGTACCCTTGTCACCTGATCCCGACGTGAGATCACAAAGTGAACCGATAAGGTCGGTCAAACGCCTGGGTGTCGTACCCTCGGATGCCATCTGACCTACAAGATCGCCGTCCTTTTCGTGTATCTTCGCCTTGATAGCTTCCTTAAGCTCGTCTCCGGAAAGAGCAGAGAACTCATTATCCGCAAGATACTTCAGCTTGAGTTCGTTGGGAGTACCCTCAAGTCCGCTTGTGTAGGCAGGGGATACTACCGGGTCTGCAAGCTCCCAGATTTTTCCAACGGGATCCTTGAATGCGCCATCACCGTAAACCATGACCTCAATCATCTTACCCGTTGCCTCATAAAGCCTTGCCTGAATAGCCTCAACGATAGGCTGGCATTCTCTTGGGAAAAGCTTGATCGTGTCCTCAGTCGCCTTGTTTGATCCAAGCAGACCGTAATTTTCGTTGTATCCGCTTCCGTTTACGGGAGCGTTCAGTATCTCATCAAGACCGACCACAATGTCAGCGCCCGCCGCTTTAAGGATCTTCTTGGTGCGCGCTCTTGTGTGGATATCACAGCAAAGCACGTTCTTTGTGTAATTCAGTATAGCCTTGGGGTTGTTTGCGAAAACAATCTCTGCCTCAGCACCACATTCCTTGATGAGTTCCTCATAATATTCAACATAGTCAACTCCGGTAAATCTGTGCTTTTCATAACCGAACATCTCTCTGTACTGCGTAAGAGAAAGTACGTCGCGGTAAGGATCAATGCCCTTTTCGTCGAGCATATCAAGGCTTACAAGATGATTTCCAACCTCGTCGGACGGGTAAGAAAGCATCAGTACAATCTTTTTTGCTCCCTTTGCAATTCCTCTTAAGCAGATAGCAAAACGGTTACGGCTAAGAATTGGGAAAATAACTCCAACGGTCTCGCCGCCAAGCTTTGCCTTGACATCCGCGGCAATATCGTCAACTGTTGCATAGTTGCCCTGTGCTCTTGCAACTATTGCCTCGGTCATAGCAACTATATCTCTGTCGTGAAACTCAAATTTCGCATCGCGAGATGCCTCCAGTACAGAATTTGTAACTATCTCAACGATGTCATCTCCCTTTCTGATAATGGGAGCTCGGACACCTCTCGATACTGTACCGATCATACGACTCATAGTAAACAACTCCTTTAAAAACGCAAATTTTTGGTTGCATCACATACAACAAAATATTATACCACGAACCTTTGCCTTTTGCAAGATTTTTTTGCTAAAAAATCTGTTTTTTTGCAAAATACTTTTTCAGGATATGCCTTACTTGACAAAAACGCATTTTCGTGATATACTGTAGCGACTTGTGAAGGAAATATATTAAGTGCTATATCCCAACTACCATCGAAATCTACAGTGATAAGGAGCGCCAAATGTATAAAAACTATCTTTTCGACCTCGACGGGACTCTCACCGATTCCGCACAGGGTATTAAAAATTCTATAATCTATTCTCTGAAAAAAGCAGATCTTCCCGTGCTTCCCGAATGTATACTCGATAAATTCATCGGCCCGCCTCTGCACGAATCCTACGCAAAATACTGCAACCTCGACGAAGAGGACGCAGATCTGCTTGTTAAGTATTACAGAGAGTATTTTTCCGTAAAGGGACTGTTTGAAAACTCCGTTTACGACGGCATTCCCGAAACACTCGATGAATTGCGTTCCAAAGGAAAGCATCTCTATGTCGCTACAAGTAAGCCCGAGGTCTACGCCAAAAGAATACTCGAGCATTTCGGACTTATCGATAAATTTGAATTCGTCGGCGGAAGCACGATGTCCCATGAGCGCACCGATAAAGCCGAGGTCATCGACTATGTAATCACCGAGATGAACCTCGACAAAAGCAAAACCGTAATGGTCGGTGATCGCTCATACGATGTAGAAGGCGCACATAAAAACGGCATTAAGGCAATAGCCGTCCTCTTCGGCTTCGGTGACCGCGAGGAGCTGTCTGACGCCGATTATATTGCCCCCACACCTCACGATATTTCTCTCATCTGAATACCGTTACCAAATAAGATCGACGGAGACTGTTTGTGCTCCGTCGACCGTTTTTATATGTACTTCTGACTTGCAACGGAAAGCGTCACTCTCCGTCGGGCACAATCCCCGTAAGCCTGCAAATCAACTCCGCATCACACGGTAAAAAGCATATCTCAAGCGGCTCGGACTCCCCCGAAACCGTAACGGATAAATATCTGTCAGCCTTGAACGTGTCGCGTCCTATCCAGGATTTGATCGGTATCATTCCGCATAGCTCTGCTTGTGTATACCCGATGACATCAGCTCTCTCCCAATACAGAACGTTATACTCCTCCCGTACCGTCCTCATCTCCGTTATGTGACTTACGGGTATTGAGTAAGCGAAGCTTTCGTTTGCAAGCATCAACAACCTCTCACCGTCCCGTTCAATAACCGCTATCGCGTAAGGCGTGGAAATCATATCCTTATCCTTAGGGTCACTGCCGATTTCCGTTTCAATTATCTCAACTACTTTCGAATCGTCGGGCATTCCCATAACCTTGACGTGCTCAAGCAACATATCAAGCACCCTTCGCGCGTATGCTGAATAATCAAACTCTTCCATCGTGCGCTTGCGTGCCTTTGAGTGGACCAGATACAAACATAGAGTGAAAATCAGTGTTGCACCGCCAAGCACAATAAGCACAGTGCCGAGTGAGCCACCGAGCTCGAACCCAATCTCAAAAAACGCAAAAGAGACCGCAAGCAGTATGATCTTCACCGTTCTGCGCCTCTTAGACCTCTTCCGCATGGGATACTCATCCATAAGAGGGGACAGACGCGCTTCGTATTCCTCAAGCTGTGTATCAGTAGCAGACGCAACCTTGTAGACATCCCCGTAAAGTGCGTCAGTGTCGCCTATAAAATCAAAAAAATTCTTCAAGCCAAGTTCCTCTTATCCAACATCGTTTAATATATATTTTATTATAACATACATCTGGCGTAATGTCAATATACTCCCCGTGACCTCTCTCACAATATCCGCATATACTGATAAAAAACTATAAGAAAGCGCGGAAAAGCTATGCTCCTTACAATACCGTATAACAGACAAAACGCCGTTGCCTACGCAAGGCGCTGGGCTCTTTCAAGAAACCCTTTGTTCGCAAACTTTTCAGGGATAGGCGGGGATTGCACTAACTTTGTCTCCCAATGCCTGCTTGCGGGCAGCTGTACTATGAATTATACCCCTGACTTTGGATGGTACTATATCTCAGTCCAAAACAGAGCCGCAGCTTGGACAGGCGTGGAATTTTTGTATGAATTTCTCACACGCACAGAGGCTCGTGTCGCGCTCAGCGGCAACGTGGGCCCCTTTGCCCGCGAGGTCGGATTTGATGAAGCTGCGATTGGTGACGTGATCCAACTCTCTGACTCACAGGGCGATTTTTATCACACCCTCATCATCTCCGAAGTCACCGAAACCGACCTGCTGCTCTGCGCCCATTCCAACGATGCCCTTGACCGTCCACTGTCAACATATAATAATACGGGCGAGCGAATACTCCATATCGAAGAGGTGAGAGTGGATTACCCAAGCGATATCTGCTTCGAGCCCCTGATAAACGCTGTTTCCTTGCCATAAAAGATATCGTGCTTGGGACGAAAACGGTATCAAATTTCATCAGAAGCAGTGCAGAAAATGATTAAAGGGCTGTCCCAATGAGACAACCCCAAAAATTTATGACTCAAATCCGTTACAAATTTTTATGAACCGCATAAATCCCTTTTCATCATTAAAATAAACACCGCAGTCCTCAAGAACTCTTACAAATGTCTTTCCTATCTCGGAATAAAGTATATTCAACGCATTTCCAACGCTGAAATCATATTCTTTTGCAAAACATTCAAACCATTCGGCATGCTTGGAAAGCTCCGCATCCTCTCTGATGGGTAATCCCTTCTCGGCGTATTCAGCAAGACGCGCCATTTCGTTTTTAAGGCGTGCAGGTAAAACCGCAAGTCCCATAACCTCAATAAGACCTATATTTTCCTTCTTGATGTTATGATGCTGCGCATGAGGATGATAATATCCAAGCGGATGTTCCTCTGTAGTAATGTTATTGCGAAGCACAAGGTCCATCTCGAACTGTCCGTTTTTATAACGTGCGATCGGAGTGATAGTGTTGTGCGGCTCACCGTTTGTAAAGGCATATATAAAGGAAGCCTCGTCAGTGTATCCGCGCCATAAACCGAGAATCTTGTCTGCAAGCTCAACGAGTGAGCTCTTGTTGCGGCTGCGAAGCCGTATGACTGACAGAGGCCACTTGATTATACCCGCAGTAACGTCATCAAAGCCTCTGAATTTAAGCGATGTGACTATAGGCGCTCTTTCCATTGCAAATTCGTATCTTCCGCCCTGCATATGATCGTGACTGAGAATGGAACCGCCCACTATCGGAAGATCGGCATTTGATCCGACGAAATAATGCGGCAAGTATTCAATGAAGTCAAGCATATGCTTGAAGGTTGAGCGCGATATCTTCATCGGAACGTGCTCACCGCTGAGTACTATACAATGCTCGTTGTAGTAAACGTATGGCGAGTACTGTAAAAACCATTCTTCTCCGTCAAGCATCAATGGGATAAGCCTGTGGTTTTGCCTTGCAGGATGCGATATAGTTCCGCAGAAGCCTTCATTCTCGCGGCATAAAAGACATTGTGGATAGCCGCTGCTCTTCGCAAGGCGTGCCGCCGCGATCTCTTCAGGTGTTTTTTCAGGCTTGGAGAGATTGATCGTGATGTCCATCACGCCGTATTTGCTCTTGTGCGTAAAACGAACGTCCTTTTCGACCCTGTATGTGCGTATATAGTCACTTGATCGGCAGAGCCCGTAATAGTAGTCGGTAGCCCTCCTTGCATCCTGCAGACGCAGCATCTCGAATCTGCCCACCACCACGGACGGAGGCGGCGTCAGAAGTCCCATCAGCTTGGTGTCAAAAAGATCTCGCTGAGTAACGGAATTGTCGGGGATCAAACCTTTTTTATATGCATAATCAAGTATTCCCTCAAGTATTTGCTCAAGCGGAAGCTCCTTGCCTGTCTTTGGCTCTTCGTATGACGAAAGCCTCAGCACCTCAAGAAGCCTGTTGACTGCGTAAGTCCTGTCGAGCCTTGAAATGAGCCCCTGCTTTTCTGCATAATTAATTAATTGTCCAATGTAAAATTTTATACCGGCTCTCATATTATCCTCGCGTTTTTAAAAATCAGCTGTCAAAGCTGTGTACGGATCAGCTCCACATTGCCACATACCTTATACTCACCAAGACCTGCGGGAATATAATAACTGTCACCCTTCGCTATATCATACTCAATATCGCTTGCGATTATCTTTCCCTTGCCGCCAATGCAGAGCAGGGAATTAAAGCCCTTTTCAGTTGCGACAAGGCTTATCTCATCTCCAACAAGCAAGAACTTCTCAACGTTGAAATACTTACATCCAACCAACTCACCGTCGGATCTGCGCGCCTCATGACAGAGCGCATCTACCTCATCTTCAGCAAATTTGCGGACGACCGCAATGGCATCCTCAACATGAAGCGCACGCAATGAGCCATCCTTCTGACGCCTGTTGTAATCGTATATGCGGTAGGTTATATCACAGTTTTGCTGTATCTCTGCAATCAGAATACCCTTTCCAATAGCGTGTACCATTCCCGCAGGAATGAAATAGCACTCACCGGCCTTCACAGGCTGAAATTTAAGCGCCTTTTCGACCTCGCCGCTTTTTATCATACTTTGGAAATCTGCCTCACTGATACCGTCCGCAAGGCCGTAAGCGATGCACGCCCCCGGAAGCGCGTCAATTATGTACCACATCTCCGTTTTTCCTATGTCTCCACTCTTCATAGCCGCATAAGCATCGTCGGGATGTACCTGAACCGACAGATTGTCACAAGCATCAATAAGCTTGATAAGCAAAGGAAAACGGCCGCCGTCAAAAGTATCTGAGACCACAGTTGCACCGAATTTATTTATATATTCGCGCATGGACATGCCTTGAAGCTCACCGTTTACAATGAAGCTCATTGCGTCGTCGCGTACCGTAAGCTCCCATGTCTCAGCCAGCTTGTCAGCTTCGGTTTTTTTGCCCCATTCGTTTATCAATCTTCTGCCACCCCATAGATAATCCCTCGTGGCATAACTCATTTTCAGTGGATATAAATGATTCATTCTCAAGCCTCCGTATCAGTTGAATTTTATCATTCCCATTGTACACCATTTTCTCCGAAAAGTCAATAACAATACCAATAGTGATCGAAATAAATTTTTCACCGCATTGGCATTTAACACTTGAAATAAGCAAAATATTGTGGTAGAATATAAAAAGTATAAAAATTATCATATCAGGAGTAAAAAATGGGAAAAATAAGTAATAAGTTAGCCGCTTTTATGTATGGCAGATACGGTACGGACGCCCTCAATGTCATGTTGACAGTTTTGTATCTGGTAATTGCCATAGCGCAATCCTTTTTCGACGGGATTATTGCGATCATCCTGTTTTTTGTTTCACTTCTGCTGATAGCTATAGTAATATTCAGGATGATGTCAAAAAATATTGCTAAACGACGCCGCGAAAATGCCCCCTTTATAAGACTTGGCGCGAAAATTAAAAACGCGCGTGACCTTAGTCGAAACAAAAAGCGCGACAGAAAAACACACGTTTATAGAAAATGCCCGAAATGTAAAGCAGTGCTTCGCCTGCCGCGCGTCAAGGGCAAGCATACCGCAACGTGTCCAAAATGTAAAAACAAGCTGAAAGTAAGTATTAAAAGGTAAGAATATGAAAAAATATACGCATATTGTCTGGGATTTTAACGGTACTATTCTCGATGATGTCGGTATCTGCATCAAATGCGTCAATACCCTTCTTGAACGCCGTTCAATGCCCACAGTGGACTCTATCGAAAGATATCATAGCGTTTTCGGATTTCCAATAACAGAGTATTATAAAAAACTTGGTTTCGATTTTGAAAAAGAACCCTTCGGGGAGATCGCAATAGAATGGGTGAATGAGTATAACGCCAGACGCCGTACCGCTTCAACCTGTAAAAACGTAATATCCGTACTTGAGTATTTCAGAAAATGCGGAATTCCTCAACTGATAATCTCCGCAACGGAGGTCAATATGCTTCGTGAGCAGATAGACGAGCTCAAAGTCCGAGAATACTTCGATGAACTCATCGGGCTTGATAATATCCACGCCGGTAGCAAAAAGCACCTTGCTGAGCAGTGGAGGGAAGCACATCCCAACGCAAAGGTTCTCTTCATCGGTGACACCGACCACGATTATGAGGTGGCCGATGCTATGGGCGCAGACTGCATACTTGTCGCACAAGGACACCAATCTCTCGAATACCTTTCTTCTATATGTCCTCATACCGTCCGGGATGTCTCGGATATTATATCAGTTATTAAAGCAAACAGTCAAAATTAAAGTAAGTAGGTGAAAAACATGAAAAAACTATTATCAATTTTGCTGACACTTTCTATTTTAACTTCAATGTGCGTAATCCTTTTATCATGCAATACCCCCCCTGAACCTCCGTCAACCGATAGCAACCCGCAGGAAAGCGATACCACTGCAGATTCCGACACCGAGCCGATCATTGAGACAGTTTCTTTCTCTGTCAACGACTTCAAATCCTTCGTGGTCATAAGACCGGAGACCGCATCCGATACATTCAAAAGCACCGTAAATACGCTCCGTAGTGCCATCGAAGAGCATATTGGAGTAGCTCTCGATTACAGGGACGATTACGTTATGGAGGATGTCCCAATGTTCGCTGAGTCTGAATATGAGATCCTTGTTGGAAAATGCGCTCGCGATGAAGTAGAGACATACTATTCCTCTACTTCGCTTCGTGCCCTGGATTGCGGATATGCTATTGCCGGTACTAAAATCCTAATTCTCGGTATTACCGATGAATCAGTGACCGCGTCAGTCGATCTGTTCATTGGTGATATTCTGAAAAATGCACCGAATGATAGTTCAGAGTCTCTCATTGATTCGGCGAAGGGAAATAAACTTATAAGAGCTACATACCCGGTCGATTCACTCTCAATCAATGGTACAAATATACAAGATTACAAGATAGTATACTCCGGTGCGATTGCAAGTACAGGCATACTCTTCGCGGAAGAGCTTCAAGCCTTTATTAAATGTAAGACGGGTTACATTATTCCCGTGGTGAAGGATACCAAAGAAGAAAAGTCTGCACACGAGCTTCGCGTAGGAAAGACCAACAGAGATACCGATATTATTCCAACTTTTGACCTTGGCGAAAATCAGTATACCATTCATCCGGATGAAAACGGCATCCTCTTCTACGCAAACAATGACCTCGGCGTTTATAACGCACTCGTTCACTTTAACGGTATGCTTAGTTCATCAGACACAACACTTGCTCTTGAACTCAATTCATCCGTTATAGACGGCAATGAAGATAATAGTGTTCTGAGAGTCATGAGCTTTAATATTCTTACAACCGCTCCCGATGACGCAAGGCGCAACCGCGTCAAATCCGCAATACTCCTTAACACTCCGGCAATTGTCGGCCTTCAGGAAGCTTCACCTTATTGGATGAGTTTATTGCGCACAGATCTTTCGTCCGTGTATAGCTGTGTCGGTGTTGGTAGAGACGGCGGTGATATGGGCGAATATAATCCAATATTCTATAGACACGATATCTATAACCTGCTTGACAGTGGTACAAAATGGCTCTCAGATACCCCGGATACGGTAAGCAGGTATGAAGAATCCTCTTATAACCGCATTTTTACATACGCTTTTCTCGAGGATAAGATTACAAAAGATAAATTTCTTTTTATAAATACTCATTTAGAGCATACGAATAACGAAGCAAGAGTTCGTCAGACAAAGGTTCTTCTTCAATTTGTGTCGGAATATATTTCTGAGTATAAGATTATTATCACAGGTGATTTCAACTGCCAGCCAATCGCTGAACCGTATAAAATGATTACCACCTCAGGATTTTCGTCTTCTGCAGAAATCGCTATTTCTACCGACTCCTCGGGTACCTTCGTGGGAGGTTCTAAGGTAATAGATCATATATTCATTTCAAATGACGATGCAATCGTTTTTTCATACGATGTGCTTACCGAAAAGATAGACGGCGAGGATGCCTCGGACCATTATCCGATAATCGCAGACCTTATGTGGAAGATCAAATAATCACCAATATATTGAATATTATCGGATAAAAAAGATCCAAGCCCCCTTTGGGACTTGGATCTTTGCTTTTGGCATTATAATCAAGAATACCTGTTACGCCGCTTTTTCCAAATTGGTGCAATAACAAACGATGCAACAGTTCCCGCTATCGCAATACCTAACCATATTGCTGTTACAGCGCTCCAACCGACTGACTCCGCAAGAGTGCCGAATACCGACGAGCATGTGGATGATGCTATGTATGCGGTGCAGTTGAGCATTCCCGAAATTGCTGACGACTTATGTAACTTGTTAAAGTAAAAGGGTATAAATGTTAGCACTTGCGTGTTGACTCCCCACATTGCCGATAACGCAATTGATATCAGCGCGGCAGAAAGAATAACATTTGTATGCCCAAACAGGTTTAGCGCGATGTAGGCAATCGCCGCAATACCGTAAAGCACCCCACATACCGCCAATTCGTTCTTGAAAAAACGGTCGTCAAGAAATCGCGCAACGTACGCTCCAAAAACACTCACAATAGGCAAAAGCGTAGTTATAAGGGAAGCCTGAAAATCATTGATTGAAAAGGTGTCAAAAAGATACGTTGGAGTCCATGAAGTTACCGAATCCTTGAGCGCACCGTTGAAGAAACATATTATAGCAACTAACGGAACGCACATCCTTATAAGTATACGTCCGAAACCGTCTCTGACGTCAGAGCCACTATGGTCGTATACTGAACCTCCCGGAGGCGTAGTCTCACACTTTGCAATCTCAGCAAGATAATCCTTTATGGTTCTCATCCCAACACACCATATTATAAATGCAAGGAATAAACAACCTGAGCATACGAAAAATACGGTTCTCCAATCAAAGTGCTTGAGTATGAGCGCGGGTATCAGGTACGCCGCTAACGTTCCAAGCGGTATTGATACGGAAATGTTGACCCCCGCACGCGCTCTCGGTTTTTCCGGTAGCCAATCCGTAAATGCGCGGATAAGTGGAGTCCATAGCATTGAATTGAAGAATCCGTTAAACGCCCATATAACCACCATGGCATATTTGTAAGGAAATATTCCCATAAATAAATTGCTGACCGCAACTCCCGCAAGCCCAATCCCTATCATATACCTTGGTGATATGCGCGTGCTGACATACCCGTTGATGAGCTGCCCCGCACCGTATGCAATAAGATAAGCAGTAGTGATATATCCACCAAATGCTCTGTCAAAAATTCCTTCATTAATTATAGACGGTATACACGCAGAATAATTCATCCGTCCGATATAGCTGAACGCATATATAGTAAAGCATAATATAAATATTCTTCCATGCTCGCGCCTGCGCTCAGCAGTATCCTTTGGCTCCATAGAAATAACCTCGCTTTCAAACGGTACCCGTCCATTATAGCATACCTTAGCGGTATTATCAATACTATTTTTGAAAAACTACGAGTTTTCCCTGACCGTACACTTCGCAAGTTGATAATTAAATATTATATAATGTTGTGTAAATGCAGTTGCTCCGGACGCATAACGTCACTGAAAAGTAATTTGAGTTGAGAAACTGTCTTGTAAAATTCCGTGCTGTCGCCCGCGCGGTAGTATTCGTGAAGCGCAACGATCTGTAGTTCTATCGCCTCAGGCTTGCCGATCATAGCAGAAAGACTCAGATACGGTGCATGTCTTTCATACTCCAGTTCGAATTGTGATAGCTTCTGCTCACAGTCATCGGCAGATATATCAAGTGCTCCTACACGCTCGATTAAATCCAAGCAAACCGTATTAACGTAGACTGAGTTGATAACGATAATGCCGCAAAGCATTATAAACATAATAATACTGATCCAGAAGCTCTTCATTGTTTTGTCCCCTTCGTTGTGATCATAAAATTCAATGCATCATCGCAGGTCATAAGATATACATCGTGTATTTGCACCCCGCGCTTCCGCAGTATCTTATCAACCTTTTCTCGACTGATACCTAAATATTTCAACGCATTTCGATTAAGACGACCTTCAGATATCACAATGTGCGCAATTCCCGTCTCGGGAACGTCAACTGACATGTCTGAGCGCGTGGCAGGCATTGCACTGCTACGCGGAATTACCGTCAGATTGCCGTTAGCTTCCAATATAGCATAATAAACCTCGGAAATGTCCGCAACACCGCTTTGGCGCACCTCGGATAATAATTCCTCAAGCGATATTCTCGTTCGCCGCATCTCCACCTGATCGATAATCCCACGCCGTATAAGCATCGACGGAGTGGAGTTGACCACCCTTTTGAATGTAGGATATCTTTTGGAAACAACTGAAGATACTACCTCAAACGTTAGTAACGTGATAATGGGAATCAGCGCGTATACCAACGGCAACTGCGGATTTTCCATGGGTATTGTGGCGATTTCTGACAACATTAAAGTAGTTACAAAATCAGAAACCTCAAGCTGCCCGATCTGACGCTTGCCCATAAGCCGTAAAGCAATTATCAAAATCAAGTATATAACTACCGTTCTTAAAAGTATGGTCAGCATCAATACACCCCGTGTTTTGCATATTTAGTACATAAACCGATCTTAGTATCCCCGTTTTTGATGATTAATTACCTAATTTAAGAAAAAACCGAATTATTTCCAAAAACCCCTTGACAAATAGGAAGTAAAGTGGTAGAATATGAAGGCTTCAGGAGAGGGAACTCCGAAGCGTCGCATCACCGCCTTGAAATTCTTCAAAAAAGTTCAAAAAACTTTGAAAAAGGTATTGACAAGCGATGTGAGATGTGGTATAATAGTCAAGTCACTGCGGGAAAGCCGCGGAGGCAACCGGTCATTGAAAATTGAACAATAAGAGATAAGTACAAAGCAAATGCTAAAAAAAGCAAAGTGCAAATCTCGTCAAGAAGAGAATTCTGAGAAAGAATTGAGTACACGAACTCAACAAAAGTAAAAGAGAGAAGCTAAGAATGAGCTACTCGGATTAAAGGTTTTGAC